>NZ_JBWZCJ010000034.1:0-26372 GCF_059383535.1 Pseudarthrobacter sp. HLT1-3 | reverse complement strand
TCGCAGCCGGAATCTGGCACAACTGGCTGACCGGAACGCCCCGAAAACGTTCGCTGATCGCATACGACCACTGAATCCAATAGGAATTAATCATCTAGAGTCCGGCACTGGCCGCCTCCCGCGGACGCGCATGTTGCCTGGCGCTACGCAAAAGCGCTGGCGACACCCGAATTCGGGTGTCGCCAGCGCTTTTGCGCGTCGCCAGCCTATCAGCGGGTCGCCGGGCCGTGCCTAGAGTTCGACGCCGAGCAGCGCGTTGATGGCGTCGCTCACCAGGGCGGCGTCCGTCGCGGAGCCCGCGTGGCCATCCGTGAGCGCGGCGTGGGCCCAGTCATCCATGGCTGCGACGGCCCCGGGGGCGTTCAGGTCGTTCGAAAGTTCGGCCCGCAGCCGGGCGATCAGACCCGCGGCTGAGCCGGCGGGGGCCGCCCCGAGGGCGTCCCGCCAGCTGCGGAGGCGGTCCTTGGCCGCGGCGGACCCGGCCTCGGTCCAGGACCAGTCGCTTCGGTAGTGGTGGGCCAGGATGGCGAGCCGGATCGCTGCCGGTTCCTCGCCCGCGGCGCGGAGTTTGGACACCAGGACCAGGTTGCCCCTGGACTTGCTCATCTTCTCGCCGTCGAGCCCCACCATCCCGGCGTGCGCGAAGTGGTGTGCCAGCGGCACACCGGAAAGGGAGTAGGCGTGCCCGGCGCCCATTTCGTGGTGCGGGAAGATCAGGTCCGAGCCGCCGCCCTGCACGGTGAACGGGGCGGGCAGGTACTTTTGGGCGATGACGGTGCATTCGATGTGCCAGCCCGGCCGGCCGTCCCCGAGCCCGCCGCCCGGCCAGCTCGGTTCGCCCGCGCGGGCGACCCGCCAGAGCAGCGGGTCCAGCGCCTGGCGTTTTCCGGCACGGCCCGGGTCGCCGCCGCGCTCGGCGAACAGCTCCAGCATCTCGGCGTCGGCCAGTCCGGAGACTGAGCCGAGGGTCCACGCGTCCGTCGCCTCGGCGGAGTGCTTGCCGGCGGCTTCAACGTCGTAATAGACATCCCCGTCGGGCTCGCCGGCGCCGCCGGCCACCCGGTAGGCCAGTCCCCGCTGCACGAGCAGCTCGATGGCCGGCACGATCAGGGGAATCACTTCCACGGCACCCACATAGTGGTCCGGGGCCAGCACGTTGAGCGCTTCCATGTCCGTCTGGAAGAGCTCGATCTGGCTGGCGGCGAGATCGCGCCAGTCCACGCCGGTCGCCGTCGCGCGCTCCAGCAGGGGGTCGTCGACGTCGGTGACGTTCTGCACGTAGGCGACCTGCTGGCGGCCGTCCCGCCAGGCCCGGTTTAGCAGGTCGAACGCGACGTAACTGGCCGCGTGCCCCATGTGGGTGGCGTCATATGGGGTGATGCCACAGACGTACATCGACTGTTCGCCGGCTGCCCCGAGGGTAACGACGCTGCCTTTGGCGGTGTCGAAGAGGCGGAGGGCAGCCATGCTGCCGGGGAGCTGGGGAACGGGGCGGGAGATCCAAGACTTCACAGCCCAAGCCTAGTGCTAGGCGCTGATGACGTTGAAACCGAGCAGCACGTACAGGGCCAGACCGAGCAGAATCCGGTACCAGACGAAGAGCCGGTAGCTGTGGGTTGAGACGTATTTCAGGAACCAGCCGATGATGATGTAGCCGACCACAAAGGCGACGGCCGTCGCGAGTGCCGTTTCCGGGAGGCTGTAGGGTCCGGTGACGCCGTCCTGGGAGACCACTTTGTAGAGCTGGTACAGGCCGCTGCCGAACACGGCCGGGATCGCCAGCAGGAAGGAATACCGGGCAGCCGCTTCGCGGGTGTAGCCCATCAGCAGCCCGGCAGTGATCGTCCCGCCCGACCGGGAGACGCCGGGAATCAAGGCCATGGCCTGGGCCAGGCCAAAGAAGATGCCGTGCTTGTAGGTCAGTTGGGTCAGGTCGCGCTGCTGCCGTCCGACGGCGTCGGCGACGGCGAGGATCATGCCGAAGACGATCAGCGTGGTGGCCACTATCCAGAGGCTGCGCAGCACGGACTCGATCTGGTCCTGGAAGAGCAGCCCCAGGACGATGATCGGCAGGCTGCCCAGGATGACCAGCCAGCCCATCCGGGCGTCCGGGTGCTGGCGGGAGACTTTGCCGGTCAGGGAGCCTGCCCAGGCTTTGACGATCCGCACGATGTCCCGCCAGAAGTACACAATCACTGCGGTTTCCGTGCCGAGCTGGGTGATCGCGGTGAACGCGGCGCCAGGGTCGGCAGCGTTGGGCAGGAAGGAGCCGACGATCCGCAGATGGGCGCTTGAGGAGATCGGGAGGAATTCTGTCAGTCCCTGCACAAGGCCCAGAAAGGCCGCTTCAAACCAGTTCACGTTTATAGACCCTACGTCATGATGTGGGGCGAATCCCCGTAAGCTTGCTGACATGCAGCAGCGATATGTCGGCAACAGTGGATTGCGTGTGTCCTCCCTTTCCCTCGGCACCATGTCCTGGGCCCGGGAAACGGATGAGCAGGACGCCTCGGCGCTGCTCCGCACCTTCGTGGACGGTGGCGGGACCCTGATCGACACGGCCGCGTCCTACGGCGACGGCCAGGCTGAAGCCATGCTGGGCGGGATGCTGGGTGACGTGGTGGCGCGCTCCGAAGTGGTCATCTCCACAAAAGCCGGACTGACGACGTCGGACGGCCGGCGCAGCGTCGACACCTCCCGGAACGCGATGCTTTCCAGCCTGGACGCGAGCCTGGCCAGGCTCGGCACCGACTACGTCGACCTTTGGTTTGCCCAGGCCTGGGACCCGAACGTCCCGCTGGAGGAAACCCTGTCAGCGCTCGAATTCGCCGTCCGCTCGGGCCGCGCCCGCTACGCGGGCGTCTCCAACTTCAACGGCTGGCAGACGGCGAAGGCCGCCGCGGTAGCAGGGTTCCCGCTGATCGCTAACCAGTCGGAATACTCGCTGCTGCACCGCTCCCCCGAAGCTGAACTGGTTCCTGCCATTGAGGACGCGGGCCTGGGCCTGATGGCTTGGGGTCCGGCAGGGCGCGGGGTGTTGAGCGGCAAGTACCGCGGGCACATTCCTGCGGACTCGCGGGCGGCCCATTCGCGGCTGGCCGGCTACGTGGAGCCGTACCTTGAGGGGGCCGCGTCCAGTGTGGTGGAAGCCGTCGCGATGGCGGCGAAAGGCCTCGGGCGGACCGCACTGGATGTCTCCCTGAGCTGGCTGCTGTCCCAGCACGGAGTCGCGACGGCGATTGTCGGCGCCCGCACGCCCGTACAGCTCAAAGAAATCCTGGATTCAACGCTCGCGCCGCTCCCGCCGCAGATCGCCCAGGCGCTGGAGGATGTTTCCAGCCCCGCCTGAGGTCAGGCCTTTCACGTTTTCCGCCCGCATGAGTTCAGGCCCCCGTCTGAGCGGGTCCTGAGGTGGGTTCGAGCGGACTCAGTCCCGGAGGATTTCGAGGTCTTCCTCGTCGTCGACGTCTTCTTCCTCGTCCTCGTCGCTGTCGTCCTCGATCACCTGCAGCGGAGTGACTTCGCCGTAGGCGTCGTAGAGCGAGTCGTCGTAGACTTCAAAGGCATCAGCAACTGCAAAAAAAGCTGCCTCGACCGCAGGGTCCCCGTCTCCCCGGCGTGCCGACACCGCTGCGAGGTGCTCTTCCAGAGCAGACGTAAGGGCTTGAAGCGCGACACGCGGATCGATGCTCATGACTTCACGTTAGTCGGAAAAGGTAGAAAATGGAGAGCAATGAAGGAACATTTTCTCAGCAGTTCAGTCCGGCGGGAACGGGACTATGTTAGGCAGTACGAGTACCTCGTACTGACCGTCAGTCCTGAGGATTCCCTGCCGGAAGCACGCCGCCGCCTGGTGGAGCACTCCGAGTACGGCAAGTGGGAACTGGAGCGCAGCGTGCTGTATCTGGGTGGCGGCCGGCGCTTCTGGCTTCGCCGCCGGGTCACCCAGGTCCAGCGGACCGTCTAGGGAACCGCGGCCCAGCGGACGGTCTAGCTTGTCTCGAGCGGTCCCAGCCAGGCGTTGGCTACGGTGTTGTGCGCTGATTCGTCGTCCGAGGGGTGGAACATTCCCGCCAGCACATCCCGGTACAGCCGTTCCAGTTCGGACCCGCGGAAGTAGCTTGATCCTCCGGACACCCGGATGGCCAGATCCACGACGGTTCGGGCCGTCTCTGTCGCGCTGACTTTCAGGCCGACCAGCTTCGGGAACCACTGGCCCGCATGATCGGCCAGCGCGTCGACGTCGGCGGTGACGGTCGACAGTTGCGGGTACAGCGCGTCCATGGCCATCGCCGCATCCGCCACCTTCCAGCGGATATCAGGATCCTGGGCGTAGCTTCGTCCGCCGTTCTTGAATGATGTCCGCCGCGTCACGGCCTCCACCGCGAGGGCGAGAGCCCGCTCGCCAATGCCCGTGTACACCGCCGCCAGCAGCGTCTCGAAGCACGCAAAGATGGCGAAGATCAGCGGGTCAGCGTTCGGGCCGACCGGCAGCTTCCGGAAGATCCGCTCCGCGGGCACCACCGCGCCGGCCAGGACCGTGGTGTTCGACTGGCTCGCGCGCATGCCCAGGGTGTCCCAGTCGGCCAGGATCTCATAGCCCGGGGTGTCCCGGGTTAGAAAGCCGTGGACCAGTTGCCCGTCGCCGTTCCCGGCCGAGGCGTCCTTTCCGAAGATGCCCAGCCGGGTCCATGCCGGCGAGAGGCTCGTGAAGATCTTGCGGCCGGTGAAGGCGTAGCCACCCCCGGCCAGCGGGACGGCGGCAGTGCGGGAGTCGAAGAGCACCGAGTCGTTTCCAGCCTCCGAGTTCCCGAACGCAAAGATCTCCCCCTGCCCGGCCTCCCGGAGGACGAAGTCGAGGGAGGAGTCGCCCCGGGCGGCGAGGACATGCGCGACGCCGGTCCAGACCAGGTGCATGTTGATGGCCAGTGCGGTGGCCGGGGCCGCCGTCGCCAACCGCCGCTGCAGCTGCGCCGCCGCCGCGAGACCGAGCCCCAGTCCGCCGTCGGCCGCCGGAACGAAGATTTTCAGGTAGCCGGCGGCGGCCAGCTCCTGCAGATCCTCCTGGAAAAAGGTGTTCTCACGGTCGTAGCCGGCGGCGCGCCCGCGGATCCGTTCCAGCAGGGCGCCGGGGAGGACGTCGTCGGGGCTCATCGGTGGTGCCTTTCGGGCGTCAGTAGTTGGTGAGCAGGGTATCGAGGACCCGTGCGCCGAATTTCAGCGAATCGGTGGGAACCCGTTCGTCCACACCATGGAACATCCCGGTGAAGTCCAGTTCCTCGGGGAGCTGGAGCGGGGCGAAGCCGTAGCCGGTGATGCCCAGCCGGCTCAGCGACTTGTTGTCCGTGCCTCCGGAGAGCGTGTAGGGAAGGACCTTGGCCCCCGGGTCCTCGGCGTGCAGGGCGTCGATCATGGAGTCCACAAGGTTCCCGGCGAACGGAACCTCCAGTGAGACGTCGTTGTGGACATAGCTCACGTCGACGCCTTTGCCGGCGAGTTCCCGGACGGTTTCGAGGACGTGCTGTTCCTGGCCGGGCAGGGTACGGCAGTCGATGAGTGCCTCGGCTGATTCCGGGATCACGTTGTGCTTGTAACCACCCTTGAGCAGCGTGGGGTTGGTGGTGTTCTGCAGGGTCGCGCCGACGAAGCGCGCGACGGTGCCGAGCTCCTTGAGAATCTTCTCCGGATCGTCCGGATCGAACTCCACTCCCGTGAGTTCCGTGACGCCGTCGAGAAACTGGCGGGTGGTGGGGGTCAGTTCGACCGGCCAGCGGTATTCACCGATCCGGGAGACGGCACTTGCCAGCCGGGTGACGGCGTTGTCCGTGTTGATCTGCGAGCCGTGGCCCGCGCGGCCGTGGGCGACGAGGCGGAGCCAGGAGAGACCCTTTTCGGCGGTCTGGAGCAGGTAAGTCCGCTTGCCGCCGATCGTGGCGGAGAATCCTCCGACCTCTGAGATCGCTTCGGTGGCGCCGTCAAAGAGTTCGGGGCGCTTTTCGATCGCGTAGCGGGCGCCGTAAGTACCGCCGGCTTCCTCGTCGGCGAAGAACGCGAAGATCAGGTCCCGCTTGGGCTTACGTCCGGAGCGGGCGAAATCCCGAAGGACGGAGAGGATCATGGCGTCCATGTCCTTCATGTCGACGGCGCCGCGGCCCCAGATCATGCCGTCCTTGAGCTCCGCGCCGAAGGGATCAACCGACCACTGGTCGCGGAGTGCGGGGACCACATCCAGGTGTCCGTGGACGACCAGGGCGCTGGCGGACGGGTCCTCCCCCGCGAGGCGGGTCACCACGCTGGCGCGGCCCGGGGCGGATTCGAAGATTTCGGCGTCCAGCCCCACTTCGGTCATCAGCCCCGCGGTGTATTCGGCGGCTGCCCGCTCCCCCGGGCCGGATCCGTCCCCGTAGTTGGACGTGTCGATCCGGATTAGCTCCTGGCAGATTCTGACGACTTCGTCCTCGGGCCTGATCTCAGTCATGTTTCACTCCTCGTGGGTCGGCTCTCGGGCTGGCTTCAGCCTACCCACATGCCCGATCGGACCCCGATTATTTGTTTCGGGAAACTTCATGCTAGAGTCTTTCTCGCTGCTTCGGAGAAAATCGAAACGCTGAAAGGCGAAAAGGTACACCGAATACCACCTGCGCGGGTGGCGGAATGGCAGACGCGCTAGCTTGAGGTGCTAGTCCTCGAAAGGGGGTGGGGGTTCAAGTCCCCCTCCGCGCACAACAGGAAAAGGCCCTGGAATCCTATGGATTCCGGGGCCTTTTCTCTGTCTCCACCGGCACGGGCCCCGGGTTCATCCACGCGGATGCTGAAAAGCGACACCCCCGGCCCGACCTCCGCATCGTGGTTTTGTGACCTACCTTGAACTTAGGGATTACGAGTGCTCGCGTGCCGGGCGGCTTGGTTTCTCCATGGATGCGACAGCTGTTTCTGCGCCACCCACCCGGGCGTGCCGGAGTCAGGCGTGTTGGCACTGATGGTTTGGGGGAACCAGGTGAAGCGTACGGTCCGGTTAATCCTGGCGACTGTGCTGGTCGCTGCCGCCGTCGCGTTTCTTTTCGTCCGGTCGGCGGAGGACAAGGTCACCGCCGACATGGTCTCCCGCGCGGAGCACTTCGCCGTTCCATCGGATTGGAAGCTGGAGAGAAGCAACGTGCGCAGGGAGATGTTCCTCTGCATCCCAACCAACCCGTGCCCCAGTATCGCCAAGAGCTGGAACACCGGAAGCGAACTCACGGTGGCCGAGCTGAAGTCCCTGAGCTCCAGTGCGGGTTTTGAGATGCGCGTCGAGGGCACCTGCAACAGGCGGCCGAATGTCGGCGGCCCATCGTCGGTATGCAGTTCGCTTGGCACTGATGGTGAGTACGACTACTCGCTGGACGTGACAAGCCCCGGCAAGGAAGCCAAGGCTGACCTGGTCATACTCATCGTTGAACCACACGGCTGATTCCCGAAGGCTCCCAGGGAGCCGCGTCCGACGCCGGCAGCCTGTCGTACGATGCGGCCAACGGCACGGCAGGCCGGTAGCGCCTCTCCCGCCCTGCTGCGATCCTCCTCAGGGTCTTTCCGTAACGGATCAGCCCGGCTGGTCAGAGCCCGCGTTTCTCCCTGGCGAGTCCAAGGCCCATGACGATGAGAACCGGCCCGGCCAGAACCACTGCGGACAGAAGCAGCGCCGCGCCGTAGTAGGGCACCGCCAGACCGATCAGGCCGAGGAGTACGGTGAGACCGGCGAAGCCCAGCGACGTTACGGGGGCCCCGCGGCGGCGTTGGCGCTGATTGGCCAGCAGGATGATGCCCGCGGTGATGCTCCCCAGTGCTGCCACCAGGATGAGGAACGCCATCAAGACGACCCCGCCCTCGTTTTGAAAGCCGGCGATGGACGGCACCAGGAACCAGGTACCGCAGGCGATGCCGACGATTCCTGCCGCGATCCGGAAACCGGACGACGCCGGACGGTTCGGATCCCAGCCCTGGGGCGCCTTGGCGTACATGCCGTAGGGCTGCTGCGGGTAGGCATAGGGAGGTGGCGGCTGCTGGAAGTACGGCTGCCGCGCCTGCTGCGGATAGGGCTGGGCGGCCGGCGGCCGGGGAGCATACTGCGGCGGCCCATAGCTTTCAGGAACCGGGTTCCCCTGGTACCGGGGCGCAGACGGAATCGGCGGAATATTGTCGTTCATGGGTCCCCCAAGGATTAGTGGTTCGCTGCCAGATTACAGCCAGCAAACAAGCGGCGGCCGGCCGGGACGCTAACCGCCCCGTCGCGGTCATTCGCCGAGGTGAAGCTGATGATTCCAGGCCGGCGAACCGGGTGATGACTGCCAGGCCCGGAATGGGCGTGGCCAGGGCCGGCTCGTGCAGGTCCTCGCCCGCATGAAAGCCTAGAAACCGTGCCTCGGCGCCGACCCGGTGTCGGCCCATGTCCAGGCGGCGGCCGGGCGTCCCTTGCCGACAGGCGCAGCCGGCACGGCCGCTTTGACCAGACGAGGGTTCTTGGCGAGGCCCCGGCCCAGGTTGGAGGTGTCGGGTTCGTTCGCGGAGGCGGCGATGGAGAGTTCGCGCATGAGCCGGGCGACGTCCGCGGTGCTGAACTTCTCCCTCAGCAGTGCCCGGGTGAGGGGCTCATTGATCCAGAGGGCGTCCAGGACTGCCTTGGCGGCGGACATAACGATGACGGAGTGGTCGAACGGGAGCTCCGTGTTGCCGGTAAGCGGGCGGTGAACGACGCCTTCGGGCTCGAATTCCGGGTCGATGACGGCGACGTGGGCGATCGACAGCGTTGGCCCGCGGGGGTCGCGGACGGGGTTGTCGAAGGCTCCGGCATTCATCAGGAACAGGACGCCTTCTTCGGAGATGTTGACCTTGCTGGACAGGGCCCGCAGCGCGGCTTCCGCAAGCCGCTCCATGGGGCGCAGGAGTACCCCCGGCAGGGCCGCCTGGCCCGCGTAGGGTTCCAGCTCGCGGACGCCCAGGATAACGCTCCAGTGCCCGTCCCGGAGAACCAGGGGCACGGTGTCAATGGACACTAGTGGCTGGCGCTCGAACGGCGTTAGCTCCCTCTCTGCGCTGGCCAGACGCTTGGCGGTGCTCAGCAGGTCCGGCTTGTCGTTTGCCACGTCAGGCGATGTTGCTGAGGACGGCGCGGACGTCTGCGAAGGACTGGCGACGGATGAATTCGCCGTTGGCCCAGACCGGCTGGAGCAGGGATTCGGCTTCCTGTTCCGGGGTGGCCTTTTCGATCAGTGCGAGCTCGCCGTCGGCGTTGCGGGTCACGGCCAGGCGTCCCGTCGCGGACTTCTTGGTGCCGTTGTCCGTGGCCGGGTCCTTGAGCAGGTTGTGCTCGACGTCGTTGATCTTGGCCCATGTGGCCTTGATGGCGGAGGCGAAGGTGTCCCGGGTGACGTACTGGTAGGAGTAGGAGCCGACGCCGAAGACGACGTTCTCGGAGGCGAAGCCCATGGCCTGCAGGCGGGTCCAGATGTCCTTGGCCCGGTCGACGGTGATCGAGTCGCCGTAGATGAGGCCGATGTGCTTGTCGAGGACCTTGTAGCCTTTGGCGTTGGTGGTGCCGCCGAAGACGTTCCAGAGCAGTTGCACGGCCCCGAAGAATTCCGGGTCCTGCTCCATGGTGCGGAGCTGTGCGGTGACGACGGCACCGGGGCGGGACATCGTGCCGCAAATGATGTCGGCCGGGTCGCCGGAGTCGGGGCGGATGACCAGCTTGCCTTCGCGCTCCATAATCCGGGTCTTAAGGTCCGGGAGGATGACGTTCAGGACCTTGAAGAAGTCGTCGGTGTCGGAGACGACGGAGACGATGCCGGTCCTGTGCTTGTCCAGGATGCGCTCGAAAGTTTCGAGTTCGCTGGATTCGCTGATACCGGCGCACATCACGGAGTGCTCGGTGGCGGGGACGGAGCCGAGGACCAGTCCGTTGTCCGTGCCGGCCTCGGACGGGTAGTAGCGGTTGACCCAGTCGAGGGTGGCCAGGGAGTCGCTGCCGGTGAAGGACAGCAGGTGGCCGGCGCCGCTGGCGGCCGCCGAGCCGGTGCCGGACATGCCCCGGTAGGAGAAGTCGTGGAGCTGCCAGTTCACGGCGGCGCGGTCGACGCCGGTGACGGCGGCGGCTTCGTCCAGGACCGCGCGGTAGCTGTCGGCGATGGTGGCCGTGGTGGACGGGTGCCAGACGGCGGCGGAGAGAACCGTCTCGATGTAGTTGACCAGCCAGAAGAACTCAGGTTCGGTGTTTTCGACCGTGAAGGTCGGCACGCGCAGTGGGACGCGGGTTCCTTCGGGGACGCCGCGGAAGATCAGCGGCAGGTAGCCGATGCGGTGCAGGGCCCGGATGTGATCGGCCTCAATGTCGTTCGGGCCGAGGATCGATTCGAGGACCGCCTCGTATTCGGCGACGGCCGCGTCCTCTTCAGCGGCGAAGAATAGGGCGAACGCCTCGGTGCAGTAGGACTGGAGGAAGGCCTGGAGGCCGAAGTGGACGACCTTCGTGACGCCGTCGATGCGGGAGCCTCGGTTGGTGTAGTTGGCGAGGATGCCGGTGGTTCCGGCCGGGTAGAGTTCGCGGTGGCCGAGCTTGTAGGCGTCGGTCTCGAACAGGGCAGCGGTGACGGACGGGGCGGTGATGCGGGTGGCGGTTGCGGTGCTCATGTTAGTTGCGGCCTTCCAGAAGGTGGTGGATGAGGGGTGAGACGCTGGCCCCGACTGCGGGGTTGGTGGCGCCGGGGTGGGAGTCGGTGGTGAAGATGGTGCCAAAGTGCTCGTTCAGGGCGGCGGCGTTGCCGGAGAAGACCCCGTGGCTGACCCAGAGGTCGAGGCGTTCCTTCGGCAGGCCGGTCGCTGCTGCGAGGCCGCGGAAGGTGCCGCCGCCATCGCAGATGTCGTCGACGACGAGGAACTTGCCGGCCGCCGGGAGGGCTTCGCATTCGAAGCCGGAGAGCTTGCCGGTGGTGAAGTCGCGGTGCTTCTTGGCGTAGTAGACGGGCAGGCCCAGCGCGGCGGCGACTCTTTCGGTGCGGGCGTGGGCTCCCTGGTCCGGGCAGATCACCCCGACGTACTCGCCGAGAGTCTTGCGGAGAACTTTCTGGATGACGGTGTCGGAGTAGACGACGCGCAGGTTGTTCACCAGTGCCGGCATGACCCCCGAGTGCGGGTCGAAGCAGACGACCTCATCGGCGTCCATGGCATTGATCAGATTGGCGTACACCCTGGCGCCGAACGGCACGTTGCGGTCCTGTCGGGCTCCGGGCAGGTATGGGATCAGGGCGGTGACCTTGTGGCCGGCCTGGTGGGCGTAGTCGATCCACATGCCGGCGGTGACGAAGTCATTGGCGTCGGCGCCGGTTAGGTAGAAGTACACAGGGGTTTCGCCGTCCATGACCCTATCGGTCGTGATGTGGCATTCCCCGGCGGGAAAGTGCATTTCGGCGGCCCGGGAGTAGGAGGTCCAGCCCTGCGAAAACTTCGCGAATGTCGTGATCATGTTTCAAGCCTAATCTAATAAGCGTCATTTGACGAATATTAGATGGAACTAATTCTCCCGCAAATTATTCACTTGCTTGCGCATGTGCACGGGGCCGCCCACGCGGTCGGAAGGCGAGGGAGACGATGATCAGCGGGGTTTAGCTGACCTCCGAGTGGCGGGTCAGTGCCCCTGACCTCTTGGTTGGCTCCCGGGTGGAAGGCGACTGCGCCGTGCTTGCGCTGGAGGAAGGGCGGGTGGCCGCCGTCGGTCCAGATGACTGTCCCAGTCGCACCCCCCTTTCACGCCCTGTAATAGCCCGCAATCGTGGCGGCCCCATTTTCGTGTCTGCCCCCGCCGTCCCTGCGGATGACCCTGGAGTTCTCGGAGTGGAGGCACGAAACTACGCCGAACTGCATCAGCGTCCGGCAGAGGCCACCGGGTCTGCGCTCCTTACCGATACCGGACCGGAGGACGGGCCCGCTGCCGTCGTCACCACGGTCGCCACAGTGATGTCCGACGGTCCGCACACTGTCACCACAGCGTGTGTGGGTATCCCCCGAGCCCAGATCTACCTCTCCCAAAACACGGAGGCCGGAACCGGTACGTCAGTGCCCACTTGACCCGCCCTGACCCGACCGGCGCCTGGACCGGGGCGGTCGCCGGAATCGGAATCACCGTTCAGTGAGGCAGACAAGTCCGCGGCCCCATTCGTGCTTCTCGGTCCGACGAGTAGAGTCGGCCCAATATCGAACGGGACTGGGGACCGATGAGACTTGAGGGTTGGCACGTTGGCGTATTTCTGGTGATGCTGGTTGCCGCAGTCATCGTCATTGTGGCCGTGACGCTCATCGTCCTCTGGACAGTGCGTTGGACCCTGCGGAAGACAACGGCAGCGGTTCGGGTCCACGATCACTGTAAGTGCCCGCAACTGACAGGAATGCCGCTCGGCGGCCGCACCGATTCGGGCCGCCATAAAGCACGGCGTATTTTCTCTGCCACCGCCCCCCTGCACCGCGGGGAGTCGCCGACGACCGAACGTGCGCTCCAGGAGCAGCCATGACTCATCACGTTCATTTCCGACGCCGTGGTGCTGTGCTGTTCTTCACCGTGTCCCCGGCGCGGTCGCTGCGCCGGCAACATCCCCGGACGGGCCGCTAATCCTCGGTCTAAACCCCCGCGAATGCACCCGTTACAAAATTCGGTGGCGGGCAACCCCGCGAATCCGACGTTGCGGCAGCCCTCGCGCTGCTACGCAACCTGCTTCGACCAGTCCGCAACGATACCCGTTGGGGTCCCCGGCGCTTGGACCCAGACCGTCGGCGACATTCCACACCAACAGCCTGTGGCGCCAGGGAAACCCCTCCGAGGTTAACGGTAAAGCCTCCACCGTAAAGGCCGACTCCGTCGGGGCCTGGAAGTAGCGGCGATTAAGGAGGTTTCGCTTCAGCTGGGCTAAGGATCCCTCGGCCAACTAAGAGATCCTCGCCGGAACAGTGGTGCCAGCAGGGCGTCCTGCAGCTCGTCGCTGATCCCTTCGGGGACGTCCAAGTCAACGCCCATAGCCAGCAGCGCCCTGCTGAAGAAGTTGCGCGCGGCCGCTGCAAGGGTGATGTCGGCGATCTCACGGTCGCTGAAACCAACGTCGCGCAGTTTCTGCGCTTCGCTCTCGGTCATGGATGCCGCATCAGTGCTGAGCTTCACCGCGTAGTCCATCATCGCCACCTCATGTTGTGGAAGGTCTGCCTGGTGGAAGTCCCGAGCGATGGCACTCAATTGCTTCTCGCTGAAGATCCTGAGCGTCTTTTTCCCGTGAGCCAGCCTGCAATGAGAGGATCCGATGGCCTGGGCCGCTGCCAGCGTGACCAACTCGTAGCGGCGGATGCCCAAGGCGGAGCTGATCGCTTTGGTGAGGGACTCCCAGGCGAGGTACGCCTCCGGGTTCAGGCTCATGGCCTTGGTGTGGCTCGGCACATAGCCGAGCGACCGGCGCTCGGCGTCGTAGATTTCAGCGGTCAGGCCGGAGGCCTCGGCCTCGGGCGTGATTCTCAGGATGGTCATCGAAGGCTCCTCAAATAGGCCGTCCGCGGCCGCAGGACAGATGCCGCCCGGCCGCGGGCTTATGGTGCGGGCGTGCCGCCATCGCTCGGCTCGGTGGCGGTAGGCGAAGCGGAATCGGCGCCCGGCCCGGTGGCTGTAGGCGGGGCTGAATCCTCCGGTGAGGCCGTGCTCGTGGAGCCGGTTGTGCCAGTGGACGGAGGGCTGGAAGCTACGGCGCCGTCGGCCTTCCGAAGCACCTGATTGATCAGGTCTTCGAGTTCCTTTTGGTCCGTGTCGCCCAGGTTGGCGCCGCCCATGGTGGCGACAACCATCAGCCTGCCCTGGGCGGCGGAGACCTGCATCAGCATCCCCTGCGTTCCCT
Source organism: Pseudarthrobacter sp. HLT1-3 (assembly GCF_059383535.1). Taxonomy (NCBI): domain Bacteria; kingdom Bacillati; phylum Actinomycetota; class Actinomycetes; order Micrococcales; family Micrococcaceae; genus Pseudarthrobacter; species Pseudarthrobacter sp. HLT1-3. The sequence continues at coordinate 12,477 of NZ_JBWZCJ010000034.1, read as the reverse complement.
CACCCCGGGTGCTCACTGTTGCGAAGGTCTCCCGGGCTTCCGTGTTCGCCTGCAGCTCCGTGCTGGCGACCTGGTAGGTCCGGCCGAGGACCGCCACGGAGAAATTGGCGCATTGGTCCATCTTGTCGCTGATCTGCCGCAGCACCTCTACGGCGTCCGGGCCCTCCCTTCCCGACTGGGCGGACAGCGTACGCGGCTGGTCACCCTCGGAAATTGCCACGGCCACCGCACCGTTTTCCGCGGTGTCCAGCAGCCCCGCCGTGGCAATGCCCTTGCAGTCCGCGGGGTCCACGGTGGCGGTGCTCATGAGCAGGTTGGCGATGTTCCCGCCCTGGTCCACCTGCTCCTTGGAGTAAAGAGTGAGTTCGTTGCCGTCCGCATCGTTCCTGCCGGAGATCATGTCCCGGAGTTCATCCTCGCTGTAGACCTTGGCTGCAGCGGTTTCTGTGGCGGTGGCCGCCGCCGTTGTAGCGGACGGGCTGGCAGTTCCCCCGCCGCCGGTGCAGCCAGCCAGGGCAACCATCGTTGCCGCCATCAATCCAAGCGCACGATCTTTTCGCATCAGGTTTACCCCTTCGAAATGGGAACCGTACTTAGTGTTCCTAGCGTAGAAGGTTTAATCGGCCGCCGGAATACTCAGATCCCGCACAGAGACCGACCCGAACCGCTGTCGTTTCGGACGCGGGAACCCGACCCGGCAAGCCACCGCATGGTCCCTATCGCACCATGCGGGCGTCGACAATCCCTGGAGCACCAGGATCGGTCTGCTCCGCACCAAAGAAATCGAATCCGTTGCGGCGATAGAACGCCACCGCCCGGAAATTGTTCTTTGCGACCCACAGCATCGCGGGACGATCACCCGCCGTGGCATCACGCAACGCCTGTTCCACTCCGGTGGCATAGCAGGCTGCCGCCACGTAAATGCTGAACAACCGACGATCGCGGGGAAGGTCGTGGCCTTCCGGCCCGAAGCTGGGGCCGGAGAACGCGAAGCCGACGATCCGCCCCCTGCTCTCCGCGATTCGGAGGCTCCAGTCGCTGCGTGGATTCCCGAGGATGTGATTCCACATTTGGTGACGGCTCTGGACGTGCTCCTCGCTGAAGAAGTCCTGAGAGAGCAGATGCGAGTATGCCTCCCGCCAGGTGGCCACGTGAAGTTCAGCGATCTGTGATGCGGCGGGGAGCGCAGGCTGGCGCAGCGTGACGACATGACCACATCCTGCCAGAATCCTCGCCGCGGGCGGGCGGGCGGGCGGGCAGGGCAGCGGCTTGGTGGCGCCGACGTCGTTCGTCACCAGCACAGCCCACGGCCGGATGCCCACGGACATCGTGATCGGCGGGTATTGCAACACCCTAAGCATGCTGATTAAATTCTTGGTACGGACAATAACAACGACTATCGATTGAAAGGAAGTACTGCCATGGGCATTCTCGGATTTCTACTGCTGGGGCTGATCGCAGGAGCCATCGCTAAGGCCATCCTCCCCGGTCATCAAGGTGGCGGCTGGGTGATCACGCTCGTTCTGGGCGTCGTGGGAGCAATACTGGGTGGTTGGATTGGCTCGCTGATTTTCGGCCGAGGCCTCGTGGAGTTCTTTGACCTGGGGACCTGGCTCCTTGCCATCCTCGGCGCCGTCATTGTGCTGCTGATCTACGGAGCCGTGGCCGGACGCCGCAGCAGGGTGTAGGGCGGGCGGCGGCCGCCTCTCATCATCGGCGGTCAGCTGCACGCAAACTCGCGCGACTCCGCAGGGGCCCACAGAGGCAAACCCGGCAAAGGAGAGCGGCATGGAAAACTTCTTCCGCCGCAGTGGCATTGACGTGCCCGAACCCGTCCGGCGTTTCTTCCAGGGTGAGACGGAGACCCGGTTTCGCGGGGTGCGAATCCTGATGCCGTCGAGGCCAGCTACATCGACGGAGTCCTGAAAGTCCGCGTTCAGCTGCCGGAGCAGTCCGGAGCGTTCCCCACGAAAGTCCACGTCAGCCGCGGCGGCCACCAGCCACCGGTTGCGCGCGGGAACGTCGTGACGTGAGAACTTCGTGACCTGAGGTAACGGGAAATACGACGGAGCGGATGCCTGCCCATGACGATCAAGGTCAACAATGCGGCTCTGGGTCACGCCCGGCAGCTCATCAGGGACGCGAAGGTCGTCCGGGATACGCGTGATGACTGGAGCGAACATGCCCCCGACACAGACCAGGAAAATGCGTATATCGACGAGCACGGGTACCCGGAATTCGGGAAGTGGCATCTGGGCATGGACCGCCAGAAGGCGTCCGACACGAAGGGACGCTACAGCTTTCCCTTCGGGGACTTCCGGCGGCTGCACCGCTGCGCGATCCTTGCCATTGAGAGCAGGGCTGCCCAGCACGACCACACCGACATCGCCAAAGCTGCGAAGTCACTGCTCGACGAACTCGACTCGGACTGACCTGGCCGGACAGCCCATCGGACCGAGCCGTTGTTGCGCCAAAATCAAGTCATATCAGCGGGTCATTGTTGGCCTGACCGCAGAGCTGCCGCGAATTGCCGTCCCGGTGTCGGATCGACCCCGAAGAGCTCGGCGTAGCGTTCGTGAATTTCCGCCCAGCGCTCGTGTGCCACCTCTTCGGTGATGTCTTCGCCGTCAAGATTGGGCTCGAGCCGGGAGAGGTAGGTCTCCCAGCCGGTTGCTGTCTGGGCCGCCATTGCGGGGTCGTCGATGACGTGGGTGAACGTGAACCGGCAGCCGTCTCCCTCGGCCTCGAGCTCGAAACTCTGCGGCTGGCCGGCATAGATCCAAGCGAGGCGCTGGTTCGGATCGACCGTCGTAACCTCGAGCGTCGCGCCGTCGACGTCGAATGTCTCCCCCACAACAGGTGTCCAGTTGACAGCTGCCGGAAACCAGCTGCCGAGCTCTGCCGGCACGCTGACAGCCCGCCACACCCGCTCGACCGAATGGGCGAGGATGCGCTCGAAGCGCAGCGCTGGGCGGCCCCCGATCGTTTCCAGGGCTCCGTGGATCATGGGCTCTCCTTCGGTTGTTGTCTCCGGGGCCTCGTCGGTCATGGGTTCTCCTCCAGGGTTCGTTGATGTGAAGGCGCTGGTCGAGGCAGCTGTCCTGATGGCTGCCATATACCGGCAGGTTAGGTCACGATCGGTGATGAGGAGAAGTGGCACGCGGGCCGGTAGCCAAGAGGCACAGTCCACGCCGCACTGCAGGACAGCCCGGCGCTAAGCTGTTGCCGTGACACCGTCTGCAGATCCCGTCGAAGTTTTCGTCCGGACCGGTCCGGCCGAATGGTGGCAGGTTCTTGCCGCCCTGGGTCCTTTCGCCGTGCTGATCGCGGCCGTCATCGGTGCCGTCATCAGCCTGCGCACGCTGCAGCAGCGGGCCGCTGCGGACTCGGCAGCCCTGGCACAGCAGCGGGAAGCTGACAACCGGAGTGAATGGTGGCAACGCACCCAGTGGGCCCTCGACAGCTCGCTCTCCGCTGAACCGCGCCGGGCCGAACTTGGCCTCGGGATCATGGCGGTCCTGGCCGGGAGCGGCCTGGCCAGTCCTGAGGAACTCGAGATCGTCACCGTCGCGTGGCAGGACCCGCTGGAAACCGCGCCGGGGCGGACGACCATTATCCCGCCGTCGGAGGCGGCAGTCAGCGTGGACCGGGCTTCCGCAGGGGACCGGGGTGTTCAAATCGCGGCCGCGAAGCTTCGCCTCGTCACTGACCGGCGCCTCGGCCGGGCCACCCCCGACTGGGTTCGGGAACTCGCCGCCGGAAAGCGTCCCACCCCGTAGAACGTCGGACTGCGGGCCGGGCCGGACAATCAATGCCGGCGGGAGGAATTCCGCACCCTGGGGCCCTGCACAGCCCGCTCCCTGGACAGTCCGCAATCCCGCCAGCTCCGGCGCGTGGACACGAAGTACGGCGAACCCTATTCTGGTCCCCGAGGGGAAGAGTCACCGATCCGCGTCGGAACCGGCAGCACCTGTGGTCTCACAAGTGAATCTAGGAGTACCCCATGCACCGTCCCGCCGCAGCGATCGCGCTGCTCGCCTCCGTCTTGCTATTCACCTCATGCAGTCCCACGCCCGGCGGCCAGGCGGGCGAATCAACGCCAGCCACCACTGGAAGCCCCTCCCCCGCGGGACCGGCCAGCGCCACGCCCACCCCCACTCCCGTGACAACGGACGCCACCCTCGCCCCCCGCCCGGCCCCGGCGGCATTGGAGGCAGCCACCCCGGCGCCCACGGCGGAACTGAACGCGAGCAGGGCCCGGCTTTACTGCCCGAAGGGGGCCCAAGCGGGCTGCCACAGCTACACCGACATGCCCGCCTACCTGGGGCACGTCCTCGCGGTGACAGCCCCGATGTTCGACGAAAAATACGGGGTCGAGAACCGGCCGGCCTCGTTCTTCTTCGTGGCTGCCGGGCTGACCGGCACCACCGCGTGCCTCAAGGATGACGGCACGCCCGAAGACTACAGCGGCCTGGATTACTCGTACTGCACGGAGGACAAGGCCATCTACGCCGGCCAGGACGCCCTGTGGCAGCTCTATAACGGCGTCGGTGGGGCAGCGCCGGCCGTCGGCTACGCCCATGAATGGGGACACCACATCCAGAACATCAAGGCGGTCCCCGCACCCGAGACCGAGGAGGAGAACATGCTCCTCGAGAACCAGGCGGACTGCATTTCCGGCGCCTGGGTGGCCCACGCCGCGCAGGCCGGCTTGGTGGCGTATCCCGCTGACCTGGGCGACCTTAACGCCCTGCTCGCCAGCATCGCACCGCCGGGTGAAGGCGAAACGGGGAGCCCCATCCAGGCCCGGGTGGATGGATTCATGCAGGGCTACACCGGTGGGCTCCCGGCCTGTAATTCGTACTTCCCGGAGACACCCATCTACGCAGGTTGACCCGGCCGCCGCTGGAGGTGCACTAGTCCAGCAGGTCGGCCATGCCCGCGGCCTCCCGGTCGTTATCCGTCAGCGGATCCAGGCCCCAGGCGTCTTCGATCGTGCGCAACAGGGAATAGTGCGTGTAGCGGGTGTCCGAGACGTACCCGTTGCGGGCCGCGGGCCCGGCGAAGACCGTGACAATGTGGTTGGAGGAACCGCTTCCCTCATCGTAGGTGACCACCAGCAGGGAGTTCTTTGAGCTGAACTCCGGTGAAGCGAGGATTTTGGGAACTTCCCGGGACAGCCAGTCGTCGCCCGTCTGCACCGGGCAGTCGTGAGTGTCGCTGCACATGTCCGGGGTGATGAAAACGTAGTCCGGCAGGCCCCGGTCCGTCCTCAAGTCGTCCTCCAGCCGGCTGTACGGCACCACCCGGTCAGCGCACAGGTCCCGGTCGCCGGTCACAGAGGGGTAGTACATAAACGGGTTGTGCTTCACCGCGTAACGGCCGGAATTTTCGGCCTGGCAGGGCTCGGGCATCCCTTCGGCATACATCCGCCAATCCCTCCCGGACTCGGTGATCTCATCGGCAATCGTCCGGACCCTGGCCTGACAGTTGTCCGCCGCCGGGTTGCAGTTGCTCGTGATGCCTGCAGTGGTCCCGCTGGTCAGGGCGAGGTAGTTCGGCAGGCTGGGCCGTGTGATCGCGTGGTAGTTGGCTGCCAGGGCGTAGTCCTTCGCCAGGGAGTTGAGGTAGGGCGCGTCATCGGCCCCCAGGACGCGGCTGGCGGCTTTGTTCTCCATCACGATAATGACGACATGATCGACTGCACCCCGCCGGGCAGGGCCGGACAGGGCCTGGGACGCGGTGGCCGGCGGGGAGGACAGCGCTGTGCTCGTCGGCGCCACCGGCCCGGACGACTGTGTCGTCGACGACGTCGACGTCGGCGGGGTGGGGGCGGGCGCCGGCCCGGGAGCAGTGCACCCGGCCAGGACCAGGGCCAGGAATACCGCCCAACAGAACCTGGCAACGTGCCTCATCGCAACATGCTAGCGGCGGCCGGCACGCCGGGCCATAGACCCGCCTTTCCCCTGCGTCGCAGTTACTCCTGCTGGGGCAAAGCGGACTTTATCGTGCCGACGAGGGAGCGGTAACCCGGATCGTCCTGCAGCGTGTCGAGCAGGACGGGTCCCTGTGGACCCGCCAGCGGAATGCGCCAGTTGGGGTACTGCGTGCTGGTTCCGGGCTGGTTTTGCGTGCGGGTTTCGCCGACCGCATCAACCAGAGCGACCCCCAGCAGCGACGAGGGCGTCAGGGCGGTGAAGGCGTAGAGCGCTTCGACAGTGCCCTGCACACCGTGCGCACCTTGCACATCCCGCTCGGCGCTCGCCTCCCGCCCGGGCAGGAGGCCGCGTTCCTGCAGGAGTCCCAGCACCGCCTGCTGCTCCGCGGCGGCCTGGGCGCGTTCCACTTCCACCGGGCGCTGCAGCAGACCCAGGGATTCGCGGAGCGTCACGTGCTCGCCGGCCAGGTACCCGGCCGTGGGGGGCAGGTCATGGGTGTTGACGCTGGTCAGGCACTGCTGCCGATACCGTTCCGGCGGGATGGGGCCGTCGGCGTCGTGCTCAAACCAGAGGATGGAAGTGCCGAAGATCCCGCGGCCCGCAAGGTACTCCCGCACCCAGGGCTCGAACACACCCAGGTCCTCGCCGATCACGATTGCCCCGGCCCGCTGGGCCTCCAGCGCCAGGATGCCGATCAGCGCCTCATGGTCGTAATAGACGTACGTGCCCTCCCCCGGCCCAGCCCCCTCCGGGATCCACCACAACCGGAACAGGCCCAGAATGTGGTCCACCCGGATCCCGCCGGCATGGCGCAGCACCGTGCGGAGCATGTCCCGGTAGGCGGCGTAACCGGACTCGGCGAGCCGGCCCGGATGCCAGGGTGGTTGGGTCCAGTCCTGTCCCTGCTGGTTGAACATGTCCGGCGGCGCGCCGACGGTGACTCCCCGGGCCAGCACTCCGGAAAGTGACCAGTCGTCCGCTCCCCCAAGTTTTACGCCCACCGCAAGATCGTGGATGACACCGATTTCCATGCCCGCCCGCCGGGCCGAGCGCTGGCCGGCTTCAAGCTGCTGGTCGCAGAGCCACTGCAGCCAGCGGTGGAAATCGATCCGGCCGGCCAGCACGGCGCGTTGCTCCGTGCAGTAGGCGGTGTCCGGGGCAGCCGCAGCCCCGGACCACTCGGGGGCCTGCGGGTCCAGCTTCTCGGCGAGCGCGCACCAGAGGGCGAAGTCGTCGAGGCCCTTCCCCTGTTCGGCACAGAAGTCCGCGAAGGCGTGCGCCCGGGCGGGGTCGCGCGGGACCTCGAAGATTAGCTCAAGGGCGGTCAGTTTGGCCCCGTAACTGGTGTTCCGGTCCAGCAGGGCGGTGGAGGCGTTCACCGCGTGCTGCTGGCTGGCCAGCCGCTCCACTTCGGCCCGTCCCGCCGGGTCAAGGTAGCCGTACTCCGGGATCTCCTCCACGCGGAGGTAGAGCGGGTGGAAAAACCGCCTGGTCGTGGGCAGGTAGGGCGAGTCCTCGACCGGCGGCCGGGGCTCCGCGCCGTGTAGCGGGTTGACCAGCAGGAAACCGGCGCCGTCCTGCCCCGAGATCGTCGCGAGGTCCGCGAGGTCGGCGAAGTCACCGATCCCCCAGGACCGGGAGGACCTCACGGAATAGAGTTGGGCCGTCAGCCCCCAGTTACGCCGCCCGGCGAGCGACTCGGTGGTGCGGAGCCTCTGCGGTGTGACCACGAGCGAGCAGTGGGCGGCCCTGCCTTCGTTATCTGCCAGCAGGGTGTGCCAGCCCAGGGGCAGCGTGTCCGGGACGGCGAAGGTCGCACGGCCGGTGAGGACGCCGTCGACGTCGACCGGCGCGTCCCAGTTCTCCCGCTGCGTCGCCTCGTACCGGCTGCCATCCTCGGCGATGATCCAGACGCTGACCGCACTTCCGTGCGGCACATGCACATTGATATGGAGCTCCTGCCCCTCACGGGCAACGGCGACCGGAGGCAGCAGCCGCCGCCACGGTGCCAGCCGGGCTTCCGTCAGGGACCGTACCATCCCATCCGTATCCCCGGCCGGTACGCCCAGCGAGGCGAGGACGCCTCGAAGTGTGCTGTCCGGGACGGAACGTTCGACGCCGTCCCAGCCCCAGTAGGAGGTCCCCACGCCGTGGGCTGCCGCGAGTTCGCGCAGCAATGCGGCTGCGCCCGGTTCATTGTTTTGGATCATCCCATCGGCCATGGGGCAACTCTAGACGCTGTCCCCATGCCCCGTGCCGGGGTGATGGACGCGGGTTTCGCCGACCAGTTCGTGCAGGCCCTCCACTGCGCGGGCGAGGGACAGTTCGGGGGACGCAACGATGAACGGCATCAGCAGCCGGTTCTCCTTGTCAAGGTGCAGGGCGAAGATGTTCCGGATGGAGCCGGCAGCCACGGCTGCGGCCACCCCGGCCGCTCCGCGCAGTTCCTCGACCAGGCCGACGATCACCTGGTGCTCGGCCAGCATCCCCTCCACGAGCAGCCTGCCCTGCGGCATGGTCCGCGGCCCGCCGTAGAGCGGACCTTCCTCGGCCAGGGCATGCGGGACGAGATCGTTCTCACACCACTCCACCAGCACCTCATGGGCGTCGTGTTCCGCCACCGTGTTCCCGGACTGGACGGCGTGGCTGAGCGTCGCCACCAGCGCGCTGAGCCGCTTGAGCATGTCTGTGTGGTGCTGCTCCACCGCCGCCAGGGCCCGGGCTTCCTCGTCGGGGTCTTTGGTCACGGTGTTGGCCGCTGGCTGGTCCATGGCGTCTCCTGAGCTGTGTTGATGGGCTTGCTCTCTTCCTCACTTTACGGCGGCGGCTCCCCCGGGCCCCGGGCCTTTGGGCCCCTCGGTTCCGGTTACCCCCGCTCTGGCTGGCCGCCGGCTGCTCTCGCCCGGCTGTTGTCGCCGACGGTGTCGCCCGCGCTGTCGCCGGCGGATTTAGACGCGGCCCCAGCGTCCGCGCTAGCCTTGCAGCCTATGGTCGACATCGAACGGTTCCGGATTCTCCTCCACGAGGAGCGCCGCCGGAAAATTGCCCTCCTTCCCGCACTTCGCCGGGACATCAGCTCCGTGAACGCCGCCCGGCAGGACTCCAACGTCGACGACGAACACGACCCCGAGGGCGCGACGATTGCATTTGAGCTCTCCCAGGCCTCGGCCCTGCTGGAGCAGGGCCGCCGGGGCCTCGCGCAGATCGAGGCTGCCCTGGCCCGGATCGATGCCGGCACCTACGGCAGCTGCGAAGTCTGCGGGGAAGAGATTTCGGCGGGCCGGCTGGAGGCGAGGCCCTGGACACCGTATTGCATCCGGCACAGTGCAGGACCGGCGGGCACCGCGGGACACCGGCCGCGAACGACAGCATGACCGATGTTGCCGAAACCTGGTGGGCCCGGACCGTCGCGGGATTCACACAGTCCCCCGTCCCGCACGTCACCGGCACCGAACTTGCGCTGGTGATCCTGATCGCCGTCGCGCTCTCCCTGCCGCGGGCGACCTGGCGGTACTTCGGGCTGCTGGCCACGGTAACCCACGAACTCGGCCACGCCTTCGCCGCGCTGATGACCGGGCAGCGCCTCGGCGGCATCCGCCTGGGCCTGGACCACTCGGGCACCACCACCACCTATAGCCGGCGTCCGCTGGCCGCCGTCTGGTCAACCTTCTGGGGCTACCCGGTGCCCGCCGTCGTGGGCGCCGCGATGGTCTGGAGCGGCTTCAGCGGCTGGGGACCGGCGGCGATGTCGGTCGGTACCCTCATCCTGCTGGCCTCCTTCCTGTTCATCCGCAACGGCATCGGCCTGCTGATCACCGCGGGCGCGGTGCTGGCCGCGGTCCTGCTGGTGCTGTTCGTGCCGCCGGAATTCAACGGCCATGTCATGATCGTGCTCGGCGTGGCCCTGCTGGTCGCCGCCGTCCGGGACTTGGGCAAGCTGGTCAACGTACACCTGCGGCGCCGGGACCGGCTGGCGACGTCGGATGCCTTCCTGCTCGCACGGGCCTCCCGGATCCCCGCAGCCGTGTGGATCGTGCTCTTCGCGGCCGTCGTTGGTGCCGCCTGGTGGTTCGCCTGGCAGCCCATGCAACAGGTGTTCGCTTCCTGGCCGGGCGCACCGCTTGCCTCTATGACACCGCCATAACATCGCCAAAGAGTTCCGGGCATAGGCTGGGACCATGAGCCAAACACACACGGACGACCCCGGATTCAGCACAAAGGGTTCCTACGTCACCGGCGGGGAGGAGTTCACCCGGGACACCAACTACATCGAGGACCGGATCACCCGCTACGGCGCCCCCGGCCGGAATGGTGAGCCCGGCTGGCCCGTCGAGCCGGGACGCTACCGGCTGATCGCGGCCCGCGCCTGCCCGTGGGCCAACCGGACCGTGATCGTGCGCCGGCTTCTGGGCCTCGAGGACGTCATCTCCCTCGGCCAGCCGGGCCCCACGCATGATGCGCGCTCCTGGACCTTCGACCTGGATCCCGGCGGCAAGGACCCGGTGCTCGGGATGGAACGGATCCAGGAAGCGTACTTCCGGCGGTTCCCTGACTATCCCCGCGGCATCACCGTCCCGGCCGTGGTCGACACAGACAGCGGCCAGGTGGTGACCAACAACTTCCCGCAGATCACCCTGGACTTCTCCACCGAGTGGACCGAATACCATCGTCCCGGTGCGCCCGAACTGTATCCGGAGGCCTTGCGCGCGGAGATCGACACGGTCAACAAGAGGGTCTTCACCGAGGTGAACAACGGTGTCTACCGCTGCGGCTTCGCCGGCTCCCAGGAGGCCTACGACGCCGCCTACGACCGGTTCTGGACCGCCCTGGACTGGCTGGAGGAGCGCCTCACCGGCCAGCGCTACCTCGTGGGTGACACGATCACCGAGGCCGACGTCCGCCTTTTCACCACGCTGGTCCGGTTCGACGCCGTCTACCACGGACACTTCAAGTGCAACCGGCAGAAACTCAGCGAGATGCCCGCCCTGTGGGCCTACGCCCGCGATCTGTTCCAGACCCCCGGCTTCGGCGACACCATCGACTTTGTGCAGATCAAGCAGCACTACTACATCGTCCACGAGGACATCAACCCCACCGGAATCGTTCCGGCCGGGCCGGAGCTGGGCAACTGGCTGGCCCCGCACGGCCGTGAATCCCTCGGCGGACGGCCCTTCGGCCACGGCACACCTCCCGGACCGGTCCGGGCCGGGGAAGAAGTCGCCCCGGGGCACGGGGCGGGCTGACCCCACCGCGCCCGGCGCGGGTTCGTCCACTTGTCGCAGCAACCTCCCCAGCCTAGGGTGGGCCGGGATGACTACAACTGACGAGGCAACGCACACCGGAGGAGGCCCCTCACTGCCCCGCCGGGTCTGGCGGATCGTGACCGGGAATGTGTCCGCGGCCCTGCTGTGGCCGCGGCTGCAGCTGGCCTTGAAGGCCGGACTCGCCGCGGGCATCGCGTTCGCCGTCGCCCCGTTCATGCCCGGCTCCGCGGCCGACTACCCCTATTACGCTCCGCTCGGCGCCCTGGTGGCGATGTACGAGAACATCGCAGGCTCTGTACGCCAGGGGGTGCAGACGCTCGTGGGGCTGGCGATCGGGGTGGGTCTGGCGTTTGTGCTGTTCATCCTCGGCAGCCCGACGCCGGTAACGGTCGGCATCGTGATGGGTTTCGGCGTGATCCTGGCCGGACTCCCCAAGATCGGCGCAGGCCGGGACTGGATTCCGACTGCGGCGCTCCTCGTTCTGCTGGTCGGCGGCCACAATCCGGACCAGTTCTCCTTCGGCTACCTCCTGCAAATGGGCGTCGGCGTTTCGGTAGGCATCCTCGTAAACCTGCTGGTCTTCCCGCCGCTGCACTTCCGTGCCGCCGAACTCAGCATCGCGGAACTGCGCCTGGCACTTGCCCAGCAGCTCTGGGACATGGCCAAGGCGCTGAAGGAGAGCTGGCCGCCACAGCACGAGGACTGGTCCAAGCGCTCTGATGCGCTCGAAACCTCCGCCCGCTCCGTCCGGCTGGCCGTGGAGAAGGCGGACGCCAGCCGGCGCGCGAACCCCCGGCGCCGGCTGCACCCGCGGGACATCGAGCTGGACTACCGCAACCTGCGGGACCTGGAGCGTGTGACCTTCCACGTCCAGGACGTGACCCAGGTGCTCGCGGATGTCATCTGGGCCAAGGACACGCCCTTTGTGGTGCCGGATGAATACACGGCGCCACTGGCCGATGCCATGGCCACCGTGGGCAATGTCCTGCGCTCGGTCGAGGAGGAGGACCCTGAACAGCAGTTGGAGCGGATCGACGCCGCCGACTCTGCGGTCAAGGCGCTGACGTCGCGCGTCGGTTCCGAGGCAACGGCAACCGACGCCCCCAGCGCCGGCGAATCGATCCTGATGAGCCTGCACCGGATGCTGCGCGTGGTGAAGGCCTCCGCGGCCGGCCGCTGATATGTAGGTCGGGTTGTCAAGAGGCAGAGGTGAGCGGCTCCTGGGTTTGTGGTTCCGGGGGCCGCTCATCGTGTGCCGGGCCGGTTGTGGTGTG
>NZ_JBWZCJ010000033.1:0-27544 GCF_059383535.1 Pseudarthrobacter sp. HLT1-3 | reverse complement strand
GACACGGGAAGGAATAACAAAATCCATCACGGACCTTTCCCCGCCCCGCACGCCAGGCCGCGGGCGACAGCAAACCTGTCACACAAGAGCCTGACACACAGGGGATAGGCGGCGATGTGGCTGAAGTCGCCGTCGGACAGTTCATCGCGAAGGTCATCACGCAAGTTGCGGTGAGTGATCCGTCGATACTCCGCTTCGATCTGGGGGAGTTCCCCTCGCGAGACTCCGCTTAGCGCCGCGAAGATGGCTTCCTCGTCGGTGCCGATGCCGGCCATCGCCTCGTGCAGCTGGCGGGCAATGAATTCGGGGTTGTATGGGCCCACGACGCGCTGGAGGGTCCCGGTAACGACAGCAGCGACGGCCGAGTTGCCGGCGCTTTGTTGGAGAGCTAGCAGCGAACTCACCGCCGCTGCCGAATTGCCAGCGCTTCGTTGGAGAGCTAGCGGCGAGTTCGCCGCCGCCACCGAAGACGGAGCCGTTTGGCCCGAGGCGGTACGCTCCGGCACGCGGACGCGGTCGGCAGGGGGACCGTGATAGTGATGCGCATGGGTCACTCGTCTATGCTCCCCTGGAAACTTCGAAGCATCCCGCCCGTTCGGGCAGACCTTGGGTACCGCGACCCCTTGGCACAGCTCAACGGCGTGGCTCGTTCAGCGTGTGTGCACAGGCGTGCCCGGTGGCGACCGGGCCGTCCCATCCCGGCGTGAGGTGCTCCCCGCGTGTTCCTCCGGTCACGAAGGATCCACCCTTCGGCAGCGGAGCGTTTAGGACCGAAACCGACGTGATCGTAATCGACTTGTCGTCACACCATGAACTAAGCTCACGAAGCGAGCCCTGCACAATCTACCGTGCAGGGCCCGCTTTAGTGGCAGCTACTTCGCAGTCGCCGTGGGCGACAGGGTTTTCATTCCTCGGGAACAGACCAAAAAGTACTCGACTGACCATGGAGAAAGGGCGAAGGCCGTAACTCTCTCATCAGAGCTGGAAACGCTACTTGGACGTGGACTCCGTCAGTTTGTGGTCATTGTCGATGCAGATTGGACAACGGTTCTTGGGCCGCAACCGATTAAAAGAGACTACCTTTTAGTTACCGACTTTCCTTCAATAGAGCATTACGCATTGCAGGCCGGACCCTTGAAGCGCTTCTTTTCTTTAGCATTAGGACAGCCCGAGTCTCCTTCGGCAGCCGACCTCTACAACGTCATGGGACCCGCACTCGGTGTGATCGCGGCCGTACGCATTGCGCTTCATCAATACGGAATCAAAGCCACCGCGAATCCCGCGGACGCTTGCACATTTTGAAAGAGTTCAATCAGCATCGCCACCTCAGAACTGGTCCAGCGTTGTGTTTCCAAGATTCCCAAAGCGGAACGTGAACATTCGATCGAGGAACTGACGAGCCAAGCCAATTCTTATATAGAAATGCTTGGGAAGCCTGGACAACTTGGGCGCGGACACGACGTAGCCCCCCGTTCTGGTAAAGCACCTCGGCCTTAAGGGCCATTACGCAGCACCCGAGGTTGTGGAATCCCTGCTCAGAACCAGTCTCCATCCTTTGGAACTAAAGCAATGGCCCTTGTTCTCAGAACTGGAGAAGCGGCTGAGGAAAACGTAATCGGGCCCCTATCCAGTCGAAGAGACGAAACGGCCTCGCATGCTTGAGCGTACGAGGCCGTTTCAGGGTTATTAGCTCCAGGTTGCTGCTGGCGAAGTGCATTGCGGCCGGAAGTGCGTAGTGGTTCAGAACAGGAACAACACCACAACTGTAGATGGACAAGCTATCTGGTCCCGAGGACTATTTTCGCGCCTGCCTATTTGCGCGGTAGCAGCCGACCGGATGCGCCTGGTCATGGACAAACTAAATGGTCCTTTACGCTCCCGGCGCGCTTCCGGAGCAGCCTCTTGGTACTCCCAGTGCGATTTCCTGCGCAACAGCTGGGGCTCCTTTGGGCGGCCAGGACCCCTGGGGCCCTGCGCCGCAGCAGGATCCTGAATGTGGGTTGCCACGGAGCATGGCCAAGCCTCTGCCGCCCCGATAGTCTGTGGGGATGCAGGGTGCTCTTTACTACCCCTTTATCCGCGTCCCCAACAACGCGTGGTGGACGCGGACACTTCTGTACTGGGATTCGGTCGCCACCATCACCCCGACGGTCTACATGGACGGACCAGAACGCCACGACCCCTTTACCCTGAAGCTCATCCGCAGCGGACTGCTCGATCAGATAGCGCCCCGTGAGGCTGAGAAGCACTTTGGCGGGAACTTCCAACGATTCGTGGAGTCTCACGAGCCCGAGGAGCTTCAGCGGCGTCGAAACAACTTCCAAATGGGCAACGTCGCACGCGTTCACATGGATAAATTTGTTTACGGGAACTGCTTCCTCTCGCTCCCGAACGACGGGCTCGCGGAAATCGAAAATGCGGACTGGGTGCTGGTTGAAGAGTCCTGTGCGGCGGAGATCATGGCTGCTTTGGCTCTCAGCCTCTGCGAAGCAGCGGACAAGCATCAGTGGAGCCGCCAGACAGGGGCCTACCCCGAACGCTGGGTCCCCGTCACGGATGACGAACCCTCAACCCTCGCCCTTTTGTCCGGCCTTAGGCCGATAGCCAATGACCAGGAAATCAAGGTTGAACTTCGCATCCGCGGACAGCTTCAGCTTGCGGAGATCTATTCCATTGCTCTTCCGGCCATCCTTCCGGTTCCCGAGGGCCCGATGAGCGTCGAAGACGTGGTCCGGTTTCGTGACCGACATGGCAATCTGCTTCCCCAGTTCCGGCGCTACATTGAAGATCAGTTCCAGGAAATGGCCGATCTCGATGATCCTGTGAAGCGCCAGCAATTAATGGACCGGTTGGAAGACGACGTGCGGGAACGGACGAAGCAGGTGAGCGCCTACTTGTTCGAGGCGCGTGTCGGCAAAGTGGTGAATTCGCCACTTGTAAGTCTGTTCAAATTTGTGCCAATTCTCGGACGCGCCGTCGACATCGGTCAGAAAACGTACTATGACACGCGACAGCACGCGGACTTTGAACGCCACCCACTTGCCTACTTGGCCTTCGCAAATGCAGCATTCGCGCCGCCAGTTCAAAAATACGGCTTCGACCCTATCGGTCGACCGCTGGTAACCGTCATATCAGGCGCCTGAGATACCGAAGGGCCAGCGGGCTCTTACCGTCCCGCCCTACATGAGGCAGCATAAGCTTCGTCGTCGCCCGTGTCCGCCGCCGCCCGGACATAACAATGCCACTCAGGTAGTCGCCGGGCAGTTTTTCCTGCACTGCGTCACACATGAGCGGCATGGAATCCTCAGGCATGGACACCAACTCCTACTGCCCCGAAGTCCGCGCGTACGCGACCGATCTCCTTTGCTAGTTGTGCCTGCCTGGCGGAACCATGCCGCTGGATTTACCTACGGCCTGTTCGAGATGTGAGCGAAAGCGGACGACGAGAACAAGGCGCGCATCGAACAGTGCTGGCCGTTAGTACCCTCCGGCCAACCAGCCGGACAAGACAGATCCCCGCTCTCGCCATTTAGCGGGGCGGGGACCCTTTTTATCCGGCTGCACCTAAGCAGCCGTTATCCCTTGTCGGGCTTTTTTCCATGGTCGAATTTCTTGACGGGGCTAGTCGCGGGGGCATTGGCTTGGGTGGCCTGGTCGGCTTGGCCCTTACCGAAGCCCCGCAGATAGCCGCACCGTCGGAGCCCCACGACTCCGAGGAAGAGCAAAATTCTGGCTCCACAGAGCTTGGATCCGCGCCAGCGGCGCCTCGCCCTTGCGGGCCACATCAATAACGTACTGGCGGAACTCCGCTCCATAAGCCGTCGAAATGGTCAACATCCTTCCGCGAGCACTAGCTCGCTAGGTCAAGGAGTCAGCAGAACCGGGGGCAGTCCCCCAAGTCATTCCGCGTTAGCAGCAGTAGGGTTGTGCAGGCCATAGACAAGTCAAACGGTCCCTTGTGCTCCCGGCGCGATTCGGAAATCCTCTGTACGTTCCCTAGGACCGGCTCATGTGGAATTCCGCTCAAGTCCTTTCCGGTCTGATAGGTGGTCAGGCAGCCCTGCGCAGGACTTGGGTGCCGCAAGCGCTTACCAGGCCTGTCATTGCTGCCCGTCCGTACAGGGAAAGCTCAGGCTTCTGAGCTTGTCCCGAAGTCCCTGTCAACGGCCAGTAGTTTCTGCCCACGGGCGGCCAGTTGATGTGCCCGCTCCCGTTCTTCCAGCTCCCTGCGACCGGCTTCGGTGGCCTCATCGGCCCTACGCCCAGCACCACGTGTATGGCGCGGCTGCGCGCCGTATCGGCGGCTACGACGTGGATTTCAAGAATCCTGAGCCTCCGCAAAGGGCCAAGGGAGTGTCCTCCCTCGAAGGGCATTCCCTTGCGCCTTAGCCAAGAGGCCACTCCGCTTGTCCTTCAGCCGATGCTCCGCTGAACCAGCGATCGCTTGGCCATTTCGGTATTGCCACCACTAGGCGGTGCTTACCTTCACTGTCCTGGCCGATGACCCAAATGGATTCGGGAAGCCATGCGTCCCGACCCTGAATACGGATGCGGATCTCTCTGCCCGATAGACGGGGTAGGTCGATTTCAGCTACGCCCAGATGGAATAGATACTCGTCCGTCCTGCCGCGCTCACGCGCGTCATGATCTAACCGGGGAAACGGCACGTCGACAGCCAAGGGATAACCGAACACCGGCTTTCGTACCAGGAGCCGGAAACTGTCTTCGGTGTCGGCGTCAGCAGCCATCGACGTGGTATGGATAATCCAGAGGCGGTTCAGAAATGCCATCGTCATCGCACTCTTTTCGGAAGTTGACCTTCCCAGCAGTACACGTCTGGGTAGTAACGGTAGCGCCTAGTAACGGTAGCGCCGCAGGTTTCTCAAGACAACAGCCGCTCATCACGTGACTGCCAGGCCTGCTCAGGTCATATACGAGTTGTGGATGGCCGTTTGAATCGGGCCGGAAAACCCCGAGTGGGAGAACTAGTTATCCCACAGCTGTAAGGCGGCCCCCTCGAGCAGCGCGGGTTAGAGTCCCCTCGTTCTTCGTAGGGTTGGCGTGTTGCCGATCCTGATCAGCGAAAAGCCTGCCATTGCACGGGAGGCGTGGCGCCGGGATCACGCGGTCCCGGAAACGACGTCATCAGCGGCGGCGGAGACGACACCATGGTTAGTGACACAGGCAGGAATTTCCCGCAGGCGACTCAGGCAATGCCAGCATCTGGACAGGCACTGGGATCAACACAATCAATGCCGGCTTCGATCTCCGCCCCGTCCCCTGCTTGCAGTCGAACGCTGGACGAGTCTCCAACAGGAAGCACGGACGGCCAATTCTTCTGGGGTCTGGAGTTTTCGTGTGAGCTCTGCCACACTGTGTCCATTCCACCGTTGGCCGGCACTCAACAGCCTGTCTCTCAGGGGGACGAATGGATTACGGGTTTGTCCCCGGGAAGAAAGACCAAGACGACCGGGTTCGCGCGTTTCTGGAACGCCGCACTCCGAAGGTCACTCTGCGACCCGACAGCGCCACAGTCCGGGACTTCATCCTCGATCTCGACGTGGATGGGAACGATCCCAACCCTGATTTGAAGGTCGTTAAGCCGTGGGGCAACCTACTGATCGGCGCGCACGCCAGCAGCGAGGGCTACATATTTATCCCGATGTTCCCAGGGCATGTCAACCCGGAGGACAAAAAACTGACGCCACAGACAGAATACGAGACGCTCGAAGACACGATTCAGTTCCCCGCGCACTCAGTAAGTATCCGCGACGATCAGATCGGCTACACTCCTGCAGCGGGGATCACCCACAGCCTCCATTTCAAGGGATGCAACGTGGGTCGAGACCGATTCGACAAATCACGCGCGCCGCGATCCCCGTATCTAACGAAGTTGAAGCAGGCGCTGGGCGACCATATCAACGTCACCGCTCCCAAGCACTTCCATGGCCTCACGGACGTTGTCGGTGACGGTGTCTACGAGTTCATGGCGCAGGAGTGGGTCGTGCGGACAACCGCGACCAAAGTCCGACGAGACAGCTACCGCGGGTTCGCAAATCGTGAGGCCCTTGTGAAGGCGTTCGTGGACCGCGACGACTTCACATACGCCGACGGTTCGGCTGTCGAGGACACCGAATGGAACGGGTGGATTCCACACGAGAGTCGGCTTCCTAAGAGTCAGAAGTTCGCCAGCGCCAAGCGGACCTGGTCAGACCCTGTCCGGGTCTGGCTGGGAATTGTGCCCGTCGGTGGCAAACGGGTCATAACGATTGAACGAGAGTTCCGATCGGAGTTGCAGACGTACCGTGTGGACTTCACCCCTACGACTCCGCCGAACCCCGTCGGCCAGGGACAACAAGAAGCAGCATTGCACGCGCATCTGCTGGACCAACCGAAAATGAAGAGCGAACATCCATGGCCGGTTTACGAGCGCGCCGACTATGCGGACTTCGACGCCTTCTTCCAGGGTCACCTCTGGGAATTCGAATCCAGCACCGTGTACCCAGGGAATCTCGTTGCGAATGGCCGCCGTTTCGACTACACCGTCCTCGAACCGATCCTTGACCTGTCGAGCTCGCCGAAGCGTCTCATCTGCAATTTCTGGCCCACGAAGGACAGCGGATACGAAGCGGTCACGACCGGTTTCGACGAAACGAGCAACCGCTACTTCGGGAGGGCCTGATGGCAGGCGACGTCATCAACGAGCTGCTTGCCGAGCTCGGAAAAGCCATGAAGCCCCTGGTGAACGCGACTTCCTCACCAGACGCCATGGAGGAGTTCCTGTTGCGATTCGGATGGGTTATGAGCCCACCGCCTGCAGAGCTGATGGCGTTGCGGGCACCTGCCGAGCACATCTATAACTTGGCCCTCGGCCCCGAGTACGGCACGGCGGACCCCGATTTCGGCAGTCTGGTCAACGGCATCCGCACGGTGGTCACCGCCATCTCCGAACTCTCCGGCGCCGCCCTGCCGGCCGTATTCGCTGCCGAGTTTCCCCGCCAGCTCATGGATTACTTGGTTTGTGAGTACCTGCTGAGCAACCAGGCTCGTTGGGGATATGCCCTGCTTGCTATGGGCGTGCTACGGCTGGAAGCCCGTCCTGCGGCGGCTGGCAGGGTCGCCTACGTGAGCCGCGAGGTCGCCTACGACGATCTCGGACTTATCTTGGACGACCAGCTGACTTTCCTCAAGAACGCCTACGCGTGGGACACAGACGACTTCCACGGCCAGGACTTACAGCGAGCCGTGGCCGGCCTGCTCGATGCGTGGGGTCTCGCGGTGCGCTCCGCCCCGCTTGACCAGCAAAGCATGACCACGCTCAACCAGAACGTGGTCGGCCGGGTCGCCAGCAACATGGTGCGGATGGTGCTGTTCCGTAGCGTGTTAGGCAGTCAGCTCGAAGCCGGCGTGGGCCTCGTTCTGATGCCAAAGACCACGACGCAGAAGCCTGGTTTTGCGGTCCTACCATACGGCACGGCCGGATTCGTTGGGGGCTTTCCTCTCAGCTCCGAACTCACCTTTGTAGTCGGCGGGACCCTCGGGCTGGATAGCGGGGTGGGTGCCATCGTGCGTCCGGACGGAATCGACGTGAAGGTCGGTGTCGATGAAGCGTCGGTTGCCCCTGCCGAGGGGACGCTGACCATCGCCCTTGTTACAGGTGGTGACACGGAACCGACTGTGATCTTCGGATCCGCCGGCGCTTCACGTTTCGAGGTCACCGGCGCCCCGTTGCTCTTCGGGACGAGATTCGGCTCCGGCGGCAGCTTTGAGGTCTTCACCGAGTTCGAGGTCGCCGGCGCTAAGCTTGTCATCAAGCCCGGCCCAGACGCCGACAATTTCCTGAGGGCTTTGCTCCCCGGGGGCGGCCTGTCCGTCTCCACCGACCTAACCGTGGGCTTCTCGACCACTCAGGGTCTGTACTTCGGGGGCAGCAGCGGCCTCGAGGTCGTCATCCCTGCGCACATCCAGCTCGGGTCGGTCGAGGTCGTGTCAGCGCTCCTGGCTGTGAGGTTCGGCAACGGCGAGCTCCCCGTAGAGATGGCGGCCACCATCAGGAGCGACCTGTCCGTGATGAGGATAGTGGTCGAAAACGTCGGCGTACAGGCCGTGTTCACCTTCCCGCCCGACCGTAAGGGCAATCTGGGGCCGGTCAACCTCGCGATGAGGTTCCGCCCGCCGGACGGTGTCGGGCTCGCGATCAACGCGGGAGTCGTTCAGGGCGGGGGCTATTTGTCTTTCGACGTGGCCAAGGGCGAGTACACAGGCGCTATCGAGCTCACCGTCGCCAACTTCCTGTCTCTCAAGGCCGTCGGCCTGATTAGCACGAAGCTGCCCGACGGAGCCACGGGCTTCTCCCTTCTCGTCATTATCACTTCCGAGTTCAACCCAGGCTTGCAGCTCGGCTATGGATTCACCCTGCTGGGGGTCGGCGGCTTACTTGGGCTCAACCGCGGCATGTTCCTGGAACCGCTCGTTCAGGGGATCCGCACCGGCGCCATCAACGGCATCCTCTTCCCGACCAACGTCATCGACAACGCCCCTCGGATCCTCAGCGACCTCCAGGCGATCTTCCCCCCGAGGAACGGCACGTTCCTGATCGCGCCGATGGCGAAGATCGGGTGGGGCACGCCCCGGCTGATCTCGGTATCCCTGGGCGTCGTTATCGAGATCCCCGGGAACGTCGCCATCCTCGGCCGGATCCGGGTCACGCTACCGACTGAGGAAGCAGCCGTGATGCTCCTCCAAGTGAGCTTCCTCGGTGTCCCAGAGTTCGACAAACGCCGGATCTGGTTCTTCGCCTCGCTGTACGAGTCGCGTGTCCTCTTCATCACGCTCGATGGCCAGATGGGCTTGCTTATGGACTACAGCGACAACCCGAACTTCGTGTTGTCGGTGGGAGGCTTCCATCCCCAGTTCGCCCCACCGCCCCTACCCTTCCCGTCTCCTAACCGCATCGCACTGTCGCTGATCAACGAGAGTTGGGCCCGGGTCCGCGTCGACGCCTATTTCGCCGTCACTTCGAACACAGTGCAGGCCGGCGCCCATGCCGAGGCATTCTTCGGGTTCTCCGCGTTCAGCGTCGAGGGCCGCTTCGGCTTCGACGCGCTCCTGCGGTTCTCGCCGTTCTACCTCATCGTCGAGGTGTCGTGTGGCTTCTGCGTCAAGGTCTTCGGCCTAGGGGTCTGGGGCATCCACCTGAGGGCGTCGCTCGAAGGCCCCACCCCCTGGCACATCAAAGGCCACGCCTCGATCAGTCTCCTGTTTTACACCATCCACGTGCCGGTCGACGTCACGTTCGGTGAACGCCGGGGCGAGACCCTGCCGCCGATCGACGTCCTCGTCGAGCTCGCCAACGAGTTCGGGAAGCTCGAGAATTGGCGGGCCGGTCTGCCGTCATCCGGCCGCCTCATGGTCAGCCTCCGCGAGCTCGGGGAAGGGGACTCGCTGGTGCTGCACCCGGTCGGCTTGCTCGAGATCAGCCAGCGACGAGTGCCGCTCAACATACCGCTGGAGAAAGTCGGGAACCAGAAGGCGCGGGACATCAAGAACGCCAAGGTGGATGCCTCCAGCGCGACCCTGCATCTCAAGGGTGCCAAGCGTGAGCGCTTTGCCAAAGCCCAATTCCAGAACATGGACGACGCAGCGAAGCTCTCGCTCCCGGCGTACGAACAGCTCGACGGAGGCATCCTCCTAGGGGCCGCAGGCGACTCATGGGGCAGTGGGCCAGCCACCCAGCGCACGGTCCGCTACGAGCAGATCATCGTCGACAGCGCCCACGAGCGGGTCCGTCGACCCTTCTTCACGTTCTGGCCGACGCTTTTCAATCACTTCGCCAAGGGTTCGTCGATCCGCAGGGCCGACGTTTCGCTCGCCAGGGAGAAGCAGCGCACGCCGTTCGAGGACAAAATCACAGTCGGGCCCGACCAGTACGCAGTTGCGCTCCAAGCCGACAACAGGCTCGCTGCCGCGAATTCGGTCTTCGCCAGCCACGCCGAGGCGGCAGCCCACGCAGCCGCGGCCATCGCGGCCAACCCCGGCCTCACCGACCAACTCCACGTCATCCCGAGCGCGGAGGTGAACGCAGCCGCATGAGCCAGCCCCCCATCGCGTCATACACATTCCTGCCCTGGGCCCGTCAGGGCCTCGGCCTCCACATCACCCAGGGCCACGGCGACACCACGGTGAAGTTGCGCGGGTCGATACCCGTCAGCCTCAAGGTCAGCGGCGACCGGCTCGACGGAACAGGACGGGCGGAATCGCCGCCGATCGACAAGGCCCTGAACCTCTACGGACCCGGCGATGTCATCGGCATTGAACACGCCAGCATCGTGCGCACAGAGCCGAGACCCGGCATCACAAACTTCGAAAGCAACTACCTGGCTTTCATCGAGTTCTACGACGAGGACTTCTGCTGGCGCTACACCCCAGCCAAGTCCAGTTTGGACGCCAGGCGCCTGCGTCCGTGGCTCGCCCTGCTCGTCCTGGAACAGACTGAGTTCGACGACCTCGGGACACCGAGCGGCAGCCCGCTTCCCTCGATCCGGATAACGAACCCTCATGCGTTCCCCAATGACGACAAGACCTGGGCATGGGCACACGTCCACGTCGACGCCTTCCTCGGCGGCGACCCGGCCAATGCCGCAGACCAGGCAGCCCGGCTCGGAGCCGCCGTTCGGAACGACCGGGACTCCGCGGACTCCCGCCTAATCTGCCCGCGGCGACTCACCGCCAACACCAGCTACCACGCTTTCGTGGTGCCCTCGTTCGAAGCCGGACGCCTCGCCGGCCTCGGGAGGCCGCTCGACGACGTCGGGCACGCCACCCAGTCGGCATGGGCCAGCGGGCGCACAGGAGCGCCCCTCGACGAGTACCCCGTCTACCACCGGTGGTACTTCCGCACCGGATCGGTCGGTGACTTCGAGTACCTCGTCCGCCTACTAAAACCGCGCACCGTCGACCCTCGAGTCGGGCGGCGCGACATCGACCTGCTAGACCCTCACGCCGCCGTACCCCCTATCCTCGGCCCCCGGGGCGACGGTGTCCTACGACTGGGCGGTGCGCTGCGGGCGCCTCTGGCGACGCTGAGCGATGACGACCTAGCGGACTACCAGGCGTATGAGCAATGGCCAGGGCTCTACCCCCACCCGTTCCAGACCGCGCTCGCGGCATTCGTGAACCTCGGCGATGACTATGGCCAGCAGTCGGCGCCTGCGGCCAACGCCGGCACGTCCCTCACCGGGATTGAGACGGACGATGATCCGCTGATCACGCCGCCCCTCTACAGCCGGTGGCACTCGCGGACGACGCGCCTCACACCGCCCACTCAGGCCCCGGAGGACGAGAACAAATGGGTCGACGAGCTCAACCTCGACCCACGGCACAGGACCGCCGCTGGCTTCGGCACCGAGGTCGTGCAGCAGCATCAGGAGAACTACATGGAGGCGGCCTGGCAGCAGGTCGGCAAGGTCCTCGAAGGCAACAGCAAGATCCGGTATGCACAGCTGGCCCGGTTGGCGTCGTACATCTGGTACCGCCGGGAACTGAAGCCGCTCCAGCTCGCCGGCCACGCCCAGCTGCTTGCGCTGACGGCGCCAGTGCAGAGACGGGTGCTGTCCGCCGGACTCACGGTCGCCCACCAAGTGAAGGAGAGCACGGTCCCTCCGGCCCTCTTGGGTACAACGATGCGCAAGGCGCTGCGGCCCCGGGCACGGATCACCCGTCTCTCGGGGTTCACCGACGAGCTGCCCGCGGCAGCGTTGCTGGATCGCGTGAACGTCGGAGACGTGTCGGCCGCGCCCCCCAAGACTGTGCCGCCGTCGCTCCCGACTGGCCCAAGGCTGGCCGAGGAGCTGCCCGGCGCCGGGCTCTCGGACTGGCTGGCGAACCTGCTCCGCCGCACACCAGGCTGGCGCTGGATCCTCGTCGGGCTGGCGCTGCTGCTGGCTGTGCTGCTGCTGGAGATCGGGCCGGTGGTCGCCCTCGTGGGCGCCGTCGTACTGGTCGCCGGTGCGCTGGCCCTAGCCAGATGGCTGTCCCGCCGGCTGGCCAGGCACACTGCAACCCAAACGCTCGATCCGGAGACACGCAGACCCGATACCGTCGCCGATCTCGGCACCAGCTCCGACTTCACAGCCGCCGCACCGCCGTCGGTGGGCCGACCCACTCTGGGAGGCGCGGACAGCCCCGATTCGGTGCGGTTCAAGGATGCCCTTCGGAACCTCTACAGCGTCGACGTGGCTCACCGCGCGATGGAGGTGCCGGTGCGCGAGTCCATCGACCTGCGCCAGCTCGCTGCGGGCACTGTGGCGGCCCTCGACCCGATGACGACCATCCCCGAGCGCGTCCTCGGTTCCCTCGCGATCCCGTCACGAATCAAGGACGCTCTGGTCGACGACGATTTCGGGGAGGTCATGGTCTACCCCGAGATCGACGAGCCCATGTATCTCGCACTGAAGGGCCTCTCCGACGAGCACTTCGTGCCGAATCTCAATCTGGTCCCGGTCAACTCGATAACTCTGCTTGAGACCAATCAGGAGTTCATCGAGAGCTACATGATCGGCCTCAACCACGAGTTCGCGCGCGAACTGCTGTGGCGCGAGTACCCGACCGACCAGCTCGGCAGCTACTTCCGTCAGTTCTGGGACATCACCGGATACCTCGCTGCGCCGGGCACCGATCCCACTCGGCTCCGGGAGGTACTGCGCGACATCCCCGAGTTGCACATCTGGGCGAAAAACAAGGACCTGGGCAGCTTTGACCACCGGGAACAGGGTGGCGAGGAGGAGAACGAGGTCGTCCTCGTGATCCGCGGGGAGCTGCTCAAGAAATACCCCACCGCAGTGATCTACGCGCACCGCGCTGAGTGGGTCCTGAAGGCCGACG
This sequence comes from Pseudarthrobacter sp. HLT1-3, assembly GCF_059383535.1. NCBI lineage: Bacteria > Bacillati > Actinomycetota > Actinomycetes > Micrococcales > Micrococcaceae > Pseudarthrobacter > Pseudarthrobacter sp. HLT1-3. Next base: position 14,662 of record NZ_JBWZCJ010000033.1, on the reverse strand, counting down.
GAACCCCTGACAAGGCAAAGCCTCGCAGACTCAAGGAGCTGCCCGCCGGCGGCGATCCGGCGCGAACCGTGGTGAAATCGCCGCTGTACGAAGCCAAGGTCGACCCGGACATCTATTTCTTCGGATTCGACCTCACCGCCGAGGAGGCACGCGGAGGGCCGCAGGACGACGGCTCGGATGACCCCGGCTGGTTCTTCGTAATCAAAGAGCGCCCTGGTGAGCCGCGGTTCGGGCTCGACCTCCCGCAGGACGCGCCACGAACCACAATCAACACCTGGAACCAGCTCGCCTGGTCTGACGTGGGGACCGCTGAGGGCACCTGCCTGTTGCCCGGAGCCGATGGCACACGGACGCTGGTCGACCCGGGCTCGGGCAACGACGGCCGAACGCAGTACGACGAGGACCACCGCTACCAGTGGCGATCGAACACGACCGCCGCGGAGATCGCGTACATCCTGTTCCAGGTGCCCGTGATGATGGCTGTGCACGCCGCCGAGATGCTCGTGAAGGTGAAGGATGATGATGCCTGAGTTCGATGATCTGCGGGCGCAACAGTCTGCCCAGCAGCAGAAGATTGAGGATGCCAGGGTCAACGTCTTGCTCGTCGACGATGCTCTGGGTCGGGCTCGTCAGCGCCGCGACGACGCCGCGCGCACCGCAACGCACACGGGCCTCGCGCACGCCGATCGCAAGGTAAGGAAGCTCACTGCGGCCAGCGTCGAGGCTCGCCAGCTCCTCGCAGCCGAGCGCGCGGTGCGCGACCGGATCGCCGAAGGTCTGGCGGAGTTCACCGACCCACGACGAACCATCAGCCAGCTCGACTCAACCCCCATCCTGCTCCTGCCGCTCCGACTCGAGACCCGCTTCAAGAAAGGGGAGCACGGTCAGCCCCAGCTGTGGGTGCGGGTCTATCCCGACACCTGTCTCGTTGACTCGTTCGAGGCGACTCTCAGCGAGTCGGAGGTCGAGAACGGCCGGGCGTTCTGGACCGCAATGTGGCGCTCGGGCGGCGACCCCGACCTGGACAGAGCGGCCTGGCGTGAGCTGGTCGCCGCGTGTGGTTCAGGGCGGGCCGGTTGGGTGCTGCGCCAGTACCAGCCGGCCCAACCCGACGCCAAAGAGAACCGTGACGCCGCGACCGACGTCCTGCTCGTAATTGTCTCCTCGAAGACGGTGCCGACCGCTGCTCTGGGCTACTGGACAGCTGCCTGGCGGGCAGGTGACGACCCGACGCGTCTTCAGACAGCTTACGACGACCTCGAAAGCCTCGCCGGAACCGCCGAGGCTCAGCGCATCGCTGCGACCTACCGGCCGGTGAACTTCAACGAGCCACCGCCACCACCGTTCACGCGGGCCACCGCTGCCTTAAAGACGTCGGCCCTGCAGATCGCCGACCTCGCCGACCTGCAGGTTCGGGCAACCTCGTGGTCGAGTCCGGCGCGGGTAGACATCCTGCCCGAGCGACTGGTTTTCGTCGGGTACGACACATCCGGGCAGCCCCAAAAAGTGGTGGTCGGAAGGCCCATCCCGCCCACCCTCATCGCCGGCCCGGATCCCTCTGCAGCTGACGCCGAACGGCTACGGCCAGTCGACGACCAACTGGTCATCCCCGACGACCTAGCCTGGATGTTCGATTTCAAGAGGGCGGTGGATGTGGGGATGGCATTCCAGTTCGACCTTTCCGAGGAGCAGGCCCGATCCGGATTCGAGCGCGTGCTCGTACTCGGCGTAAGGCTCACTGACACGGCCGAAGAGGGCCGGCAGCGCTTCGAGCGGCTCCTGGAGCACCACCTCTACAGCCGTCCCGGTCTGGAGATCCTGCGCCAGGGCACGCCCACCAACAACACGGAGGAGAGCGGCGCTGGTTACACCTGGCGCGACGACCCCGAGCGGACTTTTCGGGCGCTCTGTCTGCAACAGCCGCAGTTCACGCGGGAAGCCGACCAGCTACTGAGACGCGACGGCCAATGGCTCGCCGATGGCCTCGGTATCTCGCCGGATCTCGTCGCCCGGATCCCCGGCGCTGGCTTGGCCGACCGGAGCGAGGCACATGCCATGCAGATCGCTCTGTGGAACTCCACCATCGGCTACTTGATGGGGTCCCAGCTCACGCCGGTCTTCTCACGCCAGACCGTCGAGGACACGCGGCTCTTCTTTACCCGACACGTCATGGGCCGCGGGCCGCTTCCCTCGCTGCGGATCGGGGACCAGCCCTACGGGATCGTCCCGACCGTCGCTTTCGAACGGCTTGGCTGGTTCGGTGAGGGCCGGAGCTTCCCGGCCAGGTTGTTCGACGTGGTCCGGAAGGTCGAGAAGGACTGGCAGGCGCTCCTTCCTCGGATTTCGAAAATCGGTGATCCGGGCGACCCGCACCAGGTGCTCCTAGACGTTCTCGGGCTGCACCCGTCGTCCGTGGAGTACTACCCGCTACTGGCCGACAGCGTCGACCACAAGGTCCACGAACTGAGCCTGGTGGACACCCCGCTGGCGCTGTCGTTCCTCCGCCTGTTTCCACCCAACGAGGCGCTCGAACTGCTGCACCGGTTCGGCTACACGGGAACCGAAGTCCCCGACGTCCTCGCGAAGGTCTACCATGAGCGCCAGACACCGCTCACTGGCCCAGTCGTCGACGACGTACCGCTTTCGGAGCACATACCGCTCAGCGCCTGTGCCAGCGGGCGCAACTACATCGCCTGGCTGATTGACGCGGCCTCCAGCAGCTTCGTCACCCTGCAGCGTGAGGAGGGGTTCGACGCAGGCAGGACACCGAAGGCGCTGCTGTACCTACTGCTCCGGCACTCCCTTCAGCAAGGGTTCAGGTGGGCCGCGCTAGACCTCAAGGCCAAGGCAGGCACCATTCAGGACGTGCGCACAGAGTTGCGGGAGCCCACCATGGTGCATGTCGCGACAATGGAAAAGGGCAGCGAGAGCACCTACGCCGCGCTGATGCTCCCCGACGAGGCCGTCACCGGTCGGCCCGACCGCACCGTCGCCGAGCACCTAATCTGGCACCTTCCGGTGTTGGAGGGTCCGCTACCGGAACACCTGGATGCCCTCGCCCGCCTAACCGGGCTTCCCACCGCACGCCTGGAGCGTCTCTTCGCCGAGCACGTGGACACCGCGAGCCACCGTCTCGATGCCTGGAAGTCCGGGCTAACCGACTGGGGACTCAGCAGGCTCCGGACCATTCCGCAGCGCCGCGCGAACATCCCCCAGAGGGACGATCAGGTCAAGTCCTCGGAGGACGGGCTGTACGTCGGCGCGTACGGCTGGCTGGAGCCGATCCGCCCCGAGGGCAAAGTCCTCGATCGCAAGCCGTTGCCCCCGGACGTGGACAAAGCCATCAACCTCAGGGACACAGAGCCGCTGTACACCGACCCCACCAACCTCGGCCTCATCCACGCACCTTCGCTGAGCCATGCCGCGACCGCCGCCGTACTCCGCAACGGCCACGAGGCGCACGGCGGTCGGCTCGCCGTGAACCTATCCTCGGCCCGGGTACGCGCAGCGCTGGAAATCCTCGAAGGGATGCGCAACGGGCAGTCGCTCGGGGCGCTGCTCGGCTACGCGTTCGAGCGGCACGTCCACGACCACGGCCCACTGCAGGTGCGGGCGCTGGTGTACCCGATGCGCCGGGCCTTCCCGTTGGCGGCCAACCAGATCCAAAAGACCACCACGACCGACGGACCCGCGCAGGAGTCCATCACGGCGATCAACGTCGTTGACGGGCGGAAGCTCATCGAGCACGTGGAGAAGTCCGAACAGGCGACCTACCCGTTCGGTCTCCCCACGGCCACACTCCCCCGGCGCCCTGACCCCCGCGAGGAGGACGCGATCACCGCCGCAGTGGAGCACATCCGTGACCTCAACGACGCGCTCGCTGATCTGGGCCTCACCGAGTCGGTGTTCCAAGCCGTGTCGGGCAACTACGAGCGCGCCGCCGGCACGCTCGATGCCTTCGCCAAAGGCAACTACCCCCCGGAGCCCGGCGTCGTGCGCACGCCGCGCTCCGGGACTACCCTGACCTTCCGCGTGGGCATTCACCTCGCCGCGACTCCCCCGGCCAACCCGCTGCCGACTGTGCCACTCACCCCGCTCGCGTCCGTCGAGCCCCGCGTCAACGCGTGGCTGGCCGCCCGGCTGCCGCGCCCAAGCGACGTCGGCTGCACAGTCGCGTACACCGACAGGATGACCGGCACCGCCACCTCAGCGTTCATCAGCCAGGACGATCTCGGGCTGCACCCCGCCGACCTGCTCTACCGCGCCAAGACCGACGGCGGGCAGGCTCTGGGAGACCTGGATGATCGCATCCTGGCCAGGCTCCACCGCACCGCCGACGTCGCCCTAAACCAGCCCATCACGATCAAACACACAACCCGAGTAGCCGCCAAGGTGACCTTCTTTGAATTGGAGGCACTGCTCACAAGCCTCCGGAAGCTGGTCCTGGCCTCCCGTCCGTTACGCCCCACCGACTTCCTGCGCGATGGCGAGGCGACAACGGCAGCAGAGATTCCTGGCACGGTCACCGCCTCCCGGGTCTCGTCCCCCAGCGCCACGTTGCTCACTACGCACGTGCCCGCGCTCGATGCCTTCATGACCGCTGCTGTAAACCCGGCCACGACCGCTGACGCTTTGATCGCGTCGTACGTCGACACAGTCGAGCCCCTCGCGGCCTACCGTCTGCCGGGTTCCGGAACCGGGTTCGCGTACCAGTGGCGCGCCGCTACCTTCGCCGCGGTCGTGGCCAAGGTGGCGGAACGGCTACAGGTCTGGGACGACCGGCTGGCCCGGTTCGACGAACTCCTGATCGAGTACGACGCGCTGCAGGTTACCGCTACCGACGACGAGCGGCGCCAACTGCTGCGAACCGCGGAGGTGCTGGTCAGCACGGCGATCACCGACGGTGTCAGCCTAGAGAACCACCGGCTCGCCCTCGAAGCCCGACGCAACGGCCTCACCACGGTGCAAGGCAACCTGCTTGACGCGATCGAACCGAGCCGGCCGTCGCTGCACCAACTGCTCGTGGACGTGCAGGCGGCGATGCCCTGGGCCGCGGTCGACCACGACCCCCTCGACCTCAAGGCCGAGACCGACGCGGTCGCTGCGTTCCGCGCCCGGCTCGCCACAGCCGCCCGGCAACTGAAGGACGAGATCATCAGCCGCACCGACCGGGTGGCCGGGCTGCTCACCGAGCACGCCTCGGCCACGCCCGACCGGCAGGGCACCCTCGTGATCGAAGCCGCCGAGGTGCTCTTCGGTGAAGACCTCGTAGTGGTCCCCGCGATCACCCTCACCGGCCCGGCAACCGCCGAGCTCGGACTGGCCTACGCACACGGGACGGCCGGCCTGCTGACTTACCTCACGACGGACGCTGCCGGGCCGCAGCGCGACTTCCCTGTCGACGACTGGATGCACGGGATCGCCCGGGTCCGGGAGAAGCTTCAGCACTGGGAGAACCTCGTACTGCTGAGCGAGGCATTGACCGATGTCGGCTCGCCGCAGTTGCGGCCCCTCCAGCTCCCCCACCAACCGGGTGAGAACTGGCTGGCGCTGGAGATCAAGCCCCCTGCCCACCCCTACGACCGGATCCCGGACCGACTGCTCTACGCAGCGCACTTCGCCGAGTCCTTTAACCCGACCCAGCCGATCGCCGGACTCATGGTCGACGAGTGGACCGAGATCGTCCCTGGCACTCACGAGACCACGGGCGTTGCGTTCCACTACGACCGACCCAACGCGGAGGCGCCGCAGGCATTTCTCCTGGCGCTCCCCGCGCGGGCGGATGGCAGGTGGACGTGGGAGGATCTGGTCGAAGGCGTCAATGACGCGTTCAACACTGCGAAGCTACGCGCCTTGGAGCCACGGCACCTCGACGATACGGCCTATGCAGCGTTCCTGCCCGCGACGCACTCGGCTTACACGTTCCCCGAGATCTCGATCTCCAATAACCTGCTGCGCAACGTGGCCATCTACACATCCTTGGCTGAAAGAGCGCGCTGATGGTTGAGCCAAACATCGTGCAGCAGCTCGACGAGGCTCTCGCCTCGCGACTGTTCCCGGCTGTGACCCGATGGAACCGGCTCGAAGGTCGTCCGCGAACCCACCATTTCGACCGGGCCCTGCGCGCGGAGGTGAGCGACGGCCTGTGGATGCTCGCGCGACAGTGGCAGATGGGGGAGTTCGTCGGCGACGACGCTGGTTCGCCGGTGCTGGCGCGCGGCATGGTCGACGTACGCATGATCGACCGTTATCAGCCGGATGGTCATCCCTCAGGGGCCCTGTCGGGCGCTGACCCGCTCGAACCGCGAGTCGAACGCCGGGACCTCCCGCTGCGCACCGGCACCCAGTACCTCTCCCTCGATCTCCGTCTGGTCGTGGGGCGTCGCTGGCTTCAGCTCCTCGCGGCTGACCCGAGCGTGGCCATGTTGAGCACGGCGTATCTCTCCCGTTGGCCGGTGCCCGTCCCTGACCCGGAGGACGAGGCGGACGCCGCCATTTGCGCGCACGCCGACGTCTGGCAGCGCGTCAGCTGCGCCGCGGGTCGCGCAATGGACGGCATCGCGTTTGTCGAGCACGTCCGGGCCGGCGGCGCCGCGCATGACGGCGTCGGGGCCGCGGCGTCGCAGCAGGCAACAATCACGACACTGGCCGGTCGCCTGTCGCGTTGGTTCGCCAACCTCGTGCACGTGCCGGAGGACAGCGGCGACGCCTGGGATCCCGCCCGGCTGGAGTACACGTTCGGTATCTCTGGGCAGACCGGTGCCACCCAGCCTGACGGGTCGGCCGCGGAGGTCGTGATGCGCGCTCCGCAGTACCAGCACGGTCGGCTCGACTGGTTCGCCTTGGAGTCGCGGCCCGACGAGCCGCGGCTCGATGGCCCCCAGCCGCCCGCGGCGACACCGGATCCTGACGTCCAGAGCTTCATCCCCACCAACATCCTGTTCGACGGGATGCCGAGCACCCGCTGGTGGGCCTTCGAGGATCGTCGCACCAACTTCGGAGACGTGCGCCCGGACAAGGTCGACCTGGGCACGCTCCTCATGCTCGACTTCGCGCTCAACTTCGCCAACGACTGGTTCGTTGTGCCGTGGACGCTTCCGGTCGGCTGCGTTGCAGAGACGAGAGGAATCGCGGTCACCAACGTCTTCGGCGAGCGGACCTGGGTCGCTCCGTTCGCTGACGACAACGCCCACCCTGAACGCGCCACCTGGTCAATGTTCCAGCCCAGCGCCCCTCCCGGGTCCACCGTTCCCCCGCGCCTGGTGCTCCTCCCTGTTGCACCCAAGGTGCAGGAAAGTCGGGTGGTCGAGCAGGTCGCTCTGGTCCGCGACGAGGTAGCCAACATGGTCTGGGCGATCGAGCGGACCGTTCCGCTCCCCAGCGGCCAGAGCCGTCCCGGCGCTGAGGTGGCCCATGAGTACCGTGCTCACCTAAGACGAGTCTTCGACTCCTCGGGCGCGGCGACGCCACCTCCAGCCCCGGTTGCCCCGTTGCGGTACCGCCTCATGACAGACGTGCCCGAGCACTGGATCCCCATGATTCCGGTGCGCGTCGCAGGAAGCACCCGCGAGATCCAGCTGCAGCGCGCAGCTCTACCGCGGGTGTTCCCTGACGACCCCACTCCTAAGAAGGTGCGGCCCCGGACGCCGCTGCTGCGCCAGAACTTCCCCGCGGCGTACTTCATTTACGAAGAAGTGGTGCCACGGTACGGGGTGGTGGTCGACCAGTGCTACCAGCGTACCCGCGGCCCAGACGGCAGAGTGCATCTCTGGTACGGTGCGCGGAAAAGCACCGGCCGAGGTGAGGCCTCCAGCGGCCTCAAGTTCGACACATTGGTGCCTCAGGAAGATACGCTTTGAGGCGGGATGAACCAGGACCTCAAGGCTGCCAAGAAGGCTAGACCGACACGGAAGCGGACGTCGTTGCCGGCATAGTCGAGAGCCGCTGGTATGACGCCAGCCAAGTCGAGCAGGGAAAGATCCCTACACGTGTCGCCGTGGCCGCGCTACCCAACGCCGGCCTCACTCCCGGAGCGCTAATAAAGCGCGCGTCTATTGCAGCAGCCGAGCATGTCCAGGTCGACCGCATCCACGCGGCCGAGAAGATTCTGAGGCTCTACTTCGAGCGATTCTTCGCTGAGCGCGCGCAGACCAGCGAGGACATGTTCGTCCGCCTCGACCAGGCTATGGACTCAGGGGACCCCCAAATGGTTCACGCCGTCGTCCGGGGCATCGTCGATCTCGCCCAGTCTTCGCCGCTCGCTGGCCTGGACGACTTTGGCAAGTTCTGGGCAGAACTCGGCACCGACGCCAACCCCGTTGAACTGTAAGACGGTGTAGGAATCTCCTTCATCGGAGGACCTCGAACTCTACCCGGACACACCCGCGACCACGCCGATGCAAGCTCTGTCTGACGGTTGGTCCCTGCCCAGATACGAATCGTAGATCAGGGTCGGGTCGAAGCGGTTACGGCTGACGGCACCATTCTTGGCTGATGCAGGACTGTGCCCGTCGAGCAGCACGCCCCACTAGGTATTGAGGGCAGCGATCCCGGCGCCCTAAGTCCGCAGTTACCGTTCGACGAGCGTGACCGCGGCTCGCCCTACCCGTTCAACGCAATATCTCGTGTCGCCCCCGAAACGTCGGTGCACTGTGAAATGCTGGCACCGCGCAATAAGGGGGATCACTTGCAAGACTTTTTCGCCGACTCTGAGGCCATGGGATGGGCTGAGCACTTGATGCGGGCAGGGGTATCGAACATCATTCCGCAAGGCGGAGCCTGGGACGAGGTGGACGGCCCTGCGCTACTCGCAGCAGCCAGTTCTCTGCAGCTCGTGCCGGCCAACGTGCATTTCCTGACTCGACTTCAGAGGTTGGCAGCGGTAGCCGCACGCCTTCCTGTCCGGCCCCAAGCTCGGCGCCTCTCCTCCTCGACAGTGAAAAAGCTGTTGGCGGATCCCTTCGTGTCCGGATCTGACGTGCGACAGCAGGAAGATCGGTATGAAGGGATCTACGTCACGGAGGTGCCGTATACCGGCGGGGCACGGCGCGTTCTGGAAGGGATCTCGGAGGGAGGAGGCGCCCGCACCGCCTCGTCTTTGTTGGCAGCAGTAGTCGGTTCCGCTAGGGACACGTTCCCCGCCGGATACGTCGTACGCGTTAAAGCGTTGGCCGCGTGCCTTCTTGACCTCAGCCACAGCGTCGCCAGTACTGCGGGGCTTGAGCGCGGTTCCGTTACGCTGCATCGGGGCCAGGCCGTGACCGTTCCGGGCGCCCAAAAACTTGCTGATCTGTCCGCATACGTCCAGTTCGATACGGCGCGGCTCTGGGCCGGCATACCTGATTACGTGCGGGAGTACCTCGAGGACCAACTCGTTCAAACCGGAGCCGAAATCCCTGATTGGTGCGAGGGCGATCTCATCGACGACGGCATCATCCTCAAGCCGCTGATCAAGTCCGGATCTGTAGTGACACTGGCATCTCCCGGGCACTTGCTGGCGTGCCTCCGTCACCACATCATCCACGAAAGCTACGAGTGGGGATGCTCGACTACCCTGGCTCACGCCCTGCGTGACGTCACCGCACACGAGGCCCGCAGGCTTCTTCAGTCCATACCGGACGAGCCGCTGGAGTTCACCGAGTCCGGAGATGGGTACCTCCGCGGCAGCACAATGTTCGATCAGGACAAGACCCTGGACGTCATCTGTCTAGTGGATGACCTGACCGACTACAACCCGTCGGCAATCTTCCAGCACTGGCGGGTCCCTGCGCTCTCCGAAAGCATCCACGAAGTATTCTCAGCATCCGACACGCCACCGGAAAAAACGCTTCGCATTGTTGCGTATCAGGGGGTCGGCAGGGACATGGCGTTCGGGATACCGAACACAGAAACCTCAACTCCTACCTTGTTGCTTCCGATGGATGACCTGGAAACAATCCTCCAATCTCCAGGAACCGACAAGATGACCCTCTGGTACTTTGCCCTGGCCCGGGAACGCCTCGAACGGGAAGCGAGGGTCCTGGCGTTTTCTGCTGTCGACGTGTTCTCCTTCTACCGGGATCACGACGACAGTTTTTACATGGGCGACGAAGCAAGGCCAACCATGGTCAGTTTCGACGTGGGATACGGACAACAACTGAGGATCGACAACTACCGGAGAATCGACCGGCATTGGGTGATTGACCCCAAAGCCAGGGTCCTGTCAGAGGCATATGCCCTTCATGGGCGCGAATCAGCACCGCTCTACTTGGTCCTTGGCGCTTCACAGGCATCGATTATCGTTGCAACCGGCGAACGCCGTGTATGGGTCCGTCTGGGGCGAGACCACGGCGGAACGGCGACATCGACCTATGATCTCGGCCAGGCGGTGGCCTACTGGTTGTGGCAACTGATGACTGTGCGCCCATCGTTGCCAGCAGCTAACGGTGACGACGGCATTCTTGAAGTCGACGTGACAACGCGTCCCTCCAGGATGGAATTTTCGGGGGACCAGGATGACGAATCGCGGTGGATTTCGGCGCAGATGGTCGAGTCCGGGCGCTTGACGTTGACCTTCAGTGCCCCTCCCCCGCCTGAGGCCGACGATCCGCCCAACTACCTGGACCGTCATCTGGTAGCGACCCTGCTTGAAACCCTGGCCCCGGACGAGCCTGCAGGTGCAGCGTTGAAAGCTCTGCTAAATATGGTGGTTCCTCCCGGTCCAAAGCAGATGATTCATGTCTACGGTGGCGGGACGCTGGTTACCGAATGGGCCGGCAATTTGCCAGACGCACGTCGAGTCCAATCTGCTCCTGTCGCCAAGGTTTTAGATGACTTAGGCGCCTTTCTTACAGACGAGCAAGGCCTTTTGCCGGGCCCAATCGGCAAGGATCAACGAACCAGCTTCCTCAACGAGAAGGTCACCCGGTGGCTGATGGATCAGCTCCACGAAACAGTCGGCGCCCTGAGCGGCGAGGGTCTTTTGGAGAAGCTGGTTACCCTGGACGAAGCTCTTAGCTCCGAAACGGCGCGGGAGCCTGCGCAACTGCGGGCGCGGCTGGCCTGCTTCGGAACCGGCGACAACCAGGTTCAGAGGCTTCAAGACCAACAAACTGAAGCCGTTGCGTCATCATTGGCAAGTCGCTTCCTCATCGAATACGTCACAGCTGTAGCGCCCTCGGGAACCCTTCCGCTCACCAACGAGGCATACGACCACATGCTCGCCCTTGGCAGCGAGATCATCAACAAAGGGATGCTGTCCGACGCCATCCGGCACAACATATCCGACGCCGAGGTATCAATACTTGGCTCCGGACGACTGGGAATTTCACGCGACGAAGACAGATATCACCGCGCGCTCACGCATTTCGGCGACACCCGGGCACAGTTGACGTTCGAGGCTGCTATCGCCGACCTGAAAGAGGCAGCAGGTAATGACATCTACTCCCTGCCGGACGCTGATGCATTGGCCGAGCTTGAGTTCGGCTTCACCTTCACGGATCTGGGAGAGGCCTGCGGCCACATTATCTCCATTGGAGACGACGACGGCTTCAGGGACGTTTTCACGGTCACCGAAGCAGGCATCCGAGAGAAACTCACGACAGAGGCTGGATGGGATGACACTAAAGTCGAGGCCCTTCTCAATGCCCTCACACTGATTCCCAGGGCAGCCACAGCGGAGGAATACTGGAAAGCCGGAACCTCCGTTTTCCCATGGCGCTTCAATCGTGACCTGTCCTACCTCAGGCGCCCCCTTCTACAGACCGGCCCCCAAGACGCAACAGAGATAGTCGCGGGCCGGCGGCGGCTGTGGCAAACCGCTTCGTTCTGGCTGGATCAGTTCAAGGCGGGCAGGTTGCAGGCCAAGACGAAACCCATGAAGACCGCCTTGAACAAAATCAGAAGCGCCAAAGGCGACTCCTTCGAATTGACCGTGGCAAATGGCCTGAAAGCAGCCGCGTTGACTGGAGTGAGGAGTCGTCTTAGCCGAATAGGCCGCCACGACTTCAGGAACATTGACGGAGCCGATCTGGGAGACATCGATGCCATCGGGGTCGACGAACGCCACCGGCGCATCTACGTCATCGAGGCCAAGGACTTTGAAGTCGCCAGAACCCCTGCCGAACTGGCCAACGAAATCGACAACCTGCTCAAGTCCGACAAAGCGGCAGTAAAACGACTTGCACTCAGAGCGGACTGGGTTCGGAGACACGTTGCCCCGACACTCAACGAACTCGGGATTGCAGCGCTCAAGGGTAGTTGGACGGTCGTTCCACTCGTTGTGGTGGATGAACGACTCTTGTCTGCCCGCCTGTCGATGTCTGAAACGCCCATAATCAGCATCGCGGAACTGGAGGAGTATGTGCGCGCCGCTAACACTGAGGCCGGGCCCCGCAGGCGCTAATTCGCCGTTACAGCCCGCACCATTCACTCTGGGAGAGACCCCGTGCGGCTCAGTCATCGATCGGAAAGTGACTTGCCGCTACGTCCTCAGACCAGCGGGGCTATGTGGTCTGTCTAGACGTTGCCGTCCCAGTACTGCTGTACGTCGCCCCGTGGGTACCAACCGGCGGGAACACCGGGATGTGGCGGCTGAGGGGTGGCAATAGTAGTAGTCGAAACAAGGCGAGCAACCTTCATTGCGGGCAGTTTCACTTCCGCATGTGATCCTGACGGGATGGCCGGGGCTGGAAGTGGCACCAAGCTCGGCGTGCTGGGTTCCGCCGCCGCTGCAGACTTCGCCTGCAGTTTGGAGGTGACCTTGAAGTAGATTGCGAGTCCGATGACGATCAAAACTCCTAGGGGGATCCCGTACGTGAAGCTGAAGCTGAAGACGGCAATCATGACCCAGAAGGCCAACAAGAACCAGTCATGAGTTACGGGCTTCGGCGTCGGCCTTGGGGCGACCTCTGACGGCGACGCCGCCGTGCCCGAAGTGCGCTGGCTAGCCAGGCCACTGGCCGCCGCATTGTCCACCGTCTTGACGATGTCCCGGGCGACAGCCTTGACGCCACTGGGTGGAAAACAGATCTTGAATGCAGTTCGCATCAGCCACATGAAATAGTCCTCTAACTCTGGGTCGGGAAAATCTTCGCCCGACCCTCACTAATTGGTGTGTACCGGGGTCTCACGCCGGACGAGGTCCGGCAATACCCGACGCAGTTCGGAGTCGGCCGGCGAACGAGCGAAGCTGTGGCATCCTCAAAACATGAACGCACCGGACCAGGCATCCCAAGTCTTGGACCTGAAGGCCTGGGAGACACTTTGAGGCTCCCACGCCGCCTACATGTCAGCGACATCGCCGACATACGACGAGGTCCTCACCAAAAGCCCCACGCGCAACAACAACACCGCTCCAGTCGACTACGCCCTCCGGAAACACCGGCACCGCTCCAGTCGACGGAATAGTGTCGACGGCTTCGCGGGTGCTGGTTTTGATCACAAGGGTACTCTTGGCGGCGGATTCCTAGCAGCAAGACGGCTGCATGGGCGCGGGGCTGACCCTCGAGATACTGCGTGGCGCGCTCACCGCTTTTCGCAGCTCCTGCGGCCATTTGCTCGCCGGCAAACCTCACCGCCTGCGAGGCCGGACGGCCTCTGAACCGCTGAGCATTGCGTCATGCTTCGAGCTCGTAAGCCGAGGGTTCAGTCATGCCGCACGTGTAATAGCCCAGTTGGGTTCTGACGTGCATGTCCTTTTGGACGCCCCAGGGCGGTGCGTACGACGTTAGGTCCTGGGACCTAATAAAGGAACTCGTGCTCGCCTACCTCGCCGCGCCTCTGAGCGACTTTCATGGCGACCCGCACTGCTTTGACCCGGATGTAATTAAACGTCCTGACGACTTCTCCCGGCGACGCGTTGCTCTTCTCCAGGGACCACCGGACCAGGCGGTCGTACTCCTCACGCTCCTCAATGTCCTCAGGCAGGGAGTTCTCGGGCAGGGACGCCATGTAGGCGTCGGCAAGGCTGTGGCAGTGCTCCCCTGTGTAGTAGTTTTTTACAAAACCGGCCTCCATGGCCGCGGCCAGTTCTGCGCTATAAGCGTTGGCTTTCATTCAATACTCCTCTGTTGAAACCTGCTAATCACTGCCAGGCAGCCTAGCCGAGGGGGCGTTCCTGCTGCATTCCGTCATCGACGACGCCGTGGATGTCCATCATGCCGTTCCGGCGGGACCCCATCCCTTGACAGATCCCACCTCGTTATCGAAGACGCCACCCTTCCAGATGGGAAACGATTTTTAAGACTACTAAGTTGAAAGTTCGTGCACGGAAGACGTCCGCTTTACCCCGCCATCGCCGAAACGCGCACCCGATTCAACGCCTCAGCGAGCAGATCCACATCCGCCTCCGGGAACAAACTTTCCGGCCCGGCAGGGGCAGAGTCGCTGTAAGGAGACTCGTAGAGGGATCGAGGGGCGGGGCAGCGGCCCTAGCCGTTGCGGCTGCCGCTGGGAAAGGTTCGTGGAGGACGACGTCCTGCCGCTCCTTTCAGTCGCCGGAAGAGCCCAAATCGGGCGGGAACACTGCTAGATGCCAGCGCAGTAGTCCGGCATCCCTGCATTCTCGGCCGAGTCGCAGCCCGTCTAGGAGCGTGGGTCAGTAGTCGTTAAAACGCCGGGTGATATTCCGGGTCCTTGGCGTGGGGGCTGGAAGAATCGGTGGATGACTTCCGATTTCCAGGAT
>NZ_JBWZCJ010000032.1:0-27766 GCF_059383535.1 Pseudarthrobacter sp. HLT1-3 | reverse complement strand
CGGTGGAACAGTGCGTCAACAACACTATTTTCCCAGCTCAGAAGCACCTTTCGTCGCTTAAACACACCCTACGGGCCCCACCCTCATGAAAACCCCGGGCTAGCCGAAGTACTTCGGCAGGGTCGCCTCGTGGGCTTCGCGGAGGGCGTCAAGGTTCATGGTCTCGACGCCGGTGATCTCCAGGGTGCCGCCTTCGGCGTCGACAACGCCGATCCGCAGGTGCGGGAAGCCGCGTGCGGTGCACATGTCCTTGAACCGGATCTCCTCGGAGCGGGGCACGGCCGCGATGGCGCGGCCCTGCGTCTCGGAGAACAGGGCGGTGAACAGGTCCACGCCGTCGCGGTCCAGGACGTCCTGCAGCGCGATCCGGGCACCAACGCCGTAGCGCAGCGAGGACTCCACGAGGGCCGCCGCGAGGCCGCCTTCGGAGAGGTCGTGGGCGGAGTCCACCATGCCGTCGCGGGAGGCGTTGATCAGGATCTCGCCCAGCGCGCGTTCGGCCGCGAGGTCAACCTTGGGCGGCAGCCCACCCAGGTGTCCACGCATGTTGGACCACTCCGAACCGTCCAGTTCCGCCGCCGTCGTGCCGAGCAGGTAGATGGCCTGGCCGTCTTCCTTCCAGCCCGACGGCGTGCGGCGCGCGACGTCGTCGAACTTGCCCAGCACTGCCACCACCGGGGAGGGGTGGATGGGGGTGGCGCCGGTCTGGTTGTAGAGCGAGACGTTGCCGCCGGTGACCGGGATGCCCAGCACCATGCAGGCGTCGGACAGGCCGCGGATGGCCTCGGCCAGCTGCCACATGACGTCGGGGTCCTCGGGGGAGCCGAAGTTCAGGCAGTCGCTGACGGCCATCGGCACGGCGCCGGACGTGGCGACGTTGCGGTAGGCCTCGGCCAGCGCCAGCTGGGCGCCGTGGTACGGATCGAGGTAGGTGTAGCGGCCGTTGGCGTCGGTGGCCAGGGCCACGCCCAGCCCGGTTTCCTCGTCCACCCGGACCACGCCGGCGTCGTCCGGGAACGCCATCGCGGTGTTGCCGCCGACGTAACGGTCGTATTGCTGGGTGATCCAGGACTTGTCGCACATGTTCGGGGACGCGACGAGCTCGGTGATGGCGGCGGCGAGGTCAGCGGGGGCGGCCGGGCGGCCGGCATCCTGCACGGACCCGGTGAAAACATCGGCCTGCACGGCGTCCTGCCACTCCGGGCGCGCGTAGGGGCGGTCGTAGACCGGACCGTCGTGCGCCACGGTGCGCGGGTCGACGTCGACGATGACTTCGCCTTCCCACGTGATGATCAGGCGCCCGGTATCGGTCACCTCGCCCAGCCAGGAGTACTCGACAGCCCACTTGTCCATGACCGTTTCAAACGCGGCGACGTTCTCGGGCGTGACGACGGCCATCATGCGTTCCTGTGACTCGGACATCAGGATTTCACCCGGGGTCAGGGTCGGGTCGCGGAGCAGGACGGAGGTCAGTTCGACTTCCATGCCGCCGTCGCCGTTGGAGGCGAGCTCGGACGTGGCGCAGGAAATGCCCGCGGCGCCGAGGTCCTGGATGCCCTCCACCAGGGAGCCCTTGAACAGCTCGAGGCAGCATTCGATCAGGACCTTTTCGGCGAACGGGTCGCCGACCTGCACGGCGGGACGCTTGGATGGTTTCGTGCTGTCGAAGGATTCCGAGGCCAGCACGGAGGCGCCGCCGATGCCGTCGCCGCCGGTGCGGGCGCCGAAGAGCACCACCTTGTTGCCCTTGCCGGAGGCGTTGGCGAGGCGGATGTCCTCGTGGCGCATCACGCCGACGGCCAGGGCGTTGACCAGCGGGTTGCCCTGGTAGACCGAATCGAAGACCATTTCGCCGCCGATGTTCGGCAGGCCCAGGGAGTTCCCGTAGCCGCCGATGCCGGCGACCGCGCCGTGCATGACGCGGGCCGTGTCCGGGTGGTCAATCGCGCCGAAACGCAGCGGATCCATCACGGCCACCGGGCGGGCGCCCATCGAAATGATGTCGCGGACGATGCCGCCGATGCCGGTCGCGGCACCCTGGTAGGGCTCGACGAAGGACGGGGAGTTGTGGGACTCGATCTTGAACGTCACGGCCCAGCCGTCGCCCAGGTTCGTGACGCCGGCGTTTTCGCCGATCCCCACGAGCATGTCCTTCTTCATCTCCTCGGTCACCTTTTCGCCGAACTGGCGCAGGTGGTTCTTGGAGGACTTGTAGGAGCAGTGCTCGCTCCACATCACGGAGTACATGGCGAGTTCGGCGCCGGTCGGGCGCCGGCCCAGCACCTTGACGACCTCGTCGAACTCGTTCTGCTTGAGGCCCAGCTCGGCCCAGGGGAGCTCGACGTCGGGGGTCTTCGCCGCGTTCTCGACGGTGTCGATGTTGAATTTTTTGGTCTCGGTGGCGGTGCTTGCCGTCCGGCCGGTCGACGTCTCCGTCATTTGTTGTCTCCCACGATCTTGTTCAGTACAGAGGTGAAGAAGCCGAGGCCCTCGGTGCCGGAGCCGTTTTCGGGGCCGAAGCCGGCCTCCACGGCGTGCTCCGGGTGCGGCATGAGGCCCACCACGTTGCCCGCGGCGTTGGAGATGCCGGCGATGTCGCGGCGCGAGCCGTTCGGGTTGAAGCCGACGTAGCGGAACACCACCCGGCCCTCCGCCTCCAGCGCATCGAGGGTCTTCTCGTCCGCGATGTACTGGCCGTCCTGGTTCTTCAGCGGCACCGTGATCTCCTGGCCGACGGCGTAGTCCCGGGTCCACGCGGTGGTGTTGTTCTCCACCCGCAGGACCTGGTCGCGGCACATGAACAACAGGCCGTCGTTCTTGATCATCGACCCGGGCAGCAGGTGCGATTCGGTGAGGATCTGGAAGCCGTTGCAGATGCCCAGCACGGGCAGCCGGGCGTCCGAGTTGGCGGCGTCGATGATCCTGGCCATGAGCGGCGCGAACCGTGAGATGGCGCCGGCGCGGAGGTAATCACCGTAGGAGAAACCGCCGGGGATGACGACGGCGTCGACGTCGCCCAACGTGGTGTCTTCGTGCCAGAGGGCCACCGGGGTGGCGCCGGCCAGGCGCACCGCGCGGACGGCGTCGCGGTCGTCCAGGGTACCGGGGAAGGTAACGACACCGATCTTCGCGCCCGCGAGCCCGCGGGCACCAGAAGCGGCGGCGGTGGTTTCGCCGATCAGGGGGAGTTCAGTCATCTCAGGCCTCGACGACCTCGACGTTAACGACGTCCTCGATGACCGGGTTCGACAGGAGGGTCTCCGCGGCGTTCCGGGCCTGGGCCAGGATCTCCTCGGTCACCTCGCCGTCGACCGTGAGTTCAAAGCGTTTGCCCTGGCGGACAGCGCTGAACGCGGTGAAGCCCAGCCGGGGGAGTGCACCCACGATGGCCTTCCCCTGCGGGTCCAGAATCTCGGGCTTGGGCATGACGTCGACAACGATCCGGGGCATCCGGCAACTCCTGTGCGTGAGCATTGGGTAAGGGCGCAGCGGAGTGGTGCCGTCTCACACCGGTCCGCTGTGTGGTGAGGGCTGTTTGGTGAAGACAGCGTGAGAGGGCGCTCCGCGAGCTTGCATGCCCATTCTACCGGCCGCCGCGCGTCCGGCCGCATTCCGGCGGACAGTGTGAACGGTGTGCGCCAGGCCACCGGGGCGGAACGGGCGCCTCTCGGCTGCTGACAGGCCCCGACCCCGCGCCTCACCTGCGACGACGCTATGGTCACCCCGGTGCTCCGTCAGTAGCATGTGCGTATGGCTGAGAAATCGAAATCCGTGCTTTTGCCCGTCGTCGCTGCCGCCGTTTTCGCCGGCCTGGGGCGGATGGTTCTGCAGAAAATCTTGGCGGATCGGAAGGCCAGGGACAGCAATGTGGCCGGACCCGTCGATGAGAAGACCCGCGCCTGGATCAGCGAAGTTGTCCGTACGCCCCGCCAGTAAAGCTCCGGAAACGCCTTAGGCCCCACGAATCGACAGCCCGTCAGGGCCGAACGCGCCGCCCGGCGACGACGGTCCCTTGATGGGCTGTCGAATTGATTGACTAATTTTAATTTACCGTTTGTGTTCTATGTCATAACTGGCTCTCAGTCTGTACTGTATGAAAACGGCTGGTATCCGTCCGGACCGCTTGAGTCTCAGTTCTTGCTCTCCCGCCAGTCGATGAGCCGGCAGCAACGCCGGGACCGTTCCTTATGAAAGGTTCAACCACACGTGAAATCACCAGGAAAGAGCTTCCTTCGAAGCGGGGGACTCCGGAGGGCCGTGGCACTGACTCTGGGCTTGCCGGTTCTCTTGTCAACAGTCGCGATCGCGCCAGCCATCGCGGCACCTGCAGCGGGCTCCACCCCCGCGGCTGTGGCACAGAAGAATCTGGATCCCGGCACTTATCCGGACGGGCGCTACATCGTTCTCCTGGCCGAGATGCCGGCGGCGAGCTATGAAGGCAGCACGGCGGGATTCCAGGCCACCAAGCCGGCCGCGGGCAAGAAACTCGACACCGGCAAGGCTGAGGTAAAGAAGTATCGGGCCCACCTCCAGAACAAGCAGGCCGAGATTGCGGCCCAGCAGAACGTCCAGATCCAGCGTCAGTTCACCGCGGCCGTCAACGGCTTCAGCGCCACACTCACCACAGAACAGGCCGTCAAGCTCGCCAAGGATCCCAGCGTCCTGGTGGTCGCCCCCGACACGGAAAACGCCCCGGATTACTCCAGCACCGATTTCCTGAAGCTCAGCGGCGAAAAAGGCACCTGGAACACCAAGTTCGGCGGCCAGGACGGTGCCGGCAAGGGCGTCGTCGTCGGTGTCATTGACACCGGGTACACCCCCGACAGCGCCTTCTTCACCGGCGAAGAGGTAAAGCCGCTCGTCGGCCAGCCTGTTGTCGGTGTGCCATACCGGAAGGCGGACGGCAAGATCGCAATGCTCAAGTCCGACGGCGACACCTTCATTGGCGAGTGCCAGATTGGCCAGGACTTCGACGGTTCCGCCTGCAACTCCAAGGTCCTCAGCGCGCATTACTTCGCCGAGGACTTCCTGCGCTTCGTTCCCCCGAGCGAGCGTGCGCCCCAGGAGCTGCTCTCCCCGGTGGACGTCGACAGCCACGGCACCCATACCGGAAGCACCGCCGTGGGAAACGCCAACGTCGAGACGTTCGTCGATGGCCGCAGCTTTGGCCTCACCAGCGGAATTGCGCCGGCCGCCAAGCTCTCCGTCTACAAGGTCTGCTGGGAAGACAAGAACCCTAACACCGGCGGCTGCTACAGCTCCTCCTCCGTTGCTGCGGTCGAGCAGGCTATTGACGATGGCGTGGACGTACTGAACTACTCCATCTCCGGTTCCGCGACGTCCGTCATCGACCCGGTCTCGATTGCCTTCCTCCACGCTGCATCGGCTGGCATTTTCGTTGCCGCCTCGGCCGGAAACTCCGGTCCGACGGCCAGTACGGTCAACCACGGCGGCCCTTGGGTCACCACAGTTGCGGCCAGCAGCTTCTCCCAGGAGCTCCAGGGCACGGTTGAGTTCGCCGACGGCACCAAGTTCCGGGGTGCCAGCATCATGAGCAAAGAGGTCAAGGACGCCGGCGTCGTGCTGGCTGCCAACGCGGCCGCCACGAGCCCGCCGTCGTCTCCGGCGCTGTGTGGACCTGGCACACTTGACCCGGCGAAGGTCGTCGGCAAGGTTGTTGTCTGTGACCGCGGCGTTGTTGACCGCGTCGCCAAGAGCGCCGAGGTTGCGCGCGGCGGCGGTGTCGGCATGATTCTGGTCAACCTGAGCAATTCTTCGCTGGACACCGACCAGCACGCTGTCCCCACCGTCCATGTGAACCCGCCGGCCACCGAGGCGATCAAAGCCAAGGTGACCCAGACCCCGGATATCAAGGTTTCCCTGGTCAACAAGGACACCACCGGACTGCCGCTGGAGGCCCAGCCGCAGATCGCCGGCTTCTCCTCCCGCGGGCCGCTGCTCGCCACGGATTCGGACCTGCTGAAGCCTGACGTCGCCGCTCCGGGCGTTGCCGTCCTGGCTGGTGTGTCGCCGATTGGCGCCGACGGCGCGGAGTTCGGCTTTATGTCCGGCACCTCCATGGCGGCACCCCACGTTGCGGGCTTCGGCGCGCTGCTGCTGGGTAAAAACCCCAACTGGTCCCCGGCAACGGTCAAGTCCGCCATGATGACGACGGCGGGCAATGTCGTGAACGCCGACGGCTCCAAGAACACAGACGTCCATGCCACCGGCGCCGGCCAGGTCGATCCGGCGCGGATGGTCGATCCGGGTCTTGTCTACGACGCGAACGGAGACGACTACTGGAATTTCATCCAGGGCACGGGGATCAACCTCGGCCTGCCGTCCACCACGCTGCCGCGGGACATGAACGTCGCGTCATTCTCGCTGGGTAACCTCACCGGAAAGATCGAGGTCACCCGCACGGTCACCGCACTGACCCCAGGCACCTACAAGGTCAAAGCCAATGTGCCCGGCATTAAGGTCAGTGTTTCCCCGGCAGCCCTGAACTTCAAGGCCGCCGGTGAGAAGAAGACCTTCAAGGTCACCTTCGAGAACAAGAGCGCTGCACTGGGCAAGTTCGCCATGGGCTCACTGAGCTGGGAGGGTGCCGGCAAGACCGTCACCTCGCCGATCTCGGTCCGGCCGCAGTCCGCCGTGGCCGCGAAGGAAGTATTCCTGAGCACCGAGTCCGGCACGGGCACGGGTGACATCAGCGTTGTCTCCGGCACAGACAAGCCAATCAGCATGACCCTGGACGGCCTGTCGAAGGCGGATTCCTCCGCCGTGGAGCTGATCCCGGGGCCGTTCGTCGGAATCCCTGGCGCCTCTGATGCCTCGAACTTCGTCAAGACCGTGACGGTCCCGGCCGGTGCTCCGC
The DNA here is from genome assembly GCF_059383535.1 of Pseudarthrobacter sp. HLT1-3. NCBI lineage: Bacteria > Bacillati > Actinomycetota > Actinomycetes > Micrococcales > Micrococcaceae > Pseudarthrobacter > Pseudarthrobacter sp. HLT1-3. Next base: position 20,889 of record NZ_JBWZCJ010000032.1, on the reverse strand, counting down.
TGGCCAAGTTCTCGGTTATCTCCTCCGACCCGGATTCGGACTTCGACATGTGGGTCGTCACCCCCAGGGGAACCGCAGAGGTTGCCACGTCGTCGGCCAGCGAGACGCTGTCGATCGCGAACCCGGCCGCGGGCGAGTACACGATCTACGCGAACCTGTACTCCAGCCCGGGCGGCAAGGCCACGAAGGCAACCGTCGATGCCGCGGTCCTAGGTGCCAACGAGAAAAATGCGACGGTCACGCCGAACCCGCTGGTGCTGCCCAACGGTGAAACGGGCAAGATCACGCTGAACTGGACCGGACTTATGCCCGGCTCCTACATCGGCCGGATCACCTTTGCCGGTGCCAGCGAGCCGACCTTCGTCAGCCTGCTCGTGAACGCCGCCGGCGTCGCTTCGGTGGCCCCGACGGCGGACGGCTCAGCACAGCAGTCCAAGTTCCAGAACCAGGAGCTTGAGCGTCCGAACAACGCCATCTAGGTGAAGCTGCAACCCTGACAGCAAAGGCAATGGCCGGCGGTTTCCACCGCCGGCCATTGCCTTTTGAGTTGTCACGTAAAGTTCGCACGCTAAATTGTCGCGCGGCCGGGCTCCGGCCGGTGGCAGCTCAGGTTGCCCCGGTGGATCCCGCGACCCCGCCCAGCAGCGGCGCCATGGCACGCCAGCGGGCGATCTCGCAGCCATCGGTGCGGCTGAACGTGCTGTGGACTTCCCGGCCCCGGAACCAGCCGGTTACCTCGGCGACCTGGGGGCCGCCGTACTGCTGGGTGCACATCTTCGGCGGGCCGGGCTTGGGGAAGAAGATGTCCTCTCCGTGCTCCGACACTGCCGCGAGGGCTGCTGCGGCATCCGGCAGGGTGCACCCTTCGGCCAATTCCCCGCCGGTGGCCTCCAGTTGGAACACGTATTCCGGGGCGCCCGGGGCGTCGGTCAGGCGGATGGTGAGCTCGATCTCGTGGCGGCTGTGACTGTTGTGCGTCATTGCTGTCCTTCCGTGCGTTCTGTGGCGGTGCCGGAAGCCGCCGACTCGAGCAGGGGCGTGAGCTCCCGCAGCAGCCTTTGCCGCAGTTCCTGCGACTCGGCGGCAAAGGAGCGCTGGAATTCAACGTACGCGGCCTTGCCCTCGGGCGTTTCGATCAGGATGGCGGGATAGCCCCACTTGGTCAGATCATAGGGGGACGCCTGCATGTCCATGGCCCTGATCCGCCAGGAGAGCTCGAAGCAGTCCATCACCAATTCGCTGGGCAGCAGCGGGGCCAGCTTGTAGGCCCACTTGTACAGGTCCATATTGGCGTGCAGGCAGCCGGGCTGTTCGGTCGTCCGCTGGTTCTCCCGGCTTGGCTGCAGGCTGTTCAGCGGCACCGCGTCAGGAGTGTAGAAGCGGAAAGCATCGAAGTGCGAGCAGCGGATCCGGTTCTCCTCGACCACCTCGTCGGTCCGTCCGGAACCGAGCCGGAGCTGCAGATACTCGTGCCGGAGTTCGAATTTGTCCTGCCGGTAGACCATTGCCCACTCATGCAGCCCGAAGCAGCCGAACTGGGCAGGCCGCGCCGCTGTTCCAGCCAGGATGATGCCGGCGAACTGCACGGCGTCCCGCCGGTCCCGGAGGAACGCTTCGACGTCGACCGTAACGGCGGGTGTGCCCGCCGGAAGCCCCGCAGTGGCGAGGTCGCCGCCGTCGGGCGTGCGGTAGTACTTCCAGCCGGCGCGCTCCGCCACCGCGGGACCGGAGAGCACGACGCCGGCACCCGGGTGCCAGCGCGCCAGCTGGCCCGGCTTCTGGGTGTAGTAGGTGAAGAGGAAGTCCTCGACGGGGTGCTTCTTGCCGGCCGACCGCCGGGCAAGGTAGGGCTCGGCGTAGCGCCGGACGCGCGCGTGATGGGCGGCCTGGCGCGGCAGCCAGGATTCCTGCGGGAGGTGCTGCAGCTTAGACAGCCCCGCCGGTCGAGCCAAGGACATCCTTGGCGGCGTTCCAGGCGGAGATCTCGCAGCCGTCACGCAGGCTGAAGGTCGCCTCGACCGCCTGGCCGTCCACGACACCGGTCACCGTGGCCTCTTGCGGTCCGCCGTACTGCTGCGTGCAGGCCCGGTCTGTTGGCCGGGGCTCCGGGCTCAGGAGGGCCGCGTCGTTTTTCACGGCCGTGCAGGCTGCGGCGGCGTCGGGATGCTGGCTCTCGGCGGCCGGGACGCCGTCCACGCAGACCAGGGTGAAGTTCGACGGCGTGCCGGACTCGGACGGTTTGACCATAATTGCCAGTTCGGCATTGCCCTGGCCGGGGCCGGACGTTACCGGGGCAGCAGACGGCGAAGGGGCGGGAGTGTTTGTTTCGGCGTCCGGCGGGAGGGTGGCCGACGGGCTGGCCGCGCTTGTCGGGGCGGAAGCCGTGGGCGACGGCGATGGCGCGGCTCCCGGCGAGCAGGCCGCCAGTCCGGCAATAGCCATCAGAACGATCGCTGCATGACTAAGTTGCTTGCGCACGAGCTGTCCTCCTGTGTTTTGCCCAGTCTACCGCCGCGGCGCATTCCCGGCTGCGGTCTTTGTGGCTGCAATCAGGGCCATCATGGCGGCGTGCAGATCGCCCACCTGTTCGCGGGTCAGGCCAAGCAAGTCCATCATGGTTCCGGGTACAGCGGTGGCCTGCTGCCGCAGCGCGGCGCCGAGCGGGGTCAGGCCCACGGCCAGAGTCCGTTCGTCGCCCGGCACCCGCTCGCGCGTGATGAGCCCGGCCGTCTCCAAGCGCCGCAGCAGGGGCGAGATCGTTGCCGGCTCCTGGGCAAGGGCCTCGCTGATGTCCCGGACGGAGCGGGGGCTGGATTCCCAGAGACACAGCATCACCAGATACTGGGGGTGCGTCAGCCCAAGATTCTCCAGCACAGGTTTGTACGCGCCCACGACACTGCGGGAGGCCACCGTCAAAGCAAAGCAAAGCTGGTGTTCGAGCAGGAGATCGTCCTGGGTTCCTTCGGCCACTTCTGACACTGGGCCCTCCCGTAGATAGTTAGTGCACTAATCATTAGTGTACACTGGTTAAATCGTCGGGTTCAAAGGAGTGGATAGTAATGGCCAAGGACAAAGCGGAAAACGCCTCGCAGAGGTTCATGCGTGCAATGGGCAAGATCCGGATGATTCTCGGACCGGCCAACCGTAGCGCCCTTGGACACGAAATGACGGAACAGAACCGCCAACTCCTGGTCCAGAGGGAAGCCGAAACCCAGCAATGGGAGACCCTCCACCGTCCCGACGGCAGCACCTATGTTGTGCCGCGCAACCCCGAGGACAAATCGCTGCGCTGAAACCATGCTCAGCGGGATGCGCCCATGCCAATTTCCGGCGCCGGGCGTAAGATGAGGACACTGGCACCAGCACTCAGCCACGGCCGATCCCGGAGCCCGGACGCTGGAGAGGGGGTGGGAATTGTGGCACTTGCACTACGAAAGATGGCACTCAGGCAGCACCTGCACCCGTCGAACTGGGCGCGCTTCCTCTTCGGCCCTGCCCAGCGGGGCGATTACACCGCGCCGGTCGTGCACCGTCGTGACGACTTCGAGCAGGCCTCCGAGGTGGAACTCGCCGGTTTTGAAGTAGAGACCGACGCGCAGGGACATCACTATGCAGTCCGGAAGGAAGACCTTCCGAAAGAGGAAGTCTGAGCAGGTCCCCGCAAAGGCACAACGAGGGAGCGGCACAGGCCGCTCCCTTCGTCTGTTAAAGCGTGGTGCAGTTCGCGCCGGGGTGGCTCAGCGGCCGGTGCCGCCGTAGACCGTGGCCTCGTCCTCGCTGTCCAGGTCGAAGGCCTTGTGGATGGCGCGCACGGCGTCGTCGAGCAGGTCCGCGTGCGTTACGACGGAAATCCGGATCTCGGAGGTGGAGATCATGTTGATGTTGATCCCGGCCTCGGAAAGGGCGGCGAAGAACCGTGCAGAGACGCCGGGGTGGGAGCGCATCCCGGCGCCGATCAGCGAGAGCTTGCCGATTTGCTCGTTGTACTCGATGGTTTCGAACCCGATCCGGTCCTGCGCGGCGTGCAGGGCCGCGAGGGCGTCGGCGCCCTCGACGATCGGCAGCGTGAAGGAAATGTCGGTTTTGCCGGTGCCGTGGGTGGACACGTTCTGGACGATCATGTCGATGTTCGAGTGCGCGTCCGCGATGACCTGGAAGATCGCCGCCGCCTTGCCGGGAATATCCGGAACCCCGACCACCGTGACCTTGGCCTCGGAACGGTCGTGGGCAACACCGGAGATGATTGGCTGCTCCAAGGCAACTCCCTCGTGGGTTGTGATCTTGTCGTCGGCACTGGGGAGGACCCAAGTGCCTTCGTTCTGGCTGAATGAGGAACGGACGTGCAGCGGAACGCCGAACCGGCGCGCGTACTCCACGCAGCGCAGGTGCAGGATCTTGGCGCCGGACGCCGCCAGTTCGAGCATTTCCTCGCTGGAGATCCGGTCGATCTTCCGGGCGGACGCGACAACGCGCGGATCGGCGGTATAGATCCCGTCGACGTCGGTGAAGATTTCGCACACATCGGCGTCGAGGGCTGCGGCCAGGGCCACCGCCGTCGTGTCCGAGCCGCCGCGGCCCAGAGTGGTGATCTCGTTCGTGGTGCGGCTCATGCCCTGGAAGCCCGCGACGATCGCGATGTGTCCCTTGTCCAGGGCCGTGCGGATGCGGTGCGGGTCGACGTCGATGATCCGGGCCTTGCCGTGGATGCCGTCGGTGATCATGCCGGCCTGGGATCCGGTGAAAGACTGGGCCGAGGCGCCGAACTTGTTGATGGCCATGGCGAGCAGGGCCATCGAGATGCGCTCCCCGGCGGAAAGGAGCATGTCCATTTCACGGGCCGGGGCGGAATCGGTGACCTGGGACGCGAGGTCGAGCAGTTCATCGGTGGTGTCGCCCATGGCCGAGACGACCACGACGACTTCGTCGCCGGCGTTCTGGGCATCCACGATCCGCCGGGCCACACGCTTAATGCCCTCGGCATCAGCCACGGAGGAGCCGCCGAATTTCTTCACCACAAGGTGCCGGGTGGGAGCAGCAGAGACGGGCAGCACCTGGGGCTGCGGTCCTGGGAGGACTTCGGTAGTGGGCAAACTCATGCGCGCACCCTCACTGGATCATCGGGGTTCTGGGCCAAGCAACCAAACGGCGCGACGGCGTAACTTCTTCAGGCCAGTTTATCGCCGGCTGACCCCCAGCGCTGAATTGTGACCGAATGCCAGACACCCGGGCTCCCGCTCCACCGGACATGCCCTCCGTCGCGGACCGGGAATGGACATCTGCTCCTGTCCGTCTGCACATGTCCTCCGCCGGGGCTCAGGGATGGGCATATTGGCACTATGTCCACCCCTGGGCTCCGGAGCTGGGCATGTCCACCCCGGGTTGAATCAGGACGCCGGAGCGCCCGATCTGGTGCCGGTCAGGGGTCCGTCGGACACGAGTTCCGGTCCAGTCGGTAGCGCCAGGACGGAAGGTTCTTGCCGGCTGTGTCCTGCGCGGACGTGAAATGGCGGTCCTGCCGGAATCCCAGGCCCGCCAAGAGCCGTCTGGAGGGGATATTGGGTTCATACACGCCGGCGAACACCGTTTGTGTTCCGCAGTGTTCGAAAAGCCAGCTGACCAGGGCGCCCGCGGCCTCGCGGCCCAGGCCACGACCGTGGTGGCCGGGATGGAGAATATACCCGAGGCTCCCGCAGTCGGCGGGTATCCTGCCCGGCGCCGGCGGCTCTGCCGAGTTCCACGTCCGCCCGTCACCGATGACCTCGCCCGTCTCACGGAGCTCAATGGCCCAGCCGAAGTTGAACCAATCCACGCTGGACGATTCAGCGGCATCGACCAGCTGAAGGAGTCTGGCGAGGTTCTCCTCGGGACTCAGGGGTCCGTGGGACAGATATTGCGTGGCCATGGGATCGCCGCGGAACCGAAGGACCGCCTGCGCATCTTCAATCGCCAGCGGACGCAGTAACAGGCGTTCGGTGCGGATCGGGGCCGATGGGGACATCGCGGGCCGGTATCCGATCAGCTGAGGGCGTTGCGCCGGCCCTCGAAGGCGCGGCCGAGGGTGACCTCGTCGGCGTATTCGAGGTCGCCGCCCACTGGCAGTCCTGATGCCAGCCGGGTGACGGCGATGCCAATCGACTTGAGCATGCGCGCGAGGTAAGTAGCAGTGGCCTCGCCCTCCAGGTTGGGGTCCGTGGCGATGATGATTTCCTGGACGGCGCCGTCGTTGAGCCGGGTAAGGAGTTCGCGGATCCTGAGCTGCTCGGGGCCGACGCCGGCAATGGGATTAATCGCCCCGCCAAGCACGTGATAGCGGCCCCGGAACGAGCGGGTGCGTTCGACGGCGAGCACGTCCTTGGATTCCTCGACGACGCAGATGATCGAGGGGTCCCGGCGGGGGTCGCGGCAGATGTTGCAGAGTTCCTGCTCGGTGACGTTGCCGCACACCGTGCAGAATTTGACCCGCTCCTTGACCGTGGTGATCGCATCCACAAGACGCTTCATGTCCTGCGGGTCGGCCTCGAGGATATGGAAGGCCAGCCGCTGGGCGGACTTGGGCCCTACTCCGGGAAGGCGTCCGAGCTCGTCAATTAGCTCTTGAACTGCACCTTCGTACACAATTTCCTCGTTCGGTTGGGGCGGTGACGGGGTAGCGCCGCCGGGTGGGACGGCTAGGAGCGGGGCGCCAGCGGGCTTCCGTCAAGCGAGCGCTCCTCGACCAGCTTTCCGCCGAGGATACGCTCGACGGCGGCCCGGCCGAACACGCCGGACTCCTCGATGGTTTCGTCGTCAGCGCTGGGGATGTCCTGCACATAGGTGGTGGTGGCGGCCGCAGCCCGGGCCGGAGCCTTGGCACGACCGGCTTCAGCTTCCGGGCTGTTGGACAGCCGCTGGTACAGACTCTGCCGGCCCGTCGCGTTGGGCCCGGCCGGGGACACGGGCTCTGCCGCCGGGGTTGTTGCCGGCGCGGCCGGCGGTGCAGCTGCGAGCGGTGCAGCGGTTGCTGAGACTGGAAGCGGTGCGGCGCCGACCGACACCAAATCCGCGGAGTCTCCCCAGCTGTTTGAGGAGGACGCGACAGGCTCGTAGGAGGCGGAAGCTGATACGGCCGCGACGTACTGCGGGATCTGGGCCGCCGCAGGTTCGTAGTGCGGCGGATCGGGCTCAGGCGTGGGCTCCGGAGTCTCGGACTCATCCCCCGAGTAGCCTCCGATGTTCGAGTCCGTGCCGACCGCCCAGATTCCGGGGGACTGCTCGACTGCACGGGCCCAGGGGTCGTTGGCGGTGTCGGGCGCCTCGGGGGCGGGGGCCTTGTTCGGCGCCGTTGTGGATGCTGCGCCGGAACGCGCAGGAGCGACGGCCTTCTTGCGGGCGGGCGCGGCGGCGGTCGGCTCGGGTGCCCTCGCCGGGGTGGGGGCGGAGGGGTCCCAGTCCATGGGCGGTTCCTCGTCCAGCGGAGGCGCGTCCTCGTCGCGGGGCGGTCCCCAGTCGCCGTCGGAGTAGGCGTAGGATCCGGCGGGCTCCGCGAAAGTGCTTTCCTGGTCGCTGGCGGCCGCGCCTACCGGCGCCTGGGCGGATGCTTCCTCGGTGGCGAGGGCGGAAGCTGCCGGCGCCGGGGGAGCAGGTGCCGCCGGTGCCTGGGCAGGAGTGGCTGGCGTGACGGGAACAATTGCGGGGGCCGCCGCGGGCTGCGCTGGTCCGGGTTGAACTGCTTCGGTTCGGGCCGGGGCGGCGGCCGGGCTCAGGCCCCAGTCAGCATCGGTCGACGTCGCTGGGACATCCCGGCTAACGGGTGCTTTTGGGTTTGGTTCAGAGCTCGCTGCGCTGTTGCTCCCGCTGGCCACCGCGTTGATCTGGCATTCGATGCCGATGGTCTTGTGGATCGCCTGCCGCAGGTTCTCGGAGTGATCCGCCCGGCCGAAAGCGCCAGCCAGCCCGGACGTGGTGAAGGCGAGTGTCAGGACATGGTCTTCGAAGTGGCCCACCTGGGCATTCGGTTCGACGAGGGCCCACGTGCTTCGCTTGATTTTGCTCAGCGTCTGCAGGATCTCCGGCCAGGCCCTGCGGAGGACCTCGACGTCGGGCCCGGAACCAGCGATCGGCGCCGGGGCGGGTGCGGCAGATCGGACGGGCAGGCCAGAAGCAGGGGCGGGAGCCGGCGGGATCTGGGCCGGAGCGGACGGACCCTGTCCGGTTGGAGCCTGGCTGGATGGGGCCCGGCTGGATGGGGCCGGGGCGGAAGGCGCTGGGCTGGATGGAGCTGGGGCGGCAGGCGCAGGGGTAGCCGGGGCCGGCCGTGGAGGCACTGATGCCCTGGGCTGCGGGGCCATTCCCGCAGGTGCACGGTTGACTGCGGCAGACTGATCGACCGGCCAGTCACCGGTGCTGACGCGAGGCGGCGTGAGGGTGTCCCGGCCCGCCACGGTGCCGCGCGCAGGTTCCACGGCAGGCGCGTGGGTCGCCGGCGCGGGGCCGGCCGCGGCGGAAACCGCAGGGGCAGCAACAGCCGGTGCGGTCATGGCGGGAACCGCTGGGGTCGGAACAGCGGGTGCCGCGGCAGGAGCGCCGACGTCGTTCCCGGCGTAATTCAGCCGGCGTTCCACCCTGTCAATCCGGGCCGCAATGCCACGCTCGGTCTGCTCGGCGGAGGGCAACAGGATGCGGGCGCACAGCAGTTCGAGGTGCAGGCGCGGAGAGGTGGCGCCGGTCATCTCGGTCAGCGCGGTGTTGGTGACATCGGCCGCCCTGGACAGCTCGGCCGCGCCCAGGTTATGGGCCTGGTTCTGTAAACGCGCGATCTGGTCCGCGGGCATGCCGCGCAGGATTGACTGGGCACTTTCCGGCAGGGCCTGGACGATGATGAGGTCGCGGAAGCGTTCGAGCAGGTCCTCGACGAAGCGGCGGGGGTCATGCCCGGTCTGGATCACACGGTCCACAGCGCGGAACACGGTGGCGGCGTCGGACGCTGCCACCGCCTCCACCACGTCGTCGAGCAGCGAAGCATGGGTGTAGCCCAGCAGCGCGACGGCGAGTTCGTAGTTCAGGCCCGTCGGTCCGGCGCCCGCCATGAGCTGGTCCAGAACGGACAGCGAGTCACGGACAGAGCCGCCGCCGGCGCGGATGACGAGCGAGAGCACACCGGGCGCGACCGGGACGTTTTCCTGCGTGCAGAGCAGCTCAAGGTACGCCATCAGCGGTTCCGGCGGCACGAGCCGGAACGGGTAGTGGTGCGTGCGGGAGCGGATGGTGCCAATAACCTTGTCCGGCTCCGTCGTCGCGAAGATGAACTTGATGTGTTCCGGCGGTTCTTCGACGATTTTAAGCAACGCGTTGAAGCCGGCGGAGGTAACCATGTGGGCTTCGTCGATGATGAAGATCTTGTAGCGGTCGCGGACAGGGGCGTAGGTGGCCCGCTCCCGCAGATCGCGGGCGTCGTCCACGCCGCCGTGGCTGGCGGCGTCAATCTCGATCACGTCCAGTGATCCGGAGCCGCCGCGGGCGAGTTCGACACAGCTGGGGCACGTGCCACAGGGGGTATCGGTGGGGCCCTCAGCGCAGTTCAGGCAGCGGGCCAGGATGCGGGCAGACGTGGTTTTTCCGCAGCCGCGGGGGCCCGAGAACAGGTAGGCGTGGTTGACGCGGTTCTTGCGCAGCGCCGTCATAAGGGGCTCGGTGACGTGTTCCTGCCCGATAACGTCCGCGAACGAATCTGGGCGGTATCTACGGTAAAGAGCGGTAGTAACAGTCACAGCTAAACCCTACCAATCGGCACAGACATAAAAGACCCCTCATGCACCCGCCAGAGCCCATTTACCCTTGCTACCTTCCGGTCCTGGGGGAGTTCAACAGGATGACGCCACATGAGGGGCCGTCAGCAAGTTTACCCGACGATTGCGTGTGCCCCGAATCGGGCCCCGGGGCCCTGGACATCCCGGAGGGACATGCCCATTCCTGGCGCCCAGGAGTACGCAGAGCGGGACTATGCCCAGTGCCCGCGGTCAGGGCGGGGCATGTCCCGTCGCGAGGGATCAGCGGGGTCCCGGGGGTCAATTGGGCGATGCCGGGAAGTTCAGGTAGTCTAGTATCTGCTTTTGATTCAGAAGCTACTGGAGAATTCGCCTAGCGGCCTATGGCGCACGCCTGGAACGCGTGTTGGGTTAACGCCCTCGGGGGTTCAAATCCCCCATTCTCCGCGCTTGGCCCCGGTCCCATGGACCGGGGCCTTTTTGCGCCCTTGGACCCCTGGCACTCAGGATCCCCTGCGGTGGTACGTGGGGTTACGTTCAACTCTCAGGCCCGGTGGCCCAGCCTGCGGAGCCGGTCCCGGGCGGCCTTTTCGCTGGGCCCCATCCGGCCCAGGGCAAGGTGGACGACGCCGAGGGTCACCTTGGTGGCCAGCCGCACCGGGAGCGGGATGGGGCCAAGGCGTGCCGTCCGGAGGCCCAGCAGCTCACGGTATTTGGGTTCCAGGGTCGCCACGGCCGCCGCGAACAGCACCCGGTACCCGGGCCTGAGCCCGGGGTGGAGCGGCGGATTTCGGATGAACGCCACCGTCTCGGCGACCCTTTGGTCGGAGCGGAGCTCCCCGGCGTCGTACCACTGGTCCAACTGCCATCGCATCGCCTCCTCGGTCAGCGGCGGGGATTCGACCCCCATCAGCTCGCCGGCCCGAGCCCACTCGCGCACATAGGCATCTGGGCCGCCGGGTATCGGCCTGCCCCAGATCTTGTGCGCCGAAAGGAACGCATCCGTGAAGGAGATGTGCACCCAGCGGAGCAGCTCCGGGTCGTTTGCCGCGTAGCTCCGGACGACGCCGTGCCCGTCCACGTACTCCCCGCGAACCGTTCCATGCAGCCGGAGCACCCAGCCGGAGGCCGCGCGGGCCGCGGCGGTTGAACCGTAGGAAACCGTGAAAATCCAGCGGATCGTTCCGGCCAGCCGGCCCAGCGGATCCTCGCGGAAGCGGGAGTGGTCGTGGACGCCGGCCAGCGCGCCGGGATGGAGCGCCTGCATCAGCAGGGCGCGGATGCCCGCCACGATCGTCGGCATGCCACCATGGACGGCCCAGACGGCGGAACCCGGCAAGTGGTAGCCAACATCGTCGCCTTCCGCCAGCTGCGGCACCCACTCCGGCACGGCGTCCCGGGTCCCCGTGAACGTGTGCTTGAGCTCGCCCTGCCACTCCCTGAGGATGTTGCGCATACGCCATTCTCGCGCACCTGTGCTGCGACCCGATACTTGGCCCCATACCTAGTACTACTCGCCGGCCACTTGAGTTTGAAAGAGGGTAGGTTTTACCGTTCCCACGGGCCTTCCGATTGTGGTGCCATAAGAACGTGAGTCCGCAATCTTGGGGACTGGCGGACCGGATGCGGGAGTCACATCGTGGGAAAACACTGGGGAAACTCATCGAGTGAAAAAGCCATTAGAGCGCGGATCGTAGCAGTGCGCTGTGTGTCCGGGGGATTTTGCCTCTCGCTGGCGGTCCTGACCTTCGGCGTCCAGGGATTGTCTGGCAGCGGCGCCCCTGTTTTGCCTTCCCCGTCATTGGCGTCCGGCGTCGTGGGCCCGGGCGTTTTGAATCCGGGTACCGCGGACGCGCTCGCCGCTGTGGGCTCTGGTGCCCCGTCGACGGCAGCTCTCACCGCGGACGCCCTTGCCCTTGTCGCCTACAGCCGGTCAACGGTTGAGACAACGTCAAAGGACGGCATCCCCGGTGAGCTTAACGTGGCGGCTGCAGGATTGAAGCGGCCCGCAGAAGGCTTCCTGATGGCTCCCCTCGAATCCCTCTACGAGTCCTCTTCCTTCGGGCTGCGGACCAGCCCTATCACGGGGTCATCAGGCGAATTCCACTGGGGCCAGGACTACGCTGCAGCCTGTGGTACCCGGGTCTATTCGGCCGACGCCGGAGTCGTGCGGGCAGTTGGTTGGCACCCGTGGGGTGGCGGAAACCGTGTGGAAATCGATCACGGCAACGGGCTGATCACCACTTACAACCACCTCGAGGCGATCGCCGTCAAGAAAGGCGACTCGGTGCGGGTGGGCGAGGTCATTGCCCGGGTGGGAACGACCGGATCCTCCACCGGCTGCCACCTGCATTTTGAGACGATCCTGAACGGCTCCCACAAAAACCCGCATGACTGGGTCCTGCTTCCCACCGTGCAGACGGATCAGCTCGGCACCTTCGAAATGACCAGCTACGCGCCCGACGCCGGCCTGCCGTCCAACACCTCCCTTGGCTGGGCTATCCCGGGGTCCAAAGACAGGCGGCACGAAGTCACCGGCGGCGTCCAGGAATCGCCCGTTGCCGTGGTGCTGAGGACTCCGGGGACGCCTTACTTCACTTCCGCCGCAGCCACGCCCACGCCGTCCATCTGGGATGCGCTGTCGCCGACGAGGACGAGGTCGGGCACTCCAACGCTTGAGACCAGCTGGCCCTCGAGCGATTCCCCGAGCGGCACCACCACCCCGGGAGAATCGCAGATTCCAAGCGGCACTCCCGACCCTAGCGACACCCCGACGGCGCCAGACACCTCGGTGCCGCCGCCACCGGAATCGCCGACGCCGACGCCCTCGCCGGAGCCCACCGCGCCGCCGTTGCCGCCGCCCCCGACCAGCGTGGAACCGGCGCCGGCCCCACCGCCTTCGCCGGAACCCACGCAGGAACCAGCGCCGCCACCCGTGGTGGAACCGGTGCTGCCACCGCCACCGCCGCCGCCCGTGGTGGAGCCCGTCCTGCCACCGCCCCCGCCGCCGCCTGTCGCGGAACCGGTGCTGCCACCGCCACCGCCGCCGCCCGTGGTGGAACCGGTGCTGCCGCCGCCGCCGGCGCCTGAGCCCACGTCGGAGCCTGCGCCGCCCGCGCCCACGGAGCCCACCGAGCCTTCGGCGACCACGGACCCGTCACTGACTCCAAGCCCGTAGCGGGCACAAACCCATACCCTCGCGCGTTGGTGTCGAATGACTGTCGTGACCAATTCCGGGACATCATGTCCGGACACGACCTTCCTGACCGACTTCGCGAGGAAACCAGCCATGACCTCTCTGCACAGCATTCCGCTTACCCTCATCGACGGCACGGACACCGACTTTGGCCGCTTCAAGGGCCAAGTGGTACTGGTGGTGAACGTCGCTTCACAGTGTGGATTCACACCGCAGTACGCCGGACTCGAGGCGCTTCACAACAAGTTCCGGGAACAGGGTTTCCAGGTGCTCGGCGTCCCCTGCAACCAGTTTGCCGGCCAGGAACCAGCCGCCGACGCCGAGATCGCCGAGTTCTGCGAACGGAACTTCGGCGTGTCCTTTCCGCTGACGACCAAGGCCGATGTCCGCGGAAAGAACCAGCACCCGCTCTACACTGAGCTGACAAATTTCAAGAAGGGCCTCCTGCCGGGACTGGTGAAGTGGAACTTCGAGAAGTTCCTGGTCAACCGCGACGGCGAGGTGGTGGCCCGTTTCGCCCCGACGGTGGAGCCCGACTCCCCGGAGGTTATTGAAGCCGTCGAGGCCGCCCTTAGCTGAGAGTCGGTTTTCAGAGCACAAGGGGACAAGGGCCCCTATCCATAAGTATGCTTATCGTCCTAGACTGGCCGAACCTTCCAAGTGAACCGGGCACCCCCGCTTGTCTGACGCGCGTGCGCGCTTCGGCTGTGGGGCCGCAGCAGCCCGGGGACGGTGTATCAACTCGCTTCGTGAATCACAACTGGACACTCATATTGGGAGTCCGTGAAACCAGGAGGAAAGTGATGACAGGGAACAAAGCCGTTGCCTACAAGGGGCCGGGCAAGGTCGAACTGATCGACATTGACTACCCCACTTTCGAACTTAAGGACGGCCCGGGGGTCAACCCCGCCAACGTAGGCCGCCAGTTGCGCCACGGTGTGATCCTCAAAACCGTTGCCACGAACATCTGCGGCTCGGACCAGCACATGGTCCGTGGCCGCACCACAGCCCCCGCAGACCTGGTCCTGGGCCACGAAATTACCGGCGAAGTCGTGGAAGTTGGACCGGACGTCGAATTCATCAAGGTCGGGGATATCTGCTCGGTCCCCTTCAACATCGCCTGCGGCCGCTGCCGGAACTGCAAGGAGCGCAAAACCGGTATCTGCCTGAACGTCAACCCCGCCCGCCCGGGCGCCGCCTACGGGTACGTGGACATGGGCGGCTGGGTCGGCGGCCAGGCCAACTACGTCCTCGTCCCCTATGCGGACTGGAACCTGCTGAAGTTCCCGGACAAGGACCAGGCCCTCGAGAAGATGATGGACCTGACGATGCTGTCGGACATCTTCCCGACCGGCTTCCACGGCGCCGTCTCCGCCGGTGTGGGCGTGGGCTCCACGGTCTACATCGCGGGGGCCGGTCCCGTTGGACTCGCCGCGGCCACCAGCGCGCAGCTGCTGGGTGCCGCCGTCGTAATCGTCGGCGACATGAACGAGGGGCGACTGGCGCAGGCGCGCAGCTTCGGCTGCGAAACCATTGACCTGTCCCAGGGCGGGCCTGCGGAGCAAATCGAACAGCTCCTCGGCGTTCCGGAAGTCGACTGCGGCGTTGACGCTGTCGGTTTCGAAGCCAAGGGTCACGGCCACGACGCCAAAGAGGCTCCGGCGACGGTACTCAACTCGCTGATGGAAATAACAACAGCCGGCGGTGCCCTGGGGATTCCGGGACTTTACGTCACGGGGGATCCGGGCGGAGTGGACGAGGCTGCCAAAAAGGGTGCGCTGTCCATCAGTCTCGGCACCGGCTGGGCGAAGTCGCTGAGTTTCACGACCGGACAGTGTCCGGTGATGAAGTACAACCGCCAGCTGATGATGGCCATCCTGCATGACAAGGTCAATATCGCCAAGAACGTCAACGCAAAGGCCATCCCCCTGGAGGACGCTCCCAAGGGATACGCGGAGTTCGACGCCGGTGCGGCCACGAAGTACGTGCTGAACCCGAACGGTTACCTGAGCTAGACGCCGGTTACCTGAGTAAGCACGTTCGGGCGGACACATACCGGAATAGGTATGTGTCCGCCCGAATACTCGTTGTTGCTTCTTTTCAAACATGCCTACTGGAGTTTGCACAAAGTTGGCCGGATGTCTGGTTGGATAGACCTTACTGAGAGGGACGCTGGGGGTAACCGCCCCCACCCAACCAGGAAGGTAGCAATGGAGCTCATCGAGGCCGAGCACCCCCGGCCACGTCATTTTCTACTCCATCTGAGTGACCCCCACCTGTTGGGCGGTTCGGCACCATTGCATGGTGTTGTCGATAGCGGCGCCCTGCTGCAACAACTTTTTGACGAAGTGCTGGCTTCCGGCGCACGGCCCGAAGCGGTGATTTTCACCGGCGACCTCGCTGACCAGGGTGAACCCGAGGCCTATGCCAAGCTGCGGGCCATCGTAGACCCCGCCTGCAAGTCCATGGGTGCGAAAGTCATCTGGGCGATGGGAAACCACGACAACCGGGCACACTTCCGCACCGGACTGCTTGACCAGCCGGCCGACGACACCCCCGTGGACCACAGCTACTTCATCAACGGGCTGCGGATCATCACCCTGGACACCTCCGTCCCCGGTTACCACCACGGAGAGGTGAGCCCGGAGCAGCTGGAGTGGCTCGCGGCCGAGCTCGCAACCCCCGCCCCGGACGGAACGATCCTTGCCCTGCACCATCCGCCGGTTCCCTCGGTCCTGGATCTTGCCGTCCTCGTGGAGCTGCGGGACCAGGCGGCCCTGGCCGGGGTGCTGCGCAACTCTGACGTCCGGGCCATTCTGGGCGGACACCTGCACTATTCGACGACGGCGACCTTCGCCGGAATCCCGGTCTCCGTGGCGTCGGCGACCTGCTACACGCAGGACCTGAACGTTCCAGTGGGCGGGACCCGCGGGCGCGATGGCGGACAGGCGTTCAACCTCGTCCACGTCTACGAACACACCATCGTGCATTCCGTGGTGCTGCTCGGAGACACCCCTGCCGTCGGCGAGCTCGTCTCGGCAGAGGAAGTCCAGCGGCGGATCGCGGCGGCCGGCATCCGCATCCCGAGCAAGGCGAGGCAAGAGGACGCGGCCATGACCCCCGGCAACCGCCGGCTGTCCGCCAGCAACTAGGAGCTAGGAACCGGGATCCCTACTTCTCCCAGGGCGCCTTGATCGGGTAGTACTTCTCCAGGAAGTCCGTTACGACCTCGGCACGTTCCTCCGCCGGGACCTCCGGGAAACTGCCGTCGTTGAGGCAGAAGAAGTCCATGTTCCTTTTCGCGAGCAGCTTGGGCAGGTAATTTAGGCCTGCCCGGGCGGTCGTATCCACGTAGCGCACTTTGACCGCCGTCTGGGTGACAGCCCGGCCCGTCAGCAGCGCGTAGTAGTGGTAGAACGAGTTCGTCACAGAGATATTGTCGGCCGCGCGGAACGTGCTCGCCGCGGTCTTGGCGAACTCTGCCGGGAACTCCTGCTCCATCGTGGCCATGACGCTGCGCCGCAGCGGCGCCGCCGCGTGTTCCAGGTGCCGGGTGGTGATCCGGCCGAAGCGGTTCCAGAGCAGCTTTCGGTTCACCCGGGCGGCGTTCTCGAAGCCGCTGCGCTCGGCGTCGTTGTCCCCGAGCCCGATCCGGGTTTCCGCCTCGATGAATTTCGTAATGCCGCCGGGCGTGAAGAACATGTCCGGCCCGACAGCGCGGCCGAAGAACATGTCGTCGTTCGAGTACAGGAAGTGCTCGGACAGGCCTTCGATGTGATGGAGCTGGCATTCCACCGCTTGCGAGTTGTGGGTGGGCAGCACGGACGGGTCCGCGAAGAACTCCTCGCTGCGGACGATCGTCACGGTCGGATGCTCAGCCAGCCAGGCAGGAACGGGGGAGTCCGTGGCGATGAAGATCCGCCGGATCCAGGGGGCGAACATGTAGACCGACCGCAGCGCGTACTTGAGTTCGTCGATCTGGCGGAACCGGGCTTCATGGTCATCGCCTTCGCCGACGACGACGCCGGCCATCCTGGCACGCCGGGCCGCGATGTACTCCGGGGAACTGCCGTCCACCCAGGAGAACACAAGGTCGATGTCGAAGCTGATGTCGCTCGCGTGGTCCGCGAACATGTTTTCGATCGTGGGCCAGGTGTGGCCATAGCGCTCCACCGTGCCGCGGACTGCGTCCTGGGCCTGCAGCGTTCGGCGCGTCAGGGAGTTTTCGATCGGCAGGATCAGCTGGTCGCCTTCGAAACTCCACAATTCCAGCTGCACACCGGCCGAGGCGCCGAACTCAAAGCCGCCTTCCGGCTCCACCCGGGGCCGGTACAAACGGAAAATCCGGGCTTGCCGGTTGGGGGAGAGCTCCCCGTCGGCCACGAGAACAGAGGACTTCTTCTTGGCGTCGACGCTCATGGAGTAAAAGGGCTCATCATGGCAGGCCTCCACGAGGGCGTCGCGGAGTTCCTTGCGGTCCTTCCAGTCCACGGCGATGACCGGCCGGTGGTTGTTGCCGCGGACCAAGAGATAGTCAAGGCCGGCGCCGTCGAGCACTGACCGGAGGAACATGAGATCCTCGACCATGGCCTGGTACGGCGTCCGGTTCTCATTGACGAGCCCGTACCGGCCGCGCCGGCGCACAACGTCCTGGCGGGTCCGGAATCTCGCCACGGCAGCCGCGGAAGTAACCTCGTCATGGGCGTCTACCGATGCCTGGCTGCCGTAGTAGATCTCATCCTGGACCAATGCGTTTGTAATGTCGATTCTCCGTGATTCGTTGCGTGAATGTATGCCTACTTGCATAATAACGTCCGCCCCAAAATCGCCCCGAATTCCTGCGGCCGAAACGCCGCCTATGTGGGCTGCAGGGCCCCGCAGTAGTGACCCCTTATCCCCGGTTCAGCCGAGAAGGGCCGAACGCCAGCGGTGCAGGAAGGCCGCTCCGGCGTCGTCGTGGATGACGTCCTCGCCCAGCCCAAGATCGGCCGCGGTCAGTACCTCGTACGGTTTCACCGGAACGCCGTCGGCGGGCCGGACATCGACGTGTTTCACCGGGTGGTCGTTATGGTGCAGCCAGTCGGCCATCGCGTAGTCCGTGCGGGAATCGCCCACCGTTCGCCAGGCCTGCGGCGTGATGCCCTGGGCCGCCAACAGCTCCACGGCCCGGCTCGCGCCGAGATCCTTGCCCAGCCGGACCGACTCGATATCGGTCGAGATAATGGTCGGATCAACCCGGTAGTCGATCCGGTCATCGGAGTCCGGGGCGTGGTGGTCCAGCCGCGCAACTCCGAGGCCGTGCCGGGCCATCAGCCCCATGGCATCGGCGTCGAACAGCTCCTGCTCGGCCCGGTAGTCGGAGTTGTCGACGGCGATGTGCTGCTCCACGGAGACCATCGCCAGTTTCGTTTCGTCGAAGAACATGTGGCTGGCGTAGTCCTCGGCCACGAGCCGGCGGACGTCGTCGCCGAAAGACCGCGGGATGGCCAGTTCGTGGTCGACGTGGACTGCGCCGGGACCCGTGGACGTGTAGCTGAACCAGACAGCGCCCTTCTCGCAGATGGCGTGAATGAGGGTGCCGGCCGGCATCCCGGCGGCGATCATCGGTTCCATGACCTGTTCGCGGATGAAGGCCGCCGAACGGCCGGTATTGAAGATGACGGGGATCCCTGCCGCGGCCAGCGCCAGCAGGTCCGCGATGATCGCCGGCTGTACCGTGCGGGTGACGGGACTCGCCACGGGACCGTCAACGTCGAGCAGCAGTGCCAGCGGAGGAGCCGACGGCGAGGCGGGGGCTGAGGTCACAGGAGGTGTCATGCCCCTATTCTCCCAGCCGGCACGCAACTTTGCATGGCTTGTGGATCTCGCCCGCCGCACGGCGTTGATTGTGACAGGGCGAAGCGGACGGCGTGACAAATGGTTACCGTTTGGCTACAACCTCCCGGCTCCGGGCGTCGCGGATTCCTTTGGCCGTCCAAGTTCCCTAGTCTTGCATGGTGATATTCAAAGCCGTGGGCGAGGGACGCCCGTACCCAGAGCATGGCTACAAGACGCCCAAGGACTGGGCGACGCTGCCGCCGCGCCCGGTCCGGCTGGACGATCTGGTGACCACCAAGCGCACTCTCGACCTTGAGGCGTTGCTGGCTGAGGACTCCACGTTCTTCGGCGACCTTTTTCCGCACGTCGTGGAGTACCGCGGCGTCCTGTACCTGGAGGACGGGCTGCACCGCGCCGTCCGGACCGCGCTTCACCAGCGCACTGCGATCCATGCTCGCGTCCTCGTGATCAATGGCTAGGAAGCCGAAGGACGTTACGGTCCTGCACGGTCACCAAGTCATTTCCGGTTCCGACCTGCGGGCCACTTTCGTGGACGATGACGATCCGCGCGACAATCCAGTCAGGATGCGGCGCCGGATCCTGCACGGCGTTGTGCTGTTGCTGCTCGTCGGCCTGATTGCCGCGGCCATTGTGGTGGCACTGGCGATCATGAACGGCCAGATCAAGATCCCGACGGCGGAGCGCAGCCAGGCGGCCGCGTCCGTCTGCCCGGCGGCGATTCATGACTACACCCCGCCGGAGAAGATCAACCTCAACGTCTTCAATTCAACGTCCCGCCCGGGTCTTGCCCGGTCCGTGGCCGACGAGTTCGCGGCCCGCAAGTTCATTGTCGGGGCCGTATCCAACACGACGTCGAGCTACCGAGGGGTTGCGTTGGTCGTGTCCGGCGCAGCAGGCCAGTCCGCGGCCTTTACCGTGCAGCGCAACGTGCCCGGCTCGGACTATTTTCAGGATGGCCGGACCGACCCGAGTGTGGATGTCATCCTTACCGGGGATTTCAAGGAGCTGGCGAAAGCCGATCTGGTCGACCAGACGCCCGGCCAACTCAGCTGCCCGCGCGAGGACCGGCGGATTGTGGACGAATCAGAGTGGGTCGTAACACCGACGGCTTCGCCCACGCCCGGAAGCTGACTGCGCCTCGAGGGCAGCTCCCCCCGGCCCGGCAGCGCCCGGAATATCGCCTCGCGGGAGCTCAAGCGTCCAGGCGGAGGGGGCGGCCGTCGTCGTCGAACCGCGCCCCGGCGCCGAGCTGCACGAACCGGACGGTGCGGGCCAGCCGGGCCTCCGCCTCGGAGTCCTGGCCGGCACCGTCACCGCGGGCGGCACTCGAGGACAGCGTCCCGTGGATCAGCTGCGCGAGCTGGCTGATGTCCGCCTCCGGCAGGTAGCCCTGGGCGACACCGTCCCGCAGGATGCCCTGCAGGAGAACGCTGAGTTCGCCCACATGGTCTGCCAGTTTCGCGAATGACGCCGGGGAGAGCACAGCGCCCATAGCGGGACCGGGCGGGAGGTGCCGCCGGCTGAGGTCCTCGACCTGGGCTCGTACGTAGAGCGCCAGCCGGTCCACCGGGTTTGCGAGTGAGTCGAGGGATTCCCTCAGATCGAGCAGGAACCGCTCGGTCTCGTTCAGCGCGTAGGCGATGAGAAGCTCTTCGATGTCCGCGTAGTAGTTGTAGACAGCAGTCCTGCCCACCCGGGCGTGCCGTGCGACGTCCGTCATGGTCAAACCAGGCAGTCCATGCGTGAACAGCAGCTCGCCGAACGCAGTCAGGATGCGCTGTTGGGTCTCGGCTCGTTGGGCGGCGTTGTTTGCGGCCGAAATCCTGGGCATACCGACACTCTAGCCCGATCTGTCAGCAAACCCCGCTGGTCGCCGCCGGGTCGGCCATTCCATTAGCTGCCAGGCGCACGCGTTGCAGCGGACGAGGGTTGGCGGCGGCCCTGTGTCCAGGACCGCCGCCACTTGTGTCAGCCGGGCAGTGCCGCTGGCGCGGACTAGCTGGCGGGGGCGGATTCCAGCGCGTGCTGCCGTGCGGTCCAGGCGGCGTAGCTGCCGTCGAGTTCGACGACGTCGTAGCCGGCGCGGCGGAGCGCGCTGGCGGCCACGGAGTT
>NZ_JBWZCJ010000031.1:0-29147 GCF_059383535.1 Pseudarthrobacter sp. HLT1-3 | reverse complement strand
CGTCGACAGAGAGGGCGTGACGGTCACCGGGGACATTGTCCAGGGAAACGCGGCCGCCGTGCTCCTGCGGGCCGCCGGGAACGCTGACCTGCTGGTTGTGGGTTCCCGCGGTCTCGGCGGATTCGCCGGGCTGCTGCTCGGCTCCGTGTCCACCCAGGTCCTCCATCACGCCCCCTGCCCGGTGCTCGTGCTCCGGAACCGGTCCCGGACCGCAGGCGAGGAATGAGTGATCAGTTGACCCGCAAGGGGAACCCATCCGGTGAAGGCAGCGGCCGTGACCGGTGACCACTCCTCCGGCCTGCATCCGCCGGCCGTCCCCGACGGCGGGACGGTTCCGGCGCGGACCGTCCGGGGCAGGCTCCACGCGTTGTGGCACATGGTGGTCGGAGCGGTGGGTCTGATCATGGGCCTCCTTCCGCACGTCCTGCACCACATAGGGCTGCTCGCCGGAACCGCACTGGTGGCCGGATCCGGCGGCACCGCACTGTTCGGGGCACTCGGGCTTCTGGCATCCATTCCCATGCTGGTCCGCCTCTACCGGCGGTTCGGCAGCTGGATCGCACCGGCACTGGGACTGCTGGTCTTCGTCGCCATGTTCTCCCTGTCAGCGTTTGTCATCGGCCCGGCCATCAGCGGCACCGGAGCGGACGTGACCCCGGGCCCGGTACCCACCCCGGGCCACACCAGCGAACACACCGGAGGACACTAAACACAGGAATTCCCTTGGGCACCCGGGAACCAAGGCCTTCGCGGCCAAGGACGTGGAAAGGCTACTTCGCGCCGGTCAGGGCGTAGCCGGAGGAGCGCACGGCCTCAGTCAGCGCCGCCTGGTCTGCGGTGCCGGTGACACTGAGACGCGACGTGCCGCCCGGAACCAGGTCCACGGCCGCTGACTGGACCCCGGATACCCGGGACACGGCCTTTTCGACGGTCTGGACGCAGTGCCCGCAGGTCAGCCCTTCCAAGGCGTACTGCGCACCGGACACCTGGGGCTCCGACATGGCGGCGGCCGGAGCCGCGGCCTGCGTTTCGGCCGCGGGGGCGCAGCAGCTGCAGCCGTGCTGCGTGCTTGATGCCAGGGGGAGTTGGGTTCGTGTTTCGGCTGTTCCACACATGTCAGTTTTCCTTCGCAGCGAGGGATAAAGGGGGGCTGTTGTGGTTGAACGGCTGTAGCGGCATGGGACCCGGACAAATCACGTCACCGGCAACACTCACATGATACCCCCCGGGGGTATAGGACGCAAGAGCCTTCAGTATGGTTCTGCTATCCCCTTCCTCGGAGGGGGCAGCGTTCCTGGCGTGGCTCACGGGAGCCGCGGGCTCCCGTTTGACCCCTGAGGCCAGGCCCCCGTCATCTGGTTTAGAGTCCCCTGGGTCCTCCTGGGGAAAGCGGCCGCCTGACCCGCGGCCGGCGAGGCCAGGGCGGGGTGACAAAAGACTCTGATGCGGCAGGCCGGGCGGGTTGATAATGAACGGCAAGGGCGCTCGTGCGCCTGCGCGCCGTCAGGAGGCAAGCCATGGGCGCCCTAGGGCCAAGTCTTATAGGGCACCAGGGACGCTGAACGTCATCCGCCGCCATGGCAGGGCAGAGACATTGACGCATACCCCTAGGGGGTATACGTTCGGTTTAACCGGAAAACGACGTCCCGGGCGAAAGCCCATATGCAATGAAGGTCCGGCTACGGGTGGACGGAGCCCGCCGCCCTCCCCGGATTCCCTCATTTTGCCAAAGGACGCACCTTGCCTTCCGGCCCCAATCCCGCACCCGATCACCAACCGGCACATGCCAGCAGCCGCAGCCGACCTGCTGATCCGGCCGTCCCGCCGGCCAGCACCGGCGTAGAAGGAGGAGCGATGACTGCGCTTCTGAAACGTACCGTCGTAGAGGTCCGCGGCCTGCACTGGGCCGGAATCTCCGCCGTTGACCCGCCCCGTGAAAATGGCCTTGGTCAGCTCCCGCGTCCCAACGCACCAGTCCGCCGTCGTCGGTGCGTCCCTGCGCTCCGGATTCGTCCCCACGCTCCGTCTGGACGTCACCGCACCCATGGACGAGACGGTGGACGCGCTGAACCGGTTCCGACCCCGGATCCTCGTCGGGTACGCCTCAGCACTGAAACCCCTCGCGGCTGAACAGCGCGCCGGCCGGCTGCGCATCTCACCCGAGAGCGTGATGTCCGCCTCCGAAGTCCTCAGCCCACACACCGCATCTGAATTGGAGGCGGCCTAGGGAAGCGCCCCCTTCGATGTCTACGCCGCCACCGAAACGGCCGGGATCGCCTCCCCCTGCACCTACCGGCACCGCCACGTCTACGAGGACCTGCTGATCATCGAACCGGTGGACCAGCACGGAAACCCCGTGCCACCGGGGACAACCGGGGCCAAGCTCCTCGTCACAGTCCTGTTCTCCCGCACCCTTCCACTGATCCGCTACGAAATGTCCGACACTGTCAGGCTGGCCGGACGGGGATGCCCCTGCGGGCGCTCCTTCACCGTTCTGGCGGAGATTGAGGGGCGGGTCGAAGACGTCCTGCAGCTGCCAGGTAAGGAAGGCAACGTAAGTGTCCATCCAATCGTGTTCCACCACGTCCTCGACCAGGCCGGCGCCTCGGGGTGGCAGGTCATCCAGGAGGCCTCCGGACTGCGGATCCTCATGGCGGGCCTCACACCCGGAGCCTCCACCGATCGGGTTTCGACTGCCGTAGCCGGCGCGCTCAAGGAAGCCGGTGTAGTCGACACCGCGGTGGACGTACACGTTGTTGAACGCGTCGAACGGACCGCTTTGGGGAAAGCACCCTTCGTGCGGGGGCTGACGGGCCGACGATGACAACTCGGTCCTCCTGAAGAAAATCCCGACCGGGCCATTCGGCGAGGCCTCGAATAGGTGCAAACTGGGTCGTCATCGGGTTGCGAGGAAGCTCTCATACAGAACGGTGCTAGGCCCGGGTTGTCGTAGATGAATCCCATGGGCCAACGCTAGACACCGCCGGCGCGGTCAAGAGCCAGTTCTAGCACCAGCGGTGGGATTCCGGCGCGCTGAGCATGGGAGTTGGGCTGGCATTCAGGTGGTCGACGGGGCGGGTCCGGCCAGGTCCCGGGAGGCGGGACCATCCAAACAGTGAAGTCGTTGTGCGGGATATCCAGTTCCATCGCCTTCTAAAAAGGCTCGCGCCACGGTCTACCGATGGCTCCTCTAGACCAAGCGGTTCCGGTTGAACCCCGCGAAGAGTTGCGACGCCGAGTCAACGAACGAAGGAACGGCAAGGGTGCCACGGCCCGTGCGGGCTCGGCACTTGGCGGCAGGACGTCAGCAGGCATCCGGGGGGTGGTCAGCCGTGGGTGGGTTCGCCGGTGATCCGGTGGTCGGCGTGGTTGATGGTCTCCCGGATGAGCCGGACGAGGTGTCCGTCGTGGAGGGAGTAGATGACGTGGCGCCCGTCTTTGCGGGTGTCCACGAGTCCGCTCAGTCGCAGTTTGGCCAGGTGCTGGCTGGCCACGGTCCGAGGCACCCCGGCCGCGGCCGTGAGCTCAGTGACGGTTTTCGGTCCGTCGGCGAGCTGCCAGAGCAGGTGCAGGCGGGTCGGTTCCGCGAGCATCCGCAACGTGCCGGCGGCGGTTTCGAGCAGTTGCGGTCCCGGGGTGACCGGATGGGCCAGGGACGGAATCTGAGGGGCGGGGACAGGTGCTCTGTCAGGTTGACTGCTCAACGTGCTGCTCCTTCTGTCTCCGGTTCCTTGGCTGCTGCGGCGTGGTGCCGGGGCCAGGACAGGAATGCACCTGCACTGCCTATCATCGCAATAATTGTCAGTGCCACGGCAGCCCAGCCCAAACCGGCCATCGCTCCGACCCACCCGGCCAGCGGATACGTCAGGATGTAGCAGGCGTGCGAGAGGGAGAACTGGGCCGTGAACACGTACGGCCGGGTCTCCTCCGTGGACGCGTCCCGCAACAGCCGCGCGGAGGGTGTGAGGATGGTGGAGTTGGCGGCTCCGAGCAGGAACCACAGGCCCAGCAGCAGCCACCAGCCCGACCCGGGGACGCCCATCAGAGTCAGCGCCGCCGCGCCGGCCAGGACGAACGGAATGACGGCGGCGCCGGAGAGCATCACGGCCCGGTCCCCGAACCGGTCCAAGACCCGTGGCGCGGACAGGGCCACGATCATGGACCCGACCCCGAAGCAGGCCAGCGCCAGGGCCAGGTCCGTGTCGGGACGGTGCAGAACGTCCCGGACGTAGACGACAGTGTTGACCAGCACCAGTGCCGTCGGGGCCGCGACGACGAGGTTCAGTGCCAGCAGTGACCGCAGGCGGCGGTTTCGCCAGAAAATCCTGGCACCCAGGGTCGTCCGGTGCCACAGCGACGTCTGCGGGGGACCGGAGGCGGTGGCCCGGGGCAGGGCGGTGATCGCGACCATCAACGCGGAGAAGACGAAGCCTGCGACGGTGCCGATGAAGAGGTTATTGTAGCTGACCAGGGTCAGCAGCAGCGCGGCGATGGCCGGACTGACCAGGGCCTCCATGTCATAGGCGAGCCGGGACAGCGACAGGGCCCGCGTGTAGTCCCTCTCATCCTTCAGGATGGTCGGGATCAGGGACTGGAACGCCGGGGTGAACGTCGCCGACGCACTCTGAAGCAGGAAGATCACGACGTAGATCTGCCACACGTCGCTGATGAACGGCAGACACAGCGCCATCGCGGCACGGATCAGGTCCGCTCCGATCAGGACTCGTTTCTTCGGCCACCGCGCCACGAGCGCATTGATCACCGGGGCCAGAACCACATAGGCCAGCATCTTGATCGTCAAAGCGGTACCGAGCACGGCGCCAGCGTTGCTGCCGGCCAGATCGTAAGCCAGCAGCCCCAGCGCGACGGTGAGCAGGCCGGTGCCGATCAGGGCAACGATCTGCGCGGTGAACAGCCGCCGGTAGGTCACATTCCGCAGAACTGACAACATCAGCCAAACCCCTTAGTTACATATGTGCATGTCTATGCACTCATCATAGATGATTGCTTTCATGCCGCCCGGGCAGGCTGGCGGCGGCAATCAGGAGTGCTGGGGCTAGGTAGCGCACGAGAAGGGCACATCATCGCCCGCCTTCCCAGCGATCCAGCGCACGGTCGCGCCAAGGAATCTCCTGGCGGCGGACTCCTCACAGGCGGCTAGCAGGATTCGGTCTTTCCGGACGTCACTGTTACCGGGGGGCTGCCGCGGCATTCGCTACCGCTTGTCGAGGTCACCATGGTTGGAAATAAGAGAATCTCTGCCAATCCAGGTGACTGCACCAGGGGCACAATACGTCCACCCTCGCCGGCGCCTACCGAATAGAATCCAATCATCATCGCGCACCAACCGAAAGTGGACGAAGCCCCATGACTTCCCCCTGGCACACCATCTCTTCCAGCCAGGTTGCGGAGGCGCTCGGCGTGGATCCCGGCGAGGGCCTGCCCGGTGGACTGGTGGCTGAACGGATCAGCAAGCACGGCCCGAACGTGCTGGCGGAGCCGGCCAGCACACCGGTGTGGAGGAAGATGTTCCGGTTACTATCGGACAAAATGACCATCGTGCTGGTTCTCGCGGCGGTCGTCTCGGCCTTCGTGTCGCGCGAATGGGAAACTCCAGTCGTCATCCTCATCGTGGGGGTATTCAACGCCCTCCTGAACTACGTTCAGGAGGCGCGTGCGGAGAATTCCTTGGCCGCGCTGCGGAAGATGTCGGTGGACACCACCCGGGTACGACGGAACGGACGCGTCCAGGAGGTTGACCGGGCGGAGCTGGTGCCCGGCGACGTTGTCCTCCTGGAGGCCGGGGACTCGGTGCCCGCGGACGGGCGGGTGATCGAAGCCTCCCAGTTGCAGCTAGCTGAGGCGGCCCTGACAGGCGAGTCCCTGCCTGTGGACAAAGACCCTGAGTCGATCACCCATCCGGCGGGACCCTTGGGGGACCGTACCGGCATGGTGTTCATGAACACAGAAGTCACGCGGGGACGCGGCACCGTTATCGTCACGGACACGGGCATGGGGACGCAGATGGGTGCGATTGCCGAACAGCTGGCCGGCGCCGGTGACTCCAGGACCCCGCTGCAGCGCCGTGTCGACCGGCTCGCACGGCTGCTGACCATCGTCGCGTTTGTCGTCGTGGCCATCGTCTTCGTTCTCGGGTTGCTGCGCGGGGAAACCCTCCACGACCTGCTGCTGACCTCTGTGTCCCTGGCTGTGGCCACGATCCCCGAAGGACTAACCGCCGTTGTAGCCTTCACTCTGGCTATGGGCGCCAACCGGCTGGCCGCTCGGGGGGCGATCATCAAACAGCTCTCCGCCGTGGAGACGCTCGGCTCCACCAGCCACATCGTTTCTGACAAGACCGGCACCCTCACCCTCAACGAAATGACAGCCAGACGTCTGCTCGTCGACGGCCACGCCTTCAGGGTGACCGGCCAGGGCTACTCCACGGATGGACGCGTCCTCAGCCCCGACGACACCGCACCCGGCGCCTTCCCGGACGCCTACTTGGCCATGGCTCTGTGCAACGACGCCACCGTGCGCGACGGGCAGCTGGTCGGGGACCCCACCGACGGGGCCTTGGTAGTTTTGGCTGAGAAGGGCGGGCTCGACGTCGACGGGGCCCGCAAGGCCCATCCGCGCCTGCAGGAAGTGCCCTTCGACTCCGACTACAAATTCCAGGCCACTTTCCACGAGCAAACATTCCGCATGGGTGACACCACCGAGGCCGACTACCGGATCTTCGTCAAGGGCGCCCCCGGTGTCCTGCTGGAGCGTGCTGATTGGGTGCTCGGCGCGGACGGACCCCGTCCGCTCACCGACGAGGACCGTCACCACATCCGGGCCTCCGTGGACGAGCTGGCCGATGAGGGTCTACGAACCCTGATGATCGCAGGACGCACACTGGACGACGGCGCCCCCGGCGCCAGCCCCCTGCCGCTCGACGGTCAGACACTGCGGGAACTGGCTACCGGCCTGATCATCTATTGCGTGGTGGGAATCACAGACCCGCCCCGTCAAGAGGCTGCCGAAGCCATCAAGGTGGCCCAGCGCGCGGGCATCGCCGTACACATGATCACCGGCGACCACCTTCGTACCGCCTCCGCCATCGCAGCCGCCCTAAACATTCATGGAAAGGCAGCCTCAGGCGCCGAACTCGACGAGTTCGACGACACCGCCCTGCGCGAGCGTGCCCCCCGTTACGGGGTGCTCGCCCGCGTCGCGCCCGAACACAAGATCCGCTTCGTCAAGGCACTGCAGAGCCGCGGCGAGGTGGTGGCGATGACCGGCGACGGGGTGAATGACGCCCCGGCGCTGAAGCAGGCAGACATCGGGGTGGCTATGGGCATCACCGGCACCGACGTGTCCAAGGGCGCTGCCCGGATGATCCTCACCGACGACAACTTCTCCACCATCGTCGCGGCCGTGCGGGAGGGCCGCGGCATCTACGACAACATCCTCAAATTCGTCCGATTCCAGCTCTCCACCTCGTGGGGGTTCGTCATGCTGTTCTTAATCTGCGGTGTGCTGGGCATAGCTGGCGGCGCCCCGTTCACCGCCCTGCAGATCCTCTGGGTGAACATCATCATGGACGGCCCCCCGGCCCTGGCGCTGGGCGTTGAGCCCACCGAGCCCGACGTGATGCTCCGCCCGCCCCGGCCGGCCCGCGAACCCCTACTGACCCGCTCCCGCATCGGACGGATCCTGCTCGCCGCCGCAGTCATGACCGCCGGCACCCTGGCCCTGCTGCTGCTCGCACCCACATGGTTCCCTGACATTGACCCTGCGGGCATCACCACCTTGGCGTTCACCGCCTTTGTGTTCTTCCAGGTTTTCAATCTCCTCAACGTCCGCTCAGAGTCCCTCTCCGTCTTCTCCGCCCGCACCCTCACCAACGGCGCCATCTGGACCTCGCTGGCCGTCGTCGTGGTTTTGCAGGTCGCCGTCGTCCACACACCCGCCCTGCATAGCCTGTTCGACACCACCGACCTGACCGCCGGACAATGGCTCACCGCCGTGATGACCGGCTCGCTCATCCTCTGGGTCGAAGAGCTGCGCAAACTCACCACACGGCGACGCCGCGCAGCCGAATCTGCCCCGTCGATCCGCTAATTGGTACCCGTCGACGGGACGGGTGCCGGCTCCCCTCGGATCCTTCAGCAGTCGAACTCAGGCCACTCGACGTTATGCAGTGCCCACAGTAAACCGTTATCGAAATCCACGAGTGACCTGGAGATCAGCGCGCACCGCAGAATGCCGGTCCGGCACTTCCATGGATGTTTACGCGGTCCTGGTTCCAAACAGCATTCCGAGCAGGTAGGTCACGGCTGCTGCGCCGTAGCCGATGGCGAGCTGGCGCAGCGCCATTTTCAACGGGGCGCCGCCGGAGAGCAGCGCGACGATCGCGCCGGTGGTCAGCAGTGCCAGGCCGACGATGATGCCGGCGACGATGAGTGCGGTGATGCCCTCCAGTCCGAACAGGTTGGGGAGCACGGGCAGGATGGCGCCGGAGGCGAAGAACAGGAAGCTGGAAGTGGCCGCGCCAAACCCGGTACCGACGGCTTCGTGCTTGTCCTGGTCCGGGGATGTCACGATCGGTTTCTCGTGCGGGTTTTGCAGCGTCTCGGCGGCCTTGGCGTTCGCCTCGTCAGGGGTCATGCCGCGGGCACGGTACAGGAGGGCCAGTTCGTTCGCGTCGACGTTCAGGTGCGGGAGCCGCTTATGTGCGTCCTCGTTCGGGGTCGAGGCCTCGAGGAGTTCGCGCTGGGAGCGGACGGAAACGTATTCCCCGACCCCCATGGACAGGGCGCCGGCGAGCAGACCGGCCACGCCGCTGGGCAGGACCACCCCGTTGGACGCGCCGCTGGCGCTGATGCCCATCACCAGGGAGAGGTTGCTGACGAGCCCGTCGTCGGCGCCGAAAACGGCGGCACGGAAGCTGCCGGAGAGCCTGTTCCTTCCCCTTGTGGCCAATACGCGGACGATCTCGTCGTGGATCTCAGCCTGTGCCCGCCAAGCGGATCCGCCGCCTCGCGGCGGCGTTCAGCGGTGCCGAACTTGAAGACGCGCCGGCAACGATGCGCCGCACCGGCGCCCACGTCGCCCGGGTCTTTCGACGCCCAGGGCAACACCACCGGCGTACTGTTCCTGGAGGACATCATCGAAGAGCTCGTGGGCGAAGTCCAGGACGCCACGAGCGCCTAACCGGGACCTGCCCGGTTCACCGTGGCGATCAGAAGCATGAAGGGTGCGGCTCCACTGGAGCCGCACCCTTTGCCTGTTAAACCCGGAGATTAGTCTTTCTTCTTGAAAGCGTCCTTGACCTTCTCGCCGGCCTGTTTCAGGTCGCCCTTGGCCTGGTCGCGCTGCCCCTCGGCCTTAAGGCTCTCATCACCGGTTGCTTCGCCTGTGGCCTCTTTGCCCTTACCGCCAAGCTTCTCGGCGGCGTTCTTAATTTTGTCATCCAAACCCATGGTGTTTCTCCCTACGGTTGGCGCACGCCGGTCCGTCACCGGCGGCTAACTCTTTCATCCTATCCACGCCGGGCAGGGAGTGACAGAAATACGCCGTCCCCTCCGACGGTGGCATACTGCCGATAAGATCAGTGCATGCCCGGACCCGCAGACGTTCTTGGCCCCATTCTGGAACCGATGACCTGGGTAGGGTTCGTTCCGGGCATACCACTGCTCATCACGGGATGGATCATGGCCAAGCGCCGCTGCTATTGGACCAGCACAACGGCCGAGGTCTTCAAAGCGGGCAGATACAAAGGTTTCCGCTGGTCCGACAGCACAAACACCCTCAATCAATAACGTGCCAACGCCTGAGCCGACCAGAGAGCCAGTTCCGCTCACCGCCCAGCAGTTGCAATCGCTGGCCGAGCAAGCGGCGCTCGGCGGCCGCTATAGCGACAAATCCCACGAAGCGTACAAACTGCTCATCCTGTTCGCGGGGACCACCGGGCTGCGGTGGTCAGAAGTTGCTGGCCTTCGGGTCGATGGCATCAGCTTCGGTGCCCGCCCGGAAGTTGTTGTGCGGACCACGCTGGTGCCGGTGGCAGGACGGCTAGAGTTCCGGGAGACAACAAAGGGTCGCCGGCCACGCACCGTGCCAATTCCGGGATCGGTGGCGGCGATGCTGGCGAGTCATGTAGCGACACTCGGACGGTCGGCTCTGGTGTTTACGTCCCCGTCGGGTGCGCCGTTGCGGTCCAGTAATTTCGCGCGCCGCGTCCTTCATCCCGCTGTCGCTCGGTGCCAGGTGAATGATGAGAGCTTTCCGAGCATCGTGTTTCACGATCTGCGGCGGACAGCCGTCTCACTCTCGTACAAGGTGGGTACCGGGGTGAAAGTCATTCAGGACCTTGCCGGCCACAAATCAGCGATGACGACGCTGGATGTTTATGCGCACCTATTTGCCGAGGATGCACAGGCATCTGCGAGGGGAGTGGACGCTTTGCTGAATCCCGCGCCTGCCCCGTAGTCGTGCCGGTGGCGACCATGGAATGCGCGTGGCTGCTTTTTGGCTGTTTGATGCCGCGAAAACCTTTTGATAGCAAGGAATTAATGCACGACTCATAATCGTGAGGTCGGGAGATCGAGCCTCCCCGCCGCTACAGAGAGACCCTGCAGGCCAAGCCTGCAGGGTCCTTTTGTTAGTGTTGCGCCGCTGCGTGCTGGAGATCGGGCAACGAATCTCGCCTGCACGTTAAAGGGAATCATGACTGTCACGGCCGATCGACACGAGCCCAACCCCGCGCGTGTTACCGAGCGGAATGGTGCAGGAGATGCGCGAACGGGGCATCGCTCGGATATCCAGGCCCTGCGGGCACTTGCCGTCGGATTGGTGGTCCTGAATCACCTATGGCCTCAACGCCTATCGGGCGGTTACGTAGGCGTAGACGTCTTCTTTGTGATTTCCGGGTTCCTAATCACCTCCCACCTCGTCAGGGAACTTCAGGCGAGCGGCCGCATACGACTCGGAGCGTTCTATGCCCGGCGGGTGAGGCGCCTCCTACCGGCAGCGTTCCTCGTGCTAGTCGCCTCACTGCTTCTTGCGTGGCTCACGCTCCCACACACTCGGTGGGAATCCACGGTCCAAGAGGTTCTAGGCAGCACCTTCTACATTGAAAACTGGCTCCTCGCCGCCAAATCGGTTGACTACTCCGCCATGAATGAATCGGCAACGATGGCCCAGCATTACTGGTCGTTGTCCGTCGAGGAGCAGTTCTATTTGTTGTGGCCGCTCGGATTGGTGGCTCTGTCTGCATTGGCTCGTAGAACGCGGAAGACTTCCAAGTCCATTCTTCTGGCAGGCATCGGACTGACCACTCTCGCATCGCTCTTCATCAGTGTCTACATCACTACCGTGGCGCCCAATCAGGCCTATTTCTCGACTCCCGTCCGCATCTGGGAGTTCGGATAGGCGC
Source organism: Pseudarthrobacter sp. HLT1-3 (assembly GCF_059383535.1). NCBI lineage: Bacteria > Bacillati > Actinomycetota > Actinomycetes > Micrococcales > Micrococcaceae > Pseudarthrobacter > Pseudarthrobacter sp. HLT1-3. Next base: position 17,722 of record NZ_JBWZCJ010000031.1, on the reverse strand, counting down.
CGGTCTCGCGCTTGCGGGCGCTTTGCCGTCACTGACGCTTCGCATGCGTAACTGGGGAGCCCTGGCGGGGTTCGCGACGATTATCGCCACTGCACTGACATTCGACCACGAAACGCCATTTCCAGGTTGGACAGCCATTTTTCCGGTCATGGGGACCGCGCTTGTCATCCTCGCAGGATCCAGCGGGATACGGATGTGGCACGATCGCATCACAGGCGCTAGGACTGTGCAGTTCGTGGGTAGCATTTCCTACTCGCTGTACCTGTGGCATTGGCCGCTCATTGTTGTCGCGCCTTTCGTTGCAGGTAGCGAGCTGACGTTCGGCATTCGACTCCTCGTCTTGGCAGCGGCTTTGGGACTCGCTTGGTTGACTAAGACCTTCGTAGAAGAAAAGTGGATCCAGCAAGGTGGTCGACAGGACCGCCCGCTTAAAGTGTTTATGGGTCTTGTTGCCGGTATGGTGGCCGTTTCCGTGGCTGCCCTGGGCCTGGGTCTCCTGGGCGTTCAACGGTCGAACATGGCCGCCGCCGACGCCGAAAGGATGGCCGCTAATCCTTGCCGAGGAGCCGCTGTCGTAGATCGGAATGAAGAAGACTGCGGCAACCACTGGACCATGCCCGTGGCTCTTCCCGACATGGGCCCCTTGAACTCATACGCCCAGTATCCCGACGAGTGTCCGACCAACGACAACACGCTCCGTGATGGCCTTGGCGGCCACCCGGCCACTTGCGATCTTTCGGCCGGAGATCCCAACGCCGAAACTGTCTGGCTGGTAGGTGATTCTCATGCCCAACAATGGCAGACAGCGATTTTTGAGCTCGCGAAAGAGCGTCACTGGAAGCTGAAATGGAGCTACTTCGGCGGCTGTCCGCTAGTGGACGCCCCATTTACCGGTTACGGGGGGCGGGCCGCGGATCCAGCGACGACCGCCGATTGTCGGCGGTGGAGCCAGACCGTCGCAACAGCCATAGAGCGAGACAGGCCCAGTAGGGTGTTTGTCAGCATGTTCGCCGCTGGTGAGGAAATAGATGACGGGACAGGCCGCTCTCAGACAGCACAATATGCCGACGGATTCGTCAGACATTGGACGCGCTGGCTAGAAGTGGGCGCAATAGTCCAACCTATCTACGATCCACCGTTGAACGGCGCAGTGCGAAGCGCAGAGTGCCTAGCCGTCAACTCAGAGAAGCCTCAGAGCTGCGCCGTGCCCAGGGACAAGGCGTTGCCGCTGGATCCAATGGTGGCCGCGGTAGAAGAATTGAACCACCCAATGGTTCGGCCTGTGGACCTGAGCCGGTATTTCTGTGATGACTCCAGCTGCTACAGCGCCGTCGGGGGCGTTGCCATCTACTACGACCAAGATCACCTAAACAGAGACTACATACGGGGCCTGATGCCAGCATTCGGCCAGCGGCTGGACTGATCAGTAATGAAGCTTTCAACGACTAGTTTCGGATTAATGACCGGTGACTGGTTGGCCGGTGGGACAGAATGGGTCCATGACGCGAATCGCAATCATTGGCGGCCACGGCAAAGTGGCTTTGGAACTCTCCCGCATCCTCTCCGGTGAAGGAACGGACGTAACGTCGTTCATCCGCAACCCCGGCCACCGGGAGGACGTCGAAGCGACGGGCGCCACTCCCGTGGTACTGGACGTTGAACATTCGACGACGGCGGAGATAGCCGCAGCGCTCCGGGACCACGATGCGGTGGTCTGGTCGGCCGGCGCCGGCGGCGGAAGCCCCGAGCGGACCTACGCAGTGGACCGGGACGCCGCCATCCGGTCGATGGACGCGGCAGTCAGCGCCGGCGTCGGGCGGTACATCATGGTCTCCTATCTCGGCGCCGGCCCGGATCACGGCGTTCCCGAGGACAACAGCTTCTTCGCCTACGCCGAGGCCAAGGCGGCCGCCGACGCATACCTCCGCGGAACGGGCCTGAACTGGACCATCCTGGGGCCGGGAGCGCTCACTGACGGGCCCGGCAACGGCCTGATCGAGGTTGACCCGGCGGATACCTCCGGCGCCCGGGAAACAGCCCGCGTCAACGTAGCCCTCGTGGCCGCAGCCGTGCTGGACCTTCCCTCAACGGCCCGGCGCACCATCGAATTCCGGGACGGCACGCTGCCACTTGCTGCTGCCCTGGAACCGGCGAGCTAAAGCGGCGGGACGCCGCCGACGCGCCCCGGCGACGTCTCCATGTGCCGGTACAGTTGTGGGGGCGGCCGGCTCATCCGACGCAACGGCCCGACCCGATGACTCCCGGGGAAAGTGGGCCTATGGACCAGTTGGCACTCATCGTTGGACTGCTGCTGGCCACGGTCGTGGCTGTCGGCGTCGGGGACCGGCTGCGGCTGCCGTTTCCGGTCCTGATGCTCATCCTGGCCGCATCGCTGACGTTCATCCCGGGATTTCCCGAAATTGCATTTGCGCCGGAACTGATCCTGCCGATCTTCCTGCCGCCCTTGCTCTTCGCCACGGCCCAACGCAGTTCCTGGGCCGTGTTCCGGGTCCGGTGGCGCACACTGCTGATGCTTGCCGTGGCCCTTGTGGTGGTCTCGACGGCGGTGGTCGCGGGAGCGGCCTGGCTCCTGATCCCGGGGATCGGTATTCCCGCGGCGATCGCCCTGGGGGCCATGGTCGCCCCGCCGGACCCGGTGGCCGTGGAGTCCATCGCGGGCCGCGTCCACATGCCCCGGCGGCTCATCACGGTGCTGCAAAGCGAGGGGCTCTTCAACGACGCCGCCGCCATCGTCATCTTCCAGGCTGCCGTTGCCGCGACGGTGTCCGGCACCGAATTCTCAGCCGACGTCGTCCTGAAGTTTGTCCTCGGCGCGGCGATTGCGGTAGCCGTCGGGATCGGCATGGGCTGGTTTACCAGCCTCATCACCCGGCTGGTCCAGTCACTCGTGGCCCGCACCGCAGTGACCCTGGTGGTGCCGTTCGCGGCCTACATCCTCGCCGAGGAGGTGCACGCCTCGGGGGTCGTCGCCGTCGTCGTCACGGCCCTGGAGATTCAGCGCCACGCCCGGCCGCAGGACGCCGCCGAGCGGGTCACCCGCACCGCCTTCTGGGATGTCGTGGAGCTGCTGGTCACCGGGCTCGCCTTCGGCCTGGTCGGACTGGAAGTGCGGCAGGTCATCCGGGACGAAGGTGCCGGAATCGTCGGGATGATCGGCAACGCCGTGGTGGTCTGCGTGCTGGTGTTCGCGGTCCGGTTCGCGTGGATGGCCCTGATGTCCGGGCTGGCCCGCACACCGGAGGATTCACTGCGGCCCAATTCCGCCAAGGAGGTCCTCATCCTCACCTGGTGCGGGATGCGCGGGCTCGCCACCCTGGCTCTCGCCCTCGCGCTCCCGCTGACCATTGCCGACGGGAGCCCGTTCCCGGCCCGGAGCCAGCTCATTGTCATCGCGTGCGCGGTGCTGCTGGCCACCCTGGTGCTGCCGGGGCTGACGCTGCCGTGGCTGATGCGGGTCCTGAAGGCTTCGGGCGACGGCTCGGAAGAGCGCGACGCCGCCCGGGTTCTCGCCCGACGGGCACAGGAGGCGGCCATCGCGGCGCTGCAGGCGAACGAGCTGATGAAGGAGCTGCCGCCCGAGAAGGTGGCGCTGGTCAAGGACAAAATGACCCGGCTGCACGCCGAACTGCTGGACGGCAGCATCCGCAACGAAAGCGTGGGGGAGATGCGCAAACGCGGGCGCGAGCTGGCGATTGCCGTCCAGACGATCGCGCTCGACGCCGCCCGCCAGGAAGTCCTCGCCGCCCGCAATGAACCCGGGATGGCCCCCGAGGTCGCAGACAGGGTCCTCCGGCAGCTGGACCTGCGCACCATGATCATGCCGGAGTAGCCCGCCCTATTTCCTGAGCTCCAGCTCCAGGGCGTTCGTCTCGACGTAGTCCAGGGCGTGCCGGATGGCGCCCATGGTGACGATCGCGTTGCCCAGCGGCGAGACCGTCACGCGCGGCGGTGTTGCGGTGAAGCTGGGGAGCAGGGCCGTGATGCCGGGCAGCAGCACCCCGGCGGAATCAGCCACCGCGCCGCCGATCACCACCTGCTCCGGGTTGATGAAACTCGCCACGGAGGCGATCACCCGGGCCATCCGGTCCGAGATCCGGTCGAGGATGGCCAGCGCCGCGGGTTCCCCGGCGGCGGCATCCTCGAAGACCCGCCGTGCGCTCGGCTCGCCGCCCGCGGCAGGCCCGCCGCCGGCAGCGGACCACTGCCTGGCCAGGCTGGCGATGCCGTCGGTGGAGCCGACACCCTGCACCAGTTCCAGGTACCCCATCTCGCCGGCCCCGCCGCGGCTGCCGTGCAGCAGCCGCCCGGACTCCAGCACCCCTGCGCCCAGCCGCTCGCCGGCCAGCAGCACCACGAGGTCGTCGACGCCGGCCCCGGAACCGCGCCAGCGTTCGCCCAGGGCGGCCAGGTTGGCATCGTTTTCCAGCAGTACCGTCCAGCCGTGCAGGTCCTTCAGCGCCGTCCGGAGCCCGACGTCGAACAGGCTCCAGAAATGCTGGGTGACCAGCACCTTGCCGTCGCGGTCAACCGGCGCGGCGATGCCCGCGCCCACGGCGAGCACGTTCCCGGGGCCGGTCCCGGCGGCCGCCAGCGCCCGGCGGCATGCCCGGTCGACGACGTCGATCCGCTCCGCCGCGGGGATGTCAGCGGCCCGGAAGCGCTCGGTGCAGCGTCCGACGACGGTGCCGCGGAGATCCGCGACGGCTGCGGTGGTAGTGGCCGCGCCGAGGTCGAGGCCCAGGACGAATCCAGCCCTCGAGTGGAGTTCGAAGCGCCGGGCGGGGCGTCCCTTGCGCGGGCTGCCGGGCTGGTCCTCGTCCCGGGCGTTCAGCTCGCGGATCCAGCCGCGCCGGATCAGGTCCTCGCAGACGGCGATAACGGATGCGCGCGACAGCCCGGTCCGGGCCATCAGCTCCGAACCGGTGGCCACCTCCGTGTCCCGGATGACGCCGAGCACCGACTGGGCGTTCACCCGGCGCAGCAGCTGGGGCGTCGCGGCGTGCGGCAGCGCCATCTTGACCTCCCCGTCAGCCCGGACCCATAATTGTCCAGGCAATATATTTAGCTTGTATCTAAATTACCAGAACCAGTTTCGAACCTTTAAGGATCACCCCTTGTCCAACACCGCCACGCTGGCAACCCTGTCCGGTTCCGATCTCGCCGCCGACCCGAACTGGTGGCGGCAGGCAGCCGTGTACCAGATCTACCCGCGCAGCTTCGCCGACTCCAACGGGGACGGCCTCGGCGACATCAAGGGCATCACGGCCAAGGTCCCGTACCTGAAGGGACTCGGGATCGACGCCGTCTGGCTCAGCCCCTTCTATCCCTCGGCCCTCGCCGACGGCGGGTACGACGTCGACGACTACCGCAACGTTGACCCCAAGCTCGGGACGCTCGAGGACTTCGCTGAGATGTCCGCCGCCCTGCACGCCGCGGGCATCAAGCTGATCGCCGACATCGTCCCGAACCACTCCTCCAACCGCCACGTCTGGTTCCAGGAAGCCCTCGCGTCCCCGCGGGGCTCCGACGCCCGGGAGCGCTACATCTTCCGGGACGGCAAGGGCGAAAACGGCGAGATCCCGCCGTCGGACTGGGAGTCCGTCTTCGGCGGCCCGGCCTGGGAACGCATCACCGAGCCGGACGGCACCCCCGGCCAGTGGTACATGCACATCTTTGCCAAGGAACAGCCGGACCTGAACTGGTCCAACCGCGAAATCCGCGATGATTTCCTCACCACCCTCCGCTTCTGGTCCGACCGCGGCGTGGACGGCTTCCGGGTCGACGTGGCCCACGCCCTGACCAAGGACCTCACCGAGCCGCTGCTGTCCAAGGTCGAGCTGACCGGGGCCACCGGGGCGGACGGCCACGACGACGGCTCGCACCCGTTCTGGGACCGCGACGAGGTCCACGAGATCTACGTCGAATGGCGCGAGGTCTTCAACGAATACAACCCGCCGCGCACCGCCGTCGCCGAAGCCTGGGTCCACGCCAGCCGCCGCGGCCGCTACGCGAGCCCGCAGGGCCTCGGCCAGGCCTTCAACTTCGACCTGCTCCAGGCCGACTTCGACGCCGAGGAGTTCCGCGAGATCATCACCCGGAACCTCGCCGAGGCCACCGAATCCGGCGCCTCCTCCACCTGGGTGTTTTCCAACCACGACGTCGTCCGCCACGCCACGCGCTACGGGCTTCCCCAGGGTGGCGGCAGGCACGCCAAGGGCCAGGACGGCAAGGGCTGGCTGCTGGCCGGTGCCCCGGCCGAGGAACTGGACATCGACCTCGGGCTGCGCCGCGCCCGCGCGGCCACCCAGCTGATGCTGGCACTGCCGGGCTCCGCGTACCTCTACCAGGGTGAGGAGCTCGGACTGCAGGAGGTCGTGGAGATCCCCGACGCCGACCGCCAGGACCCGACCTTCTTCCGCAACAAGGGCGTCGAGATCGGCCGCGACGGCTGCCGGGTCCCGCTGCCCTGGACACCTGAGGGCCCCTCGTTCGGGTTCGGCGACGGCGGGGCGCACCTGCCGCAGCCGGCCTGGTTCAGCCGCTATGCTGTCGCAGCCGAGGACGGGGTCGAGGGGTCAACCCTTGAGTTCTACCGCGCGGCGTTGAAACTGCGCCGTGAACTGCAGACCTCCGAGGAACTTCAATGGCACAAGACCGGCCGGGGAGTGTTGCACTTCAGCCGCCCGGGCGGCTGGCAGACCGTGACCAACTTCGGCAACGAGTCAGTGGAACTCCCCGCCGGGGAGGTGCTGCTCAGCAGCGGACCGCTCGACGGAAAGCTTCTGCCGGGCAGCACCACCGTCTGGCTGCGGTGAGCTCTCCTGCCAGACAGCCCGCCCAGGAACTGATTTACGGCTGCATGGGCCTGGGCGGCAGCTGGTCGTCGGAACCGCACTCGTCCGCGCACGTGGATGAGGCGGCCGCCGCCGTCGAAGCCGCCCTGGCAACAGGCATCACCATCTTCGACCATGCCGACATTTACCGTGGCGGCAAGTCCGAAGCGGTCTTTGGCGAGGTTCTGGCGCAGGCACCCGGGCTGCGCGAACGCATCCGGCTGCAGACCAAGTGCGGCATCCGGCTGAACGAACAGGGCCTGGAGACCTATTACGATCTGAGCCGGGAGGCCATCCTGGCCCGGGTCAACGAGAGCCTGGCCCGGCTCCGCACGGACTACGTGGACGTCCTGATGCTCCACCGTCCCGATCCGCTGATGGACCCGGCGGAGGTGGCTGCCGCCGTCGGGCAGCTGATGGACGAAGGCAAGGTCCGGGCGCTGGGCGTGTCCAACATGTCCGGTGCGCAGATCGAGGTGCTGCAAGACCGGCTCGAGACGCCGGTGGTGGCCAACCAGCTGGAGATGAGCCTGTTCAAACGCGCCTGGCTGGAGAGCACGGTGCTCGTCAACCATGCCGACGGGACCGACTACAGCTTCCCGCACGGCACCGTCGAGTACTGTGCCCGGCACGGAATCACCCTCCAGGCGTACGGATCCCTCGCGCGCGGCCTCTATACCGGGGCTCCGGCCCCGGCGCCGTCGGCCGCGGAGGAGGCGACCGCCGCGCTGGTGGCGCAGCTGGCCGCCGAGAAGAAGACGACCGGGGAATCGGTCCTGCTGGGCTGGCTGATGAAGCACCCGGCCGGAATCGCCCCCGTGATCGGCACCGCCAACCCGGACCGCATCCGGGCCTGCGCGGACGCGGCCGAGGTCGCCAAATCGCTGACCCGGGCGGAGTGGTACTGGCTCTGGGTCACGGCGCGCGGTAGCAACATCCCGTAGCCCGCCGTCATGCCCGCCCATCCGGCTCGCGGCAGGGGCCGTTCTGAGACTCCACAGTCGTTCTGAAGCTACAGAACGGCCCCTGCTGCAGGTCTGATGGGGTTGGGACGTGATTTTGGTCGTATTGGTCGCCCCAGAGGGCCGGATCGCTTAGCGGGAAACACCCCCGGGCGGCTAGCGTAGATACATGACTTCCACCACCACCGCCGGGACCGTCCGGCCCCAGCGCAACATCCCCGCCGAAATCGCCCGCTCCTGGTTGCTGGTCAACGCAATGAAGCCTGAGCTCTTCGAACCGTCGGCCGGGTCCCGCGCAGACGCCATCATCCTGGACATCGAGGACGCGGTGGACCCCTCGCAGAAGGAGGCGGCCCGCGGGAACGTTGTGGACTGGCTGACCGCCGGCGGCAGCGCCTGGGTCCGGATCAACGACGCCACGAGCCCGTTCTGGGCTGACGACCTGGCCGGGCTCCGCGGAACCCCGGGCCTGCTGGGCGTGATGCTGGCCAAAACCGAGTCCGCGGACCAGGTCACCGAAAGCTTCCACCGGATGGACGGCAAGACTCCGGTCATTCCGCTCGTCGAGTCTGCCGTGGGCATCGAGGAAGCCAACAACATCGCCAAGGCCCAGGGAGCGTTCCGGCTGGCCTTCGGTTCGGGCGACTTCCGCCGCGACACGGGCATGGCCGCCACCGCCGAGGCCATGGCCTACCCGCGCGCCAAGCTCGTTGTGGCCAGCCGCGTCGGGAACCTGCCGGGCCCCATCGACGGCCCCACGGTCGGCACCAACCACCCGATCCTCCGCGAGCAGACCGGCATCACCGTGATGATGGGCATGACCGGCAAGCTCTGCCTTGCCATCGACCAGACCCCGGTCATCAACGAGGTCATCAGCCCGACGCCGTCCGACGTCGCCTGGGCCACGGACTTTATGGCCGACTTCGAGGCCAGCGGCCGCGTGATCCGCGACGGCTCCGACCTTCCGCGCCTGGGCCGCGCCGAGAAGATCATGAAGCTCGCGGTAGCCTTTGGGGTGCAGCCGGCCCTCTAGCCGCACCCGAACCAAAGGAGACCCCGTGACCGATACCCGCTATCTGGTCCACGGGGTCTTTTGGGATGCCGAGCCGGCCGGATCACCGGACCCGGCCCGGGGGCTGCCGGCGATGCGCCTGCAGGACCCTGGCGGCGGCTTCACCGACCTGCCGCTCGGCGCCGGCATCCGGCTGGGCTTCCGCCTGGCCGCCGACGGGAAAGGCTGCCTCGGACACCACAAGGTGCACGGCCCCGCTGACCGGGACCACGTCCTCTGCCCGGCACGCGCCCAGGCCGTCAAGGGCAGCCAGTGCGAGCGGTGCTTTGCGGTGGACGATTCGAGGCTCATCCACGACTTCCACCGGGGCGGGCGTGTGCCGCCGGGGCTGCGTGCCTACCTGATGCAGCCGCATTGGCTGTACATCGCGACGTTCGCCAACGGTGCGAACAAGGTGGGCACCGCCGCGAACCTGCGGAAATGGAAGAGGCTCGCCGAGCAGGGCGCCGTCGTCGCACGATACGTCGCCCGGGCCGTGGACGGCCGCGTGGTCAGGATCCTCGAGGACCTGATAACCCGCGACGCCGGTGTTCCGCAGCAGGTCCGCTCGGCGGCGAAGGCCGCGGCCTTGACCGGGCCTGCGCCCGCCGCCGAACTGGAGGCCCTGAACAGCCGGCTGGCCGGCCACGTCCGCGAGTTGTTGGCCGGAATCGGGGACGCCGGCTTCGAGGTCGTGGACGAAAAATGGCTGCGGCCGGGGTTGGCGGAGGCGGCCTGCGCGCCGGCTGTCCGTCACGCCTACCCCACTGAGCTCAGCACCGGTGCCCACGGGTTCCGGATCGACTCACTGAGTGGCACCGTCGCGCTGGCGCGGCTCGACGGCACCGACCTCGAGTTCATCGTCAACCTTGCCCAGCTGAAGGCGCGGACGATCGAACTCGGCGACCACGGAACCGAGGTTCCGGCCGTGCAGGAGCCACTGTTCTGACGCTGAAATTTCCCCGCGACGCGCAAAATACCGGACGCGCCCGTATTCGCGCGTCGTCCGGCATTTTGTGTGTCGCCAGGCATTTTGAGTGTCGCGGCGTTGCCGGTGGTCCCCAGTAGAATGGCACGGTGCTGAAAGAATTCTGGGACTCCGCCTCAACCACCTACAAGGTGCTGGTTTTCAGCGCAATGGGGCTGCTCGCCGTCGGCATTGGCCTGAACCTGGTGGGGAACACCACCGGTAACCAGGGCCTTGCGGTCGCATCCCTCGCGGTGATCGGCCTTGGCCTCGTCCTGCACATTGCCGGGATCGTGGTCCGCGGGCAGACGATCCGGAAGAACCTCCGGCGTTAGCCCCCGAAAAATGTTAGTGCGAAGACACGTTCGGCCCGGAAGGCACGTTCGGCCCGGAAGGCACGTTTGGCCCGGAAGACACGTTCGGCCCGGAAGGCACGTTCGGCCCGGAAGACACGTTTGGCCCGGACCTGCGTTAGCCCGAAGTTACCTTGGCCGCGGCGTTCCGCAGCACGTGGCTGCGGGCGTGTTCCACGGCCTCGGGCAGCGACGTGAACAGGTGCTTGTGATGCCGCAGCGAACGGATCACCCCGACGTTGGTCACCAGCTCGAGGTGTTGCGGCTGGACACCCTTCAGCAGGACCGTGACGCCGCGCAGCTCCAGCGCCGCGATGACCTCGACCAGCGTGTGGGCCCCGGTCGCGTCGAGCATCCGCACCTGGGACAGCCGGATGATGGCCACCTGGATGTCCTTGACCTGGCTGATTTCCTGCAGAACGCGCTCCGCTGCGCCAAAGAACATGGCCCCGTCGAGCCGGAAGATGGCGATGTGCTCGTCCCCTTCCACGCGCGGTCCCGGAACCTCCTCGCGGTTCACCCCGCTGAGCGAGGCGAACTTCCGCAACGTGAAGAGGGCCGCGGCGACAAGCCCGATCTCGATGGCCACGATCAGGTCGAACGCCACGGTGATCAGGGCCGTCAGGATGAAGACAAAGGCATCGGCCCGGGTGGAGTGCATGATGGCCTGCACCGTTCGCCGTGACACCATGCGGGTGGCCGTGACCATCAGGATCCCGGCGAGGACCGCGAGCGGGATCCTGCCGACCAGCCCCGCGGCCAGGTAAATGATGGCCAGCAGCACCAGCGCGTGAACGATCGCGGAGAGCCGGGTCTTGGCTCCGGAGCGGACGTTGACGGCGGTCCGGGCGATGGCACCGGTGGCCGGCATGCCGCCGAACAGCCCGGCAGCGACGGAGGCGAGACCCTGCCCGGTGAGCTCCCGGTCCGGGCTGTAGGCCCCGGAGGGCCTTCCGTCCGGGCCCACCATGCCGGCCGCCACCCGGGCGGAGAGCAGCGATTCGATCGCCGCCAGCGCCGCGATGGACACCGCCGGCATCAGCAGCCCGCCCAGCGTTGCCGGATCCAGCGACGGCAGGGACGGTGCTGACAGCGAATGCGGCAGCTCGCCGATCCGGGGAATTTCCAGTCGAAGCAGCTCGGCGGCCACGGTGGCCAGCAGGACCGCGATCAGGCTCGCGGGCAGGGACTTGTTCAGCCTCGGCAGCAGAAGCATCACAGCCGCCACCCCCACCACGACGCCGAGCGTCTGAAGCACGGCGGGCGAGGTGGCCTGGGAGGCGCTCTCGACGGCGGCGAGCAGGGTGTTGTGGCCGGGTATGCCCTCGGTGCCGGTGGCCATCGGGACCTGCTGGAGGAAGATGATCGCGGCGATGCCGAGGGTGAACCCCTCCACCACCGGCCACGGGATGAAGGCCACGGCCCGGCCGAGCCCGCTGATGCCCAGGAGGACCACCAGCAGCCCGGCCATCAGGGACACCAGGGCGATGCTGCCGGCGCCGTGGGCGGCGACAACCGGGGCCAGCACCACCACCATCGCGCCGGTGGGACCGGAGACCTGCACGTGCGAGCCGCCCAGAACCGCGGCGACCAGTCCGGCCACGACGGCGGTGATGAGTCCCGCTTCGGCGCCGACGCCGGAACTCACGCCGAAGGCCAGTGCCAGCGGCAGGGCCACGATCCCCACGGTGATGCCGGCGAGCAGATCCGTTTTCCAGGAGGAGCGGAGCCCGTCATAGTCCCGGCGGGACGGCAGGAACCGGCTGAGATGCGCCCGGGCGACGCTCATGAATTGGAGCCCTGCAGATGATCGCTGGGTAGATCGTGCGCGAGTTTGAGCTGCTCGTTGGAATCGGCCAGGCTGTCGAGGAGGAAGGTCCGGGCGATGGCCAGCAGTTCAGCGATCTTCGGATGGGCCAGCCGGTAGGTCACGGCGTTGGCGGAACGGGAGGAGACCACCACCCCATGCCGGCGCAGCGTGGCGAGGTGCTGGGACAGGTGCGATGCTTCGAGGCCCGTCTCGGCCAGCAGGTAACTGACGGGCGCCGAGTTGTCCGGCGCCGCGGACAGCAATTCGAGCACGCGGATCCGCGCCGGGTGGGCGAGGGCCTTGAACAGGTTCGCCTTGATCTCGTACAAGGGGGTTTGCGCTGCCGAAATCATCGCTGCCTGCGCTTTCTGGCCCGGCGGACGCCGCAACGGGACATGGATTGATGAAATGATGTTTTCATCATACCGCGTTCCGTCATTCTGGTCACCCGCTGTCATCGGCAACGGCGGCCGGAGGCCTGACGCTAGGCTGGAACCATGACTATTAATCCGGATCTGCAGGGGCGCAGTTACCCTGCCCAAGAGGTGTACGACGTCGGCCGCGAGAAAATCCGCGAGTTCGCCCGCGCCGTCAAGGCCACCCACCCGGCCCACTTTGAGGTGGACGCCGCCCGTGCGCTGGGCCACAGCGACCTCGTGGCGCCCCCGACCTTCGCCATCATCGTGGCGCAACGGGCCGACGCCCAGCTGATCGAGGACCCGGACTCCGGCATTGACTTCTCCCGGGTGGTCCACGCGGACCAGCGCTTCATTCACCACCGGCCCATCGTCGCGGGCGACCGGCTCGTGGCCGAACTGCACGTCGACGGCGTCCGTGCCATGGGCGGGGGCGCGATGATCACCACCCGCTCGGAAATCTTCGCTCTGACCGCCGGCGCGAACGCCGACGCCGGCGCGGCCACCGGTGCAGCCTCCGACCGCGACGCCGGCGCGGTCACCGGCGCGGCCGGCAACGATGCGCGCGAGGCCGTCGCCACCGCCACCTCGTCCATTCTGGTCCGCGGAGAGGGACAGTAACCATGACACCCACATTTTCGGAACTCGCCGTCGGCCAGGACATCGGCAGCCGCAGCATCACCGTCACCCGCTCTGACCTCGTCAAATATGCCGGAGCCTCCGGCGACTTCAACCCGATCCACTGGAACGAGGCCTTCGCCACCAGCGTGGGCCTGCCCGGCGTGATCGCGCACGGCATGTTCACCATGGGCGCCGCTGTGCAGCTGGTGACCGACTGGTCCGGCGACCCCGCCGCCGTCGTCGACTTCCAGACCCGCTTCACAAAACCGGTCCCGGTGTCCGACACCACGGGGACGGCCGAGGCCGGCGCGGTAATCGAGATCCGCGGCGCCATCGGAGCGCTCGACGCCGACAAGGGCACCGCCCGCGTGGACCTCACCGTCACCAGCGCCGGCCAGAAGGTGCTGGTCAAGGCGCAGGCCGTCGTCAGGCTGGGCTAAACCGCATGGCGATGCTGTGAACCTGCGCACCGGCCAGACGGCGGAGGTCACGCACTGGCGTAACGCCGTCGTGACCGCCTACGCAGTCAGCGGCATCGCGTTCGCCACCTGGGTGTCACGGCTGCCGGCCATCCGCGACGGGCTGGACCTGACGCCGGGGAATGTCGGGCTGCTGCTGCTCTGCATGACCCTGGGCTCCTTCATATCAGTCTCGGCGTCGGGGTTGATTGTGCTGCGGTTCGGCTCGAAGCAAACCATCCGGATCGGCAGCATCCTGGTCGGCGCCGGGCTGGTGCTCTCCGGCCTGGGCACATCGGTCCTGGTCAGTCCGCCCGTCGCGGCGGCGGGGCTGGCCGTGATCGGCCTCGGCACCGCCAGCTGGAACACCGCCTCCAACGTCGAGGGTGCCGCGGTGGAACGCGCCGTCCGCCGGCACATCATGCCCCGGCTGCATGGATCGTTCAGCCTCGGCACCGTCGCAGGAGCGGCGGCCGGAGCCTGGGCCGCAGGCGCCGGCGTGCCGGTGTTCTGGCACTTTGCCGCGGTGGGGCTCCTCGTCGCCGCGTCCGTGGCCACCGCCGCGGCCTGGTTCCGTGCTGACATCACCCCAGTGGACGGCGGCCCGGCCTTCAAACCGGCCCGGCCCGACACCTTCGACGACCCTTCCACCGGACCCATTCCGGTCATCCTGCCCGCTCCGGAACGGCCCGATGAACCGCTGGACACCAGGCGGCAGATCGCCCTGGCCTGGCGCGACCGCCGGACGCTGCTGCTGGGCGTGCTCGTGCTGGGGCTGGCCCTGGCCGAAGGCGCGGCGGGGGACTGGGTGGCCCTGGCGCTGGCCGACGGCCACGGCCAGTCCGACGCCGCGGGCGCCGCGGGGTACGGGCTCTTCGTCACGTTCATGACCATCGGGCGCTTCGCCGGCACCGTGGTCCTGGACCGATTCGGCCGCGTCCCGGTGATGCGCTGGTGCGCCGCCCTCGCCGTGCTGGGACTGGGCCTGTTCGTTTTCGCGCCGGTGCCGTGGGTGGCCTACGTGGCCCTCGCAGTCTGGGGACTGGGCGCCTCGCTGGGTTTCCCGGTGGGCATGTCCGCCGCCGCCGACGATCCGGCCAGGGCCGCCGCCCGCGTCTCGGTGGTCTCCACGATCGGCTACGGGGCGTTCCTCTGCGGCCCGCCGCTGCTGGGCCTGCTGGCAGAGCATGTCGGCATTCTGCACTCCCTGCTGGCCGTGATGGTGATGCTCGTGGTCAGCTTCCTGCTCTCGCCGGTGGCCAGGAAAATCGGCTAGCGGCCACCGCTCAGGGGAGTCCGGCCATCCCCGGCTGGCCACCGCGGCCCCGCTTAACGGAGCCCCGCCATCCCCGGCTAGGCTGGTGGGGTGACCCAGACACTGCTTTCCGCCCTGACCACGGCCGCCGTCGGCGGCCCCGCCGGCCGCTTCATCGAAGCCCACACGGAAGCCGAGATCATCGAGGCCGTCCGCTCGGCGGACGCGGCCGGTGAGCCCCTGCTGATCATCGGCGGGGGCTCCAACCTGCTGGTGTCCGACGACGGGTTCCCCGGCACCGTAGTGAAAATTGCCTCCGAGGGGTTCGAAGTCAACGCGGAGGACTCCTGCGGCGGGGTCGCCGTGGTGGTCCAGGCCGGGCACAACTGGGACGCCCTGGTCGAGCACGCGGTGCGGCACGCCTGGTCCGGGATCGAGGCGCTCTCCGGCATCCCGGGCGCCACCGGCGCCACCCCGGTCCAGAACGTCGGCGCCTACGGCTCGGACGTCTCCCAGACCATCGCCACCGTGCGGACCTGGGACCGGGAACGCAACGCCGTGCGGACCTTCGCCAGTTCCGAACTGAAATTCGGCTACCGGGATTCGATCCTCAAGCAGACCACCGTCAACGGCTCGCCCCGCTACGTGGTGCTCACGGTCGAATTCCAGCTGCCGCTCGGCCGGATGAGCGCCCCCATCCGCTACGCCGAACTCGCCCGCGTGCTGGGCGTCGAGGCCGGCAAGCGGGCGTATGCCAGCGATGTCCGGCGCGAGGTGCTCCGGCTGCGGGCGTCCAAGGGCATGATGTGGGACGCTGCGGACCGGGACACCTACTCCACCGGGTCCTTCTTCACCAACCCGATCGTGCCGGCAGCCGTGGCCGCGGGGCTGCCGGATGACGCGCCGCGCTACCCGGGCGGTGCGGACGGTCTGACCAAGCTCTCGGCTGCCTGGCTGATCGACCAGGCCGGCTACGGCAAAGGCTTCGGGCTGGAACCGGACAGCGTTTCCGGCGGGCGGGCCGCGCTGTCCACCAAACACACCCTGGCCATCACCAACAGGGGAAACGCCAGCACCGCGGACCTGCTGGCGATCGCGCGTGAGGTGCGCCGCGGCGTCGTCGAACGCTTCGGCATTGAACTGCACCCGGAACCGCTGCTGATCGGCGTCGAACTCTAGGAGTCTTCAGCCCCTGCGGCGGTGCGGCACGACCCGGCTGAACAGCAGGAAGGTGAAGCCGGACGCGGCGGCGCCGAGGAGGAAGACCTCGCAAAACGCCACGGACTGGTTGCTGGGCCCGCTCCGGAGCCAAAGACCCGCGACGGCGAACACGGCCGCCCCGGCCAGCATGGCCAGCGAACCGAACAGCAGGCTCTGCACGGTGTCCGGGAGGTCCCCGGGTTCCCGCCCGTCACGTTGTTCACCGTTGTCCCGTGCGGGGGTGCGCGGCTGCACCGCGGCGGCCGTGACAAAACTCGCCACCGCCACCGCCATCGACACCACGGCCACGAGCTGCAACGAGCTCATCATCGGGGAGAGCCGCGTTCCGCTGGCAATCGCAATCGCGAGCCCCGCGGCCATGCCGACGGCACTGGAAGCCCAGCCCAGCACGGCCAGCCTCCTGCTCAAGGGCCGCAGCAGCGGCCACATCTCGCTCATGGTCATCCATCAAGGGTAAAGAGTCCGGCTGGACGGCGGCTGGGAACGGACCCTCCGGCGTCCTAGCATTGGGGACATGACAGGGACAGCGAGGGCCCGGCTGAGCCCGGCGGTGCTGGGCCGGCTGCGGCTCGCCGCGCAGGGCCTGGCCGGGACCGGATTTTCCGACGCCGCGGCCGCCGTGCGCTGGATGACGGCAATGCAGGCGCAGGACCTCGGCGCCGCGCTCTGGGCCGTCGGCCAGCGGGTTCCGGGCTCCCGCGTCGGCGATATCCGCAGCGCCCTGGACCGGGGCGAGATCGTCCGCTCCTGGCCGATGCGCGGCACCCTGCACCTGCTGGCACCCGAAGACCTGAAGTGGATGCTGGCGATCACCGCCGACCGGCTGATCCGCGGCCTGGCCGGGCGCCACCGCGAGCTGGAGATCTCGGCCGCGGACGTCGACGCCGCTGCCGGAACCGCGCTGCAGCTCGTCGCCGGCGGGGCGGCCGCCAGCCGGACGGAGCTGTTCCAGGCCTTCGAACGGGCCGGCCAGTCCACGGCCGGGCAGCGCGGTATCCACCTGCTCGGGGCCCTCTGCCAGCGGGGCCTGCTGGTGCAGGGTCCGCTGGCCGGCAACCAGCAACTGGTGGTGGCCTTCGACGACTGGATCACCGCGTCGCGGAGCCTGGACCGTGACGAGGGCATCGCCGAGTGGCTGCTGCGCTACCTGCGCAGCCACGGGCCAGCCACGGAGCGTGACTTTTCCTGGTGGTCCGGCATTCCCCTGACGGAGGTCCGCACCGCCCTGGCCACCGTGAAAGACCAGCTGGCGGAGATCACCTTCGAGGGGACCAGCTACTGGCTTTCCCCGGAGACGGCCGCCCTGCTCGACACCGGCGTCCCCGCCGGGCGTCTGGTGCTGGCGCTGCCCGGGTTCGATGAGTTCCTGCTGGGTTACAAGGACCGGTCGCTCGTACTGCCGCCCGAGCATGCGAACAGGATCGTGCCGGGCGGCAATGGCGTCTTCCGGAAAACGATCGTCGTAGGCGGCCAGGTGATCGGCACCTGGGAGGCAGCCCGCGGCGCTGCCGTCGTCGTGCCTGAGCCCTTCGACGACGTTAACGGACTGCGGCCTGCCGCCCAAAGATCCTTTGAGCTGCAGGCCGCGAAGTACCGGCGATTCCTCGGTACCTGAACCGGTCCGCTGGGGTCCGGTTGGGTACTGCTTAGTCTCTAGGAGCGTGGGGCGGTAGTGGTTTTACGTGATCCACGAGAAGCCCTGCTTGCTGACTGGTAGCGCGTTGTCATCTTGATGGCCGGCTGTCAGCAGCGGT
>NZ_JBWZCJ010000030.1:0-29217 GCF_059383535.1 Pseudarthrobacter sp. HLT1-3 | reverse complement strand
GGAGAGTGTTGAGTTCGGGGTTCACATACCGGGTTTAACACTCTCCGCCTCACTTTAAAAGCGTCCCCACCGTCCCAACCAATAGGAATTACTCATCTAGGGCCCAGCCGGGCCGGCGCCGTCGCTAGTGGAAAACGAGCCAGCCGACCACGGTGGCCAGGCCGGTCAGCACGGCGCCCCAGGCGATATCCGCCACCACGATGGCGAGCGGCCAGTTCTTCAGGGTTGAGGCGTTGGTGAGGTCGTAGGTGGCATAGGCGAAGGTTCCCAGCGCGGCGCCGTAACCGAGCGCGGTGATCCAGCTGCCGCCGTCGAGCGCTGGCTGGAGTGCGAAAAAGACGATCCCCGCGATGTACAAAACGTAGAAGGCGACGGCGTACCCTAGATTGGGTTTGTCCGCCATGAGGTGGCCCAGATGGCTCCGGTAGAACTTGCTCATCGACTTGAGCCAGACGGAGTCGATGACGGCGAACGCGGCGGCTACGACGAGGAACTGCAAGATGACCATAAGGGAGCATAACAAGATGCCGGAGGCCGCGGGCGCACCCCGGACGCTGACGATTTTCCGGCAGGAGGAATCCCTCGGCGCGGCAGCGGACCTGGACCTCGCCCTCGAACTGCTGCGGAAGGTCAAAACCGGCGGGGCCGGCCCCCTGCTCCGGTTCTACCGCCCGGCTCCCACCGTGGCCTTCGGCCAGCGGGACACGCACCTGCCGGGTTTTGACGCCGCGGCCCAGGCCTGCCGCGAGCTGGGCTTCGAGCCGCTGGTCCGCAAGGCCGGCGGACGGGCCGCCGCGTACCACGAGGGGACCCTGGTGATCGATCATCTGGAACCGGACGCCGATGCGATCGCCGGGTCCAAGGGGCGGTTCTCCTTCTTCGGCGAACTGCTGGCCCACGCGTTGCGGACCGCCGGCGTCGACGCCGCAGTGGGGGAGATCCCCGGTGAGTACTGCCCCGGGGAATTCAGCGTCCACGGCCGGGATCCGGAGTTTCCGCAGCACCAGCTCAAACTCATCGGCACCGCCCAGCGGGTGGTCGCCGGCGGCTGGCTGTTCAGTTCGGTCATCGTGGTGGAGAACTCGGCGCCGATCCGTGCGGTGCTGGAAGCCAGCTACGCGGCGCTGGGCCTGGACTGGGACCCGGCCACTGCGGGCGCCGTCAACGACCTCGTCCCGCAGCTCAACGTCGATGCCGTCGAGGCCGCCGTGATCGCCACGTACGCCCGCTACGCCACCCTCGACTACGGCGACTTTGGCAGCCTGCTGGACTGAGCCCTGAGCCCCGGTGCCCTGGTGCCCCGGTGCCCCGGTGCCCTGGTGCCCCGGTGCCCTGGTGCCCTGGCGACTTGGTGAGTGAGTCCGCACACGGCGTGCACCGCGTGCCCACCTGACTCGCAGCAGGGGCCGTTCTGCGCGCTCAGAACGGCCCCTGCTGCAAGCTACTTGGGCGTGGCTAGTGGCCCCGGGCGAGCCATTCCGCCAGCTGCGGCGCCTCGGCGCCGACGGTCGTCGGGTCGCCGTGACCGGTCCGCACCACGGTGTCCGCCGGGAGCGTCAGCAGCCGGGCCTTGATGGATTCGATGATGGTGGGGAAGTCGCTGTAGGACCGTCCGGTGGCGCCCGGACCGCCCTGGAACAGGGTGTCGCCGCTGAACACGGTGCCCTCGCTGGGCAGCGAGAAGCACATGGAGCCGGGGGAATGACCCGGGGTGTGCAGCGCCACGAGCTGTGCGCCGGCGACCTCGAAGGTGTCCCCGTCCACGATCGCGTGGTCCGGTTCGGTGCCCGGGAACACCCGCTCCCAGAGCATCCAGTCCTCGCGGTTCAGGTACACCGGGGCGTTGACCCGCCCGCGGAACTCGCCGACGGCGGCGATGTGGTCATCGTGGCCGTGCGTCAGCAGGATCGCGGTGACCTTCCGGCCGGCGACGGCGGCCTCGACCCGGGCGGCGTCGTGGGCCGGGTCGATGACGACGCATTCAGCGTCGTTGCCGACGATCCAGACGTTGTTGTCAACGTCCCAGGTGCCGCCGTCGAGCGAGAACGTGCCGGAGGTGACCAGCCGGTCGATCCGGAGCCCGTCCCCGGAGCTGCCGCTCACAGTTCGACCACGGAACGCAGCACCGAGCCGGTGTGCATCTTGTCGAAGGCTTCCTCGATCTGGTCGATCGTGATCCGCTCGGTGACGAAGGCGTCCAGGTCCAGTTTGCCCTGTCGGTAGAGGTCGATCAGCATGGGGAAGTCGCGCGAGGGCAGGCAGTCGCCGTACCACGAGGACTTGAGCGAGCCGCCGCGGCCGAACACGTCCAGCAGCGGCAGTTCCAGGGTCATCTCGGGGCTGGGAACACCGACCAGGACCACGGTGCCGGCGAGGTCGCGGGCGTAGAACGCCTGCTTGTACGTCTCGGGACGTCCGACGGCGTCGATCACGACGTCGGCGCCGAAGCCGCCGGTCAGTTCGCGGATTGCCTCGACCGGATCCACCGCGGAGGAGTCCACCGTGTGGGTGGCGCCGAGGTCCCTGGCGCGTTCAAGCTTCTTCGGGTCAATGTCGACGGCGATGATGGTGGTGGCGCCGGCGAGCGCGGCGCCGGCAACGGCAGCCACGCCCACTCCGCCGCAGCCGATCACGGCGACGGAATCGCCGCGGTTGACGTTTCCGGTATTGATGGCCGCGCCGATGCCGGCCATCACGCCGCAGCCCAGCAGGCCGATCGCGGCCGGGTCGGCGACGGGATCAACCTTGGTGCACTGGCCGGCGGCGACGAGGGTCTTCTCGGCGAAGGCGCCGATGCCGAGTGCCGGCGAGAGTTCGGTGCCGTCCTCGAGGGTCATCTTCTGGGTGGCGTTGTGGGTGTTGAAGCAGTACTGCGGCTGGCCCTTGGCGCAGGCGCGGCATTCGCCGCAGACGGCGCGCCAGTTCAGCACCACACGGTCGCCGGGGGCCACCTGCGTAACGTCCGGACCCACGGCGGACACGACGCCGGTCGCCTCGTGTCCGAGCAGGAACGGGAAGTCGTCGTTGATGGCGCCCTGCTTGTAGTGCAGGTCGGTGTGGCAGACGCCGCAGGTGAGGATGTCCACCAGGGCCTCGCCCGGTCCGGGATCCGGGACCCGGATGGTCTCCAGGGTGACGGGTGCTCCCTTGGAGCGGACTACTGCGCCTTTGACTTTATGGACCATGGAATTAGCTCCTCTGCTGATGTCGCGGTTCTTGCCGCGAAACTCGTTGTCTCAAGACTCTGTCGCCACAAATTCTGCCGCAGAACGCGGTGCGGCGCGGCCCCCGGGGAGGCCGCGCCGTCGTCGTCATCGGTTCATATCGGTGAAAGGAACGGCCTTAGGCCGCGAGGCGGCTCTTGACTTCGGCCGCGGAGGGGTTGGTGGCTGCGGTGCCGTCCGGGAACAGCACAGTGGGAACGGTGCGGTTGCCTCCGTTGAGCTTCTCCACGAGATCTGCGGTGCCGTCAACTTCTTCGATGTTGATCTCGGTGTACCCGATGCCCTGGGCGTCCAGCTGCTTCTTCAGGCGGTTGCAGTAGCCGCACCAGGTGGTCGAAAACATGGTGATGGTGCCGGATTCGGGGGTGAAGTCCACGAAGTTCTCCTCAAAGCTGGTTGGCGGCGCTGCGTGGCAGCGCTCGTTGCCGACAAAAGTCGTACGTCACTCCCAATAACCGTAACCCGGAGGCCGCTATTCCCGCGCAGTGTGGCGCGGTGGCATGCTGGTGCCATGTGTGGACGTTACGTGATGGCCCGGGCTGTCGGAGACCTGCTGGCCGAGTTCGACGCCGGACTTGAAGAGGAGATCGCGATTCCACCGTCGTGGAACGTGGCCCCGACGGCGGATGTGCCGATCTTGCTGGAACGCCTGGTCGACGGGGAACCGGTGCGGCAGCTTCATCTGGCGCGCTGGGGCCTGGTGCCGTCCTGGGCGAAGGACCCGGGGATCGGGTCGAAGATGATCAACGCCCGCAGCGAGAGTGTGCTGGAGAAGCCGGCGTTCCGGAAAGCCACCCGCGCCCGGCGCTGTGCCGTCCCCGCGGACGGCTATTACGAATGGAAGGGCGAGGGCCGCGGCAAGCAGCCCTACTATGTGCACCCGAAGGACGGCCGCCCGATTGTCTTCGCCGGACTCTATGAATGGTGGAAGGACCCCTCCAAGGCCGAGGACGACCCGGAGCGCTGGCTGCTCTCGACGTCGATTATGACCACCGACTCGCCGCCGGAAGGCTACGGCGGGGGCATGCTGGCCGAACTCACGGCCCTGCACGACCGGGTTCCGCTGCCGATGGACCGGAGCACGATGCAGGCGTGGCTGGACCCGCACGCCGAAGACGCCGCCGGACTGGTGGGCCTGGTCCGCGCCGGGGCGCACGACGTGGCGGAGGACTGGACGATCGACGCCGTCGGCAAGGCTGTGGGGAACGTCAAGAATGACTCCCCGGAACTTATCCAGCCGGTGGGAAGCCTGTTTTAGCGGGACTCCTGTTCTCGCGCGCGGCGGCGCACCGAGACCCGGCGGCGCACCTAAAGTGAACGGATAAAACGGGCGGTAATCCTTGGCGGCACCGGAGTCCTCGGCCGCGCCATCGCGTGGCGGCTCATTCGGGCCGGGTGGGCGGTGGACGTCACCGGCCGCGATGGACGAAGGATGCCACGGGACCTCAAGGACGCCGGAGCGCGGTTCGTCCCGTCAGAACGCCGGGAGCAGGCAGCCCTGGCAAAGGTGGTGGGAAGCGGGGCAGACCTCCTGGTGGACGGGGTATGTTTCACGGCGGACGATGCCATGCTGCTCATTCCCCATCTGGGGGACGTGACCTCCGGCGCGATGCTCTCCAGCAAAGCCGTCTACGTTGATGCCGTTGGCAACCACGTCAACTCCGACGTCGCACCCCGCTTCGATGCCCCCATCAGTGAAGGCAATCCGACCATGGCGCCCGGCGGGGGAGACTACGACTCCCGCGAGGGCTACGGTGCCAACAAAGTAGCTGCCGAGAACGCCCTGCTGGACAGCGGCCATCCGGTCACCGCGATCCGGGCATCCAAGGTCCATGGGGAGGGCGCCGCGCGTCCCCGGGAGTGGATGTTCGTGAAGCGGGTGCTCGACCAGCGCCCCGGCGGTGTTCCTGGCGCATGGCGGCGACGGCGGCGATCACACCACGGCAGCGGTCAACACTGCCGCCCTTGTGGAACGCGTTTCCGGCCTGCCGGGGGTGCGCATCCTCAACAGTGCCGATCCCGATGCGCCGAACGCCCGTCAGATCGCACGAACGGTCGCGCGGCATCTTGGCCATCACTGGGATGAAGTGTTGCTCGACGGCACCGCCCCCGAGGGCCTGGGTGGGCATCCGTGGGACTTCCGGCCGCCGATCGTCCTGAGTACCTCGGCCTCGCTCGAACTGGGCTACGAACCGGTCGGCACGTATGCCGAAACGATTCGGAACAGATCGACTGGCTTTTGGCCACTGCGGAGTACGGGGCGGACCGGTGGCGCAGGATAAGTTCTTCGGGCAATTCCTGGACTACCGGCTGGAAGACACAATCGTCCATCCGTGACTGCAGGCCGCATGGGCGGCCTGCAGGTCATAGGTCAGTGACGACCCTGAGTTCGTAGCTCACGCACACCGGCTCGATTAGCGTGCCGCCGTGTGCTCCAAGTCACGATAGTGGCGGGTACGAGGACCCCAATAGGGCCGTTGTGCCCTGGGTCACAACGGTGTCTGTTTGCTTCCACGAGGGCATGGCCCGTGTCAGGGCGGAGGGCCCGCTACTTCGCTGCAGCGCTGTCCAGTGCGGCCGCGTTGGTTGCTGCGGTTCGGCGAAGCTCTTTGACTTTGGCTATCTGCGGGGCGAGCTCCTGCGCGCGGGTTGTCAGGTATTTGTCCAGGACGTTGTCGACGGCGGCGTGAAATGTGGTCTTGTCCCGGCAGACCGCGTCGGTGACGGCGATTTTGAACTCCTCCTGTCCGCCCGCAGCCCTTCCTGCATCGGCTGCCTGCTGCGGGTTTGCGTAGGAGGAATACGGGGTCTCTTCCATGCAGGAGGCCCAGGCTTTGACGGCTTTGGCTATACCGGGGTCGCCGGAGGCGGACAGGCTCGCGGGGAAGAACGAGTTGTAGGCGACGCCGGTGGCGAGCATGTAGTTTTCAGCGCTCCCGTAAATCCTCGTCATGGCTTCGCCGCGGCACCCGCCGGAGGAGGTCCCCATGCCTTCCACCGTGGTCATTGAAGCGGTGTCTCCGGGTCCGGTGAGGGCCCTGGTGAACGCCGGATCGGCGAAGAGTTCCTCCTCTGCGGACTCGGGAGCCGGCTCGCGGGGTCCCTGCGGCCCTGCGCTGGCGTAGCCGCTGGTTCTGGCGGCGTCGACCGTGAGCCGTTTGAATCCGATGGCTCCGTTGAGGTCCAGGGTCAAGTCCGGATTGGGCGGCGTGTAGTCGAAGCCGGCCTTGGCCATGCAGAGCCGGACGGCTTCCTGCATTCCCTTTTCGGCGATCGGATCGGCTGTGGCGTAGGACTCCGCCTCGCGGATGATCCCCGAGATGGGCTCCGGGGACGCGGTGCTCGGCGCGGCTGGAATGGCGGCCGCGGCGAGGGCGGCTCCGGTGCCGAGGACCAGGACGGCAGCGCCCAGGTACTTCTTCTTCATGGTGGCTCCCTGGCTTGATTTGGCCAATGCGGTGGCCGACCTTCCCTGTGCGAAGGCCTCGATGGGTGAACGGTGTTGTTGGGGCTAGTTGAGTACGTTGTTTTCGTAGGCGAAAGCGACGAGCTGGATCCGGTTCTTCAGCTTGAGTTTCGCCAGGATGCTGCCCACGTGGGACTTCACGGTCGCCTCGCTCAGAACCAGGGAGGCTGCGATCTCGGCGTTTCCCAGTCCTTTGGCGGCCAGCAGAAAAACGTCGCGTTCCCGACCCGACAGGTCTGCCAGCACGGCGTCGTTCCCTGTCGACGGAGTGGTGTAGTCGCGCAGCAGTTCATTGGTGATGGCAGGGGCGATGACCGAGTGTCCCGAGTGCACGGTTCGGATGGCTGCCAGCAGGAAGTCGGGAGTGGTGTCCTTGGTCAGGAAGCCCGCGGCGCCTACCTGGATGGCCCGGACGACGGCTTCGTCATGCTGGATGGTGGTCAGCACAATGACCTTGGTGGCGGCCCCGCCGGGCGATTCCAGGATGGTCCTCGTGGCTGTGATCCCATCCATGACGGGCATCCGAATGTCCATCAGGAGCACATCGGGTCGTGTCTCCCGGACAAGGTCGACGGCATCCCCGCCGTTGACTGCTTCGCCGACCAGATCCATATCCGGCTGACTGCGCAGGATCATCTTGAGTCCGGCACTAAACAGGGGCTGGTCGTCGGCCAGGGCAATCCGGATGGGTGCGGCGGTCATGCCTTCGCTCCTTCCAGGACGCGGAGGCCGGGTTCTTTCGGTCCTGCTGCTGCTGCAGGATGGTATGGACCTGCCGAGGGGAGGAACGCCAGCACTTCGAAGTTTCCTTCGCCCTGGATCGTTTCGACCCAGCCGCCCGCGGCGGCGGCGCGGGCTTTCATTCCTGCTATTCCACGGCCCGACGGGGCCGTCGTCGGCGTCGCTGCCGGGCTGGTGAGCGACGAGCTGACACGGAGCTCCAGGGACGTTGCTGTCCACATCAGCCGCAGGTGCGCGCCCTGGCTCCGGTTTCCGTGCTTGAAGGCATTTGTCAGGCTCTCCTGCGCCAGCCGGTAAACCGTCAGGTGCTGCATCGGGGTCAGGTCCCAGGGCTGTCCCGCCGTTTCCACCACTACGGGCATACCGCTGGAGCCCAGTCGTTCGGCAAGAATCACCAAGTCCTCGACTCTTTGGGCCGGCTGGTCGGTAATCTCAGTGGAAAATCCCTCGATCAGCCGGCGCGTTTCGACCAGCGCGGTTCGCGCCGACTCGGCGATGACCCTGGACGCTTCCTCGACGGATTCCGGTTCTGCGCGGTGGATGAAGCGTATTCCGTCGGCCTGCGCGACGATGACCGTCAATGAATGGGCCAGGACATCATGCAGCTCCCTGGCAATTCTGTTGCGTTCCTGTTCCACAGCAAGTTCGGTCGCCGTTTCCCGGAGCCGGGCTTCCGCCGCGAGCTGCGCCCGCCGGCTCCGCGAGACGTTGTTTACCGCCAGGGCGACGGCCCAGGCGGCGAGGTTCAGGGCGGCGAACGCCCCGAAGATCAGAAAAGCGTAGGTGAGGGACCGCAATATTCCCCGGCCATAGAGCTGGTTGCCGAAAAGGAAATTGATCCAGGTCTGGTCCGTGAACCAGTTGACGGCGGTGACGCCGGCAATTACGACAGCAGCAACGGGAGGAACCCACCGGTTCCGGGCCTTCCAGCCGACCACGGCGAAAAAGATGACCACGGGAACAGCAGCGTAGCTCAGCGCGCCCGAGAGCAGGACCAGGGGGAAGACCTTGACGCTCTGCAGGACCAAGGCGAGGAAAACAAGCCCGAGGGCGGCCGCAGGCAGGATCTCGGCCACGGCGATGCCCGTGAGGAGCACCAGCAGCAGAGCGCTGTTCTGGTCGAAATGGCGCTGCTCCAGGACAAAGAGTGTCCCCAGGAGCAGCATGGCCGTTGCCGGTGCCGCGAGGAGCCGCAGAAACGTGGTGGTCTTGAACATGCCTTCACCATAGGCGGGCTCACATAGCTTTTCGGGCCATTTCGAATGAGTTCAACCCGGAGGATGAAGAAGTTCCGCCGCATGGATGAGCCGCATGAATGAAGGGCCAGCCACGAAGACGCCCAGGCACGATGGGGAAAGCAGTTCGCCGGTAATAATTCGCTGCGGCGGGGGTCTCTACTGCCCGTCGCGAATGACGGATCCAAACTGCCGCAGGAGATAGTTCCCGGCTTTGAACGCTGCTGGCGACACGGTATCGAGGCTGAGGAAGCCGTGGACCAGTCCCGGATGACTAACGTGGTGGACCTTGGTCCCGGCAGTTATCAGCCTTTGGGCCAAGGCCTCACCCTCATCACGAAGCGGATCGTGTTCCGCCGTTGCTATGAGAGTGGTTGGCAGGCCGCTGAACCTGGCATGCAGCGGGCTCCACATCTCGAGTTGTTCAGCGCGCATGTCGGGAACCCACTGCTGCAACGACCACGCCAAGGCCTCTGTATCGAGTCCCCATCCTGTCCCGTTCTGCTGCACGCTTGGCTGCGACAGCCTGAGGTCGGCAATGGGACAGACCAGCAGGAGCCCGCTGAGGTCAACGCCCTCCGCGACCAGCCGCTGGGCCGCCAGCAGGGCGATCAGGCCGCCGGCGCTGTCGCCGGCGCAGGATGCTCAGGCGCTCGCCGGTAATGGGCCGACAGTACGGCGGCGTTGGCTTCCGCTGCCAGGCGGCGGCACGTCCGGTCATGGGAATCGAGGTCCCCAAAAATGAAGGCCCCGCCATGGACGTAGAGGATGAGAGGCAGCGGGTGCGCGCTGGGGCGGTAGAGACGCGCTTCCACCGGGCTGTCGCCAGGCACCGAAACGTCCACCACGATTGGCAGGTTCGGCCCTGCCGGCCGCACGCATGCGGCGCGCAGCTTCGCCACGTCCAAAGGTGGAGTCTCTGCCGGTTGTGACCGGATGCCCGAGATCCACGTCGCCAGCCCGTCATCGGCAAGGATCTCTTTCACGACGGCCGGATCCCGGTGAGCTCTCAGAGCGTCACGTTCCCGCCGCCGTCGACCGCCCAGCTGGGATTGAAGGCGACCTCCCAGCGGTAGCCGTCAGGGTCGGCGAAGTACCCGGTGTAGCCGCCCCAGGACTGGGTCTTCGGTGCAGCGATGATGGCCGCTCCGGCCGTCTTGGCTTCCGCCATCACCCGGTCGACTTCCGCGGCGCTGCGCAGGTTGTGGCTCAGCGTGATGCTCGGACTGCCGGCAGGCGGATCGGTGGCGGCTTCGGCCTGCATCTGCCCGGCGTCCCAGAGTGTAAGGAGGAGGCCGTGATTGGCCTGGATGAACAGGACTTCGCCGCGGACTTCCCGGTGGACGGGCCAGCCCAGGCCATCCACGTAGAAACTCCGGGAAGCGTCAACGCTTCGGACTCCCAGCGAAATTAAATCGACTCGTGGCTGCATCTTTCGATACTGTCATGGACATGTCCACAAATCACCAAGACGAAAAAGCTGCCAAGGCCGACCGGGACCAGCTCGCCGCCGTGCGGGTGGCCGTTGACGAGGTGGATGAGCAGATCGTGTCGCTGATCGGCCGCCGCGAGCGCCTGATCCGGATCGCCGGAACCTTGAAGGCGGACAGTGCCGAGGTGCGGGCCCCCGGTCGCGTGGAGCGGGTCATCGAACACGTCCGCGCCACGGCCGAGCAGAAGGATATCGACGTTGATCTCGTCGAGAAGACCTACCGGGCGATGATCGACGCGTTCATCACGCTCGAACTGGGAGTCTACAAAGCCAGCTCCTAGGGCCGGGGCCTAGAGCGCTTCCTTGACCGGCACGTTCGCCTGGTAGTCGCGGCCGTCGCAGTCGCTGAACGCCGTCATGAGGTGTCCCTTGGCCAGGCCCATGATGGTGCTGATTGGAAAGTGCCCGGTGATGGTGTTGCCGGAGTGCTCCACGCCCTTGAGATCAAAGTTCTCCTCCGTGCCATCGTGGCTGAAGCAGTAGAAGGACACGGCCTCCCCGTTCATGAACTCGATTCCCATCCGTCGCTGGTGGGAATAATCCGGGGTTGAGGCCAAGAGCCCGACCACATAGGCGCCCTGGCCGGGGATATTTCCGTCTATATCGAACTTCGCCACCAGGGACGTGTCCGCGGCGGCGATGCTTACGTGCTTGAGAAGTGCGTTATGGGAGCTCATGGCTCAATCCTGCTACCTGTGTCTGCGTCCGTCCACCCCCGATCTAGGTTTTGCCCCGGCCCCGTCGTAGACTGGAGTTGTTCGAAGATATATTCGAACGTTTACTTCAGGTGGTGAGGTCCGGGAGGCGCAATGGGCATGTTCAGCGAGTCAGTGGACGTCGTCTGCGCACCCTCCGGCCAGCCCCTGAGCCTTGACTGGGCGGGCCGTCACTACACCGTCTGCGCCGAACCGGACCGCTGGTACGAGCGGCGCCAATGGTGGGCGGAAGAACAGCGCGCACCCCTGGGAAGCGGACCGGGACTCGTGGACCATGAGATCTGGCGGGTCCAGGTGCGCCGGGCAGATGCCCCCGACGCAGAAACCCTCACCCTTGACCTCACCCGGCATGCCGGCAGCGGACGCTGGCGGCTGCTGCGGATCCATGACGCCCTGCTTCCCCACCGGAAACCCGAATCAGCATGAGCTTCACCCATCTCCACGTCTCCACCGCCTTCAGTGCCCACTACGGGGTCTCCTGGCCGGATGACCTGGCGGCCGCCTCAGCAGCGGACGGGGCGACGGCGCTCGCCTGCACGGACCGCGACGGACTCTACGGGACCATTAAGCACCTGAAGGCCTGCATGGCGGCAGGACTGGACCCAATCGTCGGCGTTGACCTTGCGGTTTTCGACGACGACGACGACGGCGACCTCCGCACCCAGCTCGGGGGACGCGTTGTCGTGCTGGCCCACGGTCACAACAACGGCGCCGGGTACCGGGCGCTGTGCCGGCTGATCTCCGATGCGCATGCCCGCACCACGGGTAAAGCCGGGGGAGCGGTGCCCGCCGCCGTGACCCGGGCCGAGCTGGCTTCCCGGACCCTGCATCCGGAAACCCTCAAGCCGGTGCTCACCGTGCTGATCGGCCCGGACTCCGACGTCGGACGTGCCATGGGGGGCAGAAGGTACCTGCGCCCCCGCACCCTGTTCAAACGCTGGATCGATGCCATGCCGCCCGGCACGCTCGCCGCCGAGGTGGTCAGCCAGCTCAGCCCGCCCGGCGAACCGCTCAGCACCGCCCACGCGGTGCGGATGCTCAAGCTCGCCGCAGAACACGGGGTCCCCGCGGTGCTGAGCAACGCCGTGCGGTATGTCGCCGAGGACGGAGCGGCCACCGCGGACGTGCTGGATTCCGCCCGCACGCTCAAATCGCTGCCCGAACTCTCGGCCGCGCCGCTGCTCCAGCCCAACGGGCAGGCCTGGCTGAAATCCGCGGCGCAGATGCAGCAGCTGGGCAAGGAGATAATGCACGCCGCCGGGTACGGCGCAGCAGACCTCAAGAGCCTGCTGGCCCAGACCGAGGCGCTCGCGGACCGTTGCCGGATGGACCCCGTGACGGACATGGGATGGAAGCAGCCCGTGGTCCCGGAAGCCTCGGTGATCGGAATCGCCGGGGACCCCCTCGTGGAGCTCACCCAGCGCTGCGAAGCGGGCATCAGCAGGAGGTTCCCGGGGATCACCGGCAAACCCGCCGAGGAGCTGCGCTCGCGGCTGGAACACGAGCTGCGGATCATCGACAGCCTGGGCTTCGCCGCGTACTTCCTCACCGTGGCCGAGGTATCCCGGATGATCCTGGACATGGGCGTCCGGGCGGCGGCCCGCGGTTCGGGGGCCTCCAGCCTGGTCAACTTCCTGATCGACGTCAGCCAGGTGAACCCGCTGCAGCACGACCTGATCTTCGAGCGCTTCCTCTCCCGGGACCGCGCCACGTTGCCGGACATCGACATCGACGTCGAAAGCGCCGAACGGCACAACGTGTACCGGAAGATCTTCGAACGCTTCGGCTCCGAGCGCGTCACGCTGATGAGCATGCAAAACGGATACCGCGCCCGCGGTGCCGTGCGCGACGCCGGCCTGGCGCTGGGCATGGAGGAAGGCGAAATCGGGGACATCGCCAAGCAGTTGTGGCGGTTCTCGGCCCGGAACTTCCGCGAAGCCCTCGAAGAGAAGCCCGAACTGAAGGAATTCGCCGGACGGGTGGGGCAGCGGGACTTCAGCGAAAACCAGCAGCTGGACCTGCTGGTGGACCTCACCGAACGGCTGGACCGGCTGCCGCGCCACATCTCCATGCACCCCTGCGGGGT
The DNA here is from genome assembly GCF_059383535.1 of Pseudarthrobacter sp. HLT1-3. Lineage (NCBI taxonomy): Bacteria > Bacillati > Actinomycetota > Actinomycetes > Micrococcales > Micrococcaceae > Pseudarthrobacter > Pseudarthrobacter sp. HLT1-3. The sequence continues at coordinate 16,257 of NZ_JBWZCJ010000030.1, read as the reverse complement.
GATCCTGGGCGACGCCACCCTGCTGGACCGCACCCCCGTGCAGCCCAGCGGCCTGGGCCTGCCGATGAGCCAGTTCGACAAACACGACATGGACCCGATGGGCATGCTCAAACTCGATGTCCTCGGCGTCCGAATGCAAAGCGCCATGGCCTTCGCCGTCCGCGAAGTGATCCGCCTGCATCCCTCCAAAGCCGAGGTCATGGCCGCCGGGGCCCACCCGGTGGGACCCGGCGGGACCGGCCCGGACTACATCGCCGAGGACGGCCGGATCGACCTCAACGCCGTGCCGCTCGACGACGAGCCCACCTATGAGCTGATCCGCAGCACCCACACCCTGGGCTGCTTCCAGATCGAATCACCCGGGCAGCGGGAGCTGATCGGCAAACTTGCACCCCGGGAGTTCAACGACCTCATCATCGACATCTCCCTCTTCCGGCCCGGGCCGATGAAATCGGATATGGTCCGGCCCTTCCTGGAACACCGGCACGGCTTCGCCCCCGAGGTCTATCCGCACCCCGACCTCAAACCCGTCCTCCAGGAGACGCACGGCGTCACCGTGTTCCATGAGCAGATCCTGAAAACGTTCGACGTGATGACCGGATGCGGGCTGGCGCGGGCCGACGAATTCCGCCGCGCCCTCGGCAACGACCTGCTGGAAGGGAAGGTGGAGGAGTTCTTCCGGAAGGAGGCCCGGGCCAGGGGATACAGCCCCGCAGTGGTGGACAAGGTCTGGGGGACCCTCAAGGCCTTCGGCAGCTTCGGGTTCTGCAAGGCCCACGGCGCCGCCTTCGCCGTGCCCACCTACCAGTCGGCCTGGCTGAAGACCCACCACCCGGAGGCCTTCCTCGCCGGGCTGTGGGAACACGATCCGGGCATGTACCCCAAGCGGCTCCTGGTGTCCGAGGCCCGGCGGCTGGGGATCCCGATCCTGCCCCTGGACATCAACCGGAGCCGGGCCGAGTACCGGGTGGAACGCGTGGACACCGGCCCGGAGCGCGGAAAGCTGGGCATCCGGCTGAGCCTGAACGGCATTTACGGGCTCTCCGGAACCGAACTGAAACGGATCGTGGCGGGACAGCCCTACGACTCGCTCGCTGACCTGCGGGCCAGGTCCCGGCTGAGCAAACCGAGCATCCAGCGGCTGGCCCAGCTGGGCGCCTTTGACTCCCTGCACCGGGCCTCCGGCGGGACCGCCAACCGCGCCGACCTGGTCCAGCACCTGCAGACCCTGCAAAGCCGGCCGCAGCGCAAAGGCCCCGAGGTGATCGAAGGGCAGCTCTCGCTGCCGCTGGGTGACATCGAACTGAAAAACCTCAAGGCAGTGCTCCCGGCCCCCACCCTGGTGGACACCGTCCGGGCCGAGCTGGACCTGATGGCCGTGGATGTCAGCGGCCACCTGATGGCCAGCCACCGGCCGTTGCTGGACCGGCTCGGGGTCACCACCGCGGACAAGCTGCTGGGCCTGCGCAACGGCACCGAAGTGCTGGTCGCCGGAGTCCGCGTCGCCACCCAGACCCCTCCGATGCGGGGAGGCCGCCGGGTGGTCTTTATCAGTATCGACGATGGCACAGGCTGCGTGGACTCGGTGTTCTTCCATGAGGCCCAGGAGCTGGCCGGTCCGCTGCTGTTCGGGACCCGGCTGCTGCTGATCCGGGGCAACACCCGGCGGACGGGGCCCAGGGGGATCAGCATCAGCGCCAGCATGGCCTGGGACCTGAGCCGCACCGATACCCTGCCCTTCCCGGTCCCGGCCTCCGGGATCCCGGAATACCGGGAACCTGAGCCCCCCGGCCCGCTGGAGGGCATCAGCCGCAACCTCGCCATCACCGGGCTGGGCGGCTGAGTGGCGCGTTGGTTGGCCTCTGCAGAAACCGATAGCATGGACGAGGCTGGCTGTGGTCCCCGTACGCCACAAGCTACGAAGCCTTAAACTTTGAATAGGAGACACCCGTGTCAGATGCCCAGCAGATCACCCTTCTCGTCGATGGCGAAGAGACCAAGGTGGCTACCGGGACCACCGGCGCGGAACTCTTTTTCGAGCGCCGCGACGTCGTTGTGGCCCGTGTCAACGGCGAGCTGAAGGACCTGGACCAGCCGCTGCCCGAGGACGCCACGGTAGAGGCCGTCACCATCGATTCCCCGGACGGCCTCGACGTGCTGCGCCACTCCACCGCCCACGTGATGGCCCAGGCCGTGCAGCAGCTGCGCCCGGACGCCAAGCTGGGCATCGGCCCCTATATCACCGACGGCTTTTACTTCGACTTCGACGTCGAGGAGCCGTTCACGCCGGAAGACCTGAAGGCCCTGGAAAAGATGATGCTCAAGATCATCAACCAGAACCAGAAGTTCATCCGCCGCGTGGTGTCCGAGGACGAGGCCCGCCAGGCCATGAAGAACGAGCCCTACAAGCTCGAACTGCTGGGCAAAAAGAACAACGCGGCCGACGCCGGTGAAGGGGTCAACGTCGAGGTCGGCGCCGGCGACATCACGATCTACGACAACGTGGACCGCAAGAGCGGGGACACCATCTGGTGCGACCTGTGCCGCGGCCCGCACCTGCCCAACACCAAGCTCATCTCCAACGCCTTCGCGCTGACCCGGTCCTCGGCCGCCTACTGGCTGGGCAACCAGAACAACCAGCAGCTGCAGCGCATCTACGGCACCGCCTGGCCGACCAAGGACGCGCTGAAGGCCTACCAGGAGCGCATTGCCGAGGCCGAACGCCGCGACCACCGCAAACTTGGCGCCGAACTGGACCTGTTCTCCTTCCCGGACGAGCTGGGCTCCGGCCTGCCGGTGTTCCACCCTAAGGGCGGCATCATCCGCAAGGCCATGGAGGACTACTCCCGCCAGCGCCACGTCGATGCCGGCTACGACTTCGTCTATACGCCGCACATCACCAAGGGCCACCTCTACGAGGTCTCCGGCCACCTGGACTGGTACCGCGACGGCATGTTCCCCCCGATGCACATCGACGCGGAACTGAACGAGGACGGCACCGTGCGCAAGCCCGGCCAGGACTACTACCTGAAGCCGATGAACTGCCCCATGCACAACCTGATCTTCCGTTCCCGCGGACGGTCCTACCGGGAACTGCCGCTGCGGCTGTTCGAATTCGGTTCCGTCTACCGCTACGAGAAGTCCGGCGTCGTGCACGGCCTCACCCGGGTGCGCGGCATGACCCAGGACGACGCCCACATCTACTGCACCCGCGAGCAGATGAAGGACGAGCTCACCACCACGCTGAACTTCGTGCTGGGCCTGCTCAAGGACTACGGTCTGGACGACTTCTACCTCGAGCTCTCCACCAAGAACGAAGACAAGTTCGTCGGCGACGACGCCACCTGGGACGAAGCCACCCGCACCCTGGCCGAAGTGGCCGAGGCTTCCGGGCTGGAGCTGGTCCCGGATCCGGGCGGCGCCGCGTTCTACGGCCCGAAGATCTCCGTGCAGGCCAAGGACGCCCTCGGCCGCACCTGGCAGATGTCCACGATCCAGCTGGACTTCAACCTGCCCGAGCGCTTCGAACTCGAGTTCCAGGCCGCGGACGGCACCCGCCAGCGCCCGGTGATGATCCACCGCGCCCTCTTCGGTTCCGTGGAACGGTTCATGGGTGTGCTGACCGAGCACTACGCCGGTGCCTTCCCGGCCTGGCTGGCACCCGTGCAGGTGGTCGGCATTCCGGTGGCCGAGGCATTCAACGACTACCTGTTCGACGTCGTGGGCCAGCTCAAGGCCGCGGGCATCCGGGCCGAGGTGGACATTTCCTCGGACCGCTTCCCGAAGAAGATCCGCACCGCCAGCAAGGACAAGGTCCCGTTCGTGCTGATCGCCGGCGGCGACGACGCCGAAGCCGGCGCCGTGTCCTTCCGCTTCCGCGACGGCAGCCAGGACAACGGTGTGCCGGTGGCCGAGGCCGTCCAGCGGATCGTCGACGCCGTCCGCAACCGGACCAGCTAACGGACAGGGAAGAACAAAGCATGCAGGAAACCACAGGGGCCGGCCCAGAGTACCCGGGGGACGACGGCGTGACCGACGACTTTGGCCTGGCCGGGGTGCCGGACGCGTTCCAGCGCCTGTGGACTCCGCACCGGATGGCGTACATCAAGGGCGGGCAGCACCAGTTCAAGAACGTGGAGGACTGCCCGTTCTGCGTGGCGCCGGAACGCGAGGACGACGATTCGCTGATCGTCTACCGCGGACGGACCAGCTACGTGGTGCTGAACCTATTCCCTTACAACCCCGGCCACCTGCTGGTCTGCCCGTACCGGCACATCCCTGATTACACGGACCTGACCGTGGAGGAAACGGCCGAATTCGCCGAGCTGACCCAGACGGCCATGCGGGTGCTGCGCAAGGTCGCCAACCCCACCGGCTTCAACCTCGGAATGAACCAGGGCGTGACCGGCGGCGCCGGGATCGCCGGGCACCTGCACCAGCACGTGGTGCCGCGCTGGGGCGGGGACGGCAACTTCTTCCCAATCATTGCCCAGACCAAGGCCATCACGCAGACCCTGGGCGAGGTGCGCCAGCAGGTCGCGGACGCCTGGCCGCAGACAAACGACGCGGGGCAGGCGACCGCCGGGGCGACGGATGCTGAATAGGCACGCACGCGGCTTCTTCACCGCACTGTTTTCCCCGCTGGCCCGCTGGCTGTTGCGGATCGGGGTCTCCCCGGACGCCGTGACCATCGTCGGGACGCTCGGCGTCGTGGTCGGGGCGCTGGTGTTCTACCCGCTGGGCGAGCTCTGGTGGGGCACGCTTTTCATCACCGCGTTCATCTTTTCCGACGTCGTCGACGGCATCATGGCGCGGATGCAAAAAGGCGGCGGCCGCTGGGGCAACTTCCTGGACTCCACCCTGGACCGGGTCGCCGACGGCGCACTGTTCGCCGGCGTCGCGGTCTGGTTCTTCACCGGAGGGGCGAACACCCCCATCGCGATTGCCGCCGTCGTCTGCCTGGTCCTGGGCATGGTGGTTTCCTACGCCCGCGCCAAGGCCGAGGCCCTGGGCTTCCAGGCCAATGTCGGCATCGCCGAGCGCGCCGAGCGGCTGGTTTCGGTGCTGGTCGTCACCGGCTTCACCGGCCTGGGCCTGCCCCCCGTGGTGCTCCTGGTAACGCTCTGCCTCCTCGCCGCCGCGAGCCTCGTGACGATCATCCAGCGGATCGTCGGGGTGCACCGCCAGTCGCTCGAGGAGACCGAGGGCACCACCACCGAACAGACCGCCTGAGCCCGGAACCCCGACGGGGCCCAAGGGTGTAACCGGAATTCAGCCGGGTCGCGGCGGGGGACTAGTATTAGGACTACCGGCCAATGGATCCGGTAATCCGGTGTGTGCGAAGCGGCATTCGTGTGCCGTCCGCGTTCCGGCGAGGTCATCTATCTACCCATAGGGGTTTTTGTGTCTACACCTGATGTAAGCAGCGAAGCCGGCGAGTCCGCGAAGAGCGTGACGGGCAGCAACCGCGTTAAGCGCGGCATGGCGGAGATGCTCAAGGGCGGCGTCATCATGGACGTCGTCAACGTCGAGCAGGCCCGCATCGCCGAGGATGCCGGGGCCGTGGCGGTCATGGCGCTGGAACGCGTTCCCGCCGACATCCGCGCCCAGGGCGGCGTGTCCCGCATGTCCGACCCGGACATGATCGAGGCGATCATCGCTGCCGTGTCCATCCCGGTCATGGCGAAGGTCCGGATCGGCCACTTCGTCGAGGCCCAGGTGATCCAGACCCTCGGGGTGGATTACATCGACGAGTCCGAGGTCCTGACCCCGGCCGACTACGCGCACCACATCGACAAATGGAACTTCACGATTCCCTTCGTCTGCGGCGCCACGAACCTTGGTGAGGCCCTGCGCCGCATCAACGAGGGCGCGGCGATGATCCGCTCCAAGGGCGAGGCCGGCACCGGCGACGTCTCGAACGCGACCACGCACATGCGCCAGATCCGTGCGGAGATCAACCGGCTCTCCGGCATGGCCGAGGACGAGCTCTACGTCGCCGCCAAGGAGCTGCAGGCCCCGTACGAACTGGTCAAGGAAGTTGCCGCGACCGGCAAGCTCCCGGTGGTGCTGTTCACCGCCGGCGGCATCGCCACCCCGGCCGACGCCGCGATGATGATGCAGCTCGGCGCGGACGGTGTCTTTGTCGGCTCCGGCATCTTCAAGTCCGGCAACCCGGCCCAGCGTGCCGCCGCCGTCGTGAAGGCCACCACCTTCTTCGATGACCCGGAAGAGATCGCCAAGGCCTCCCGCGGCCTGGGCGAGGCCATGGTCGGCATCAACGTGGACGAGATTCCGCAGCCGCACCGGCTCGCCGAGCGCGGCTGGTAGCAGAACCAAAGCATTAACCCCGACGCCGGGCGGTCACCTTTCGAGGTGGCCGCCCGGCGTCGTCTGGTTTCCCCATCGAGTGCTCCACAAGCGCCCTTATGAGGGTCGAAAAGGGCGCTTACGGAGCAGCCGATGGGTGGAGTGTCAGTCGAGGCCGCGGCGCTTGAGCAGCGGTTCGAGTTCGGCGTCGCGGCCGCGGAAGGCGCGGAAGGAATCCAGCGGATCGCGGCTGTTGCCCCGGGAGAGCAGTTCGGCGCGGAAGAAGTCGCCGTTGGCCCGGGTGAGGCCGCCATTGTCCTTGAACCATTCCACCGTCTCGGCGTCGAGCACCTCGCTCCAGATGTAGGAGTAGTAGCCCGCGGCGTAGCCGGCGCCGGCGAAGATGTGCTGGAAGTAGCCGGTGCGGTAGCGCGGCGGGATCAGGTGGTGCGCCACTCCGGCCGCGGCCAGCGCTTTGGCCTCGAACTCCAGGACATTTTCGGGCACCTCGGTGCTGTCCAGCACGTGCCAGGCGAGGTCCAGCAGGGCGGCGCCCAGGTATTCGGTGGTGCCGAACCCCTCGCCCCAGAGCTGCGCGGTGTCGAGCCGGTCCACAACCTCCTGCGGCAGTGCCTCGCCGGTGGCATGGTGGCGCGCGTAGTTGGCGAGCACCTCCGGCCACATGATCCACATTTCGTTGACCTGCGAGGGGTATTCGACAAAGTCGCGCGGCACGGAGGTCCCGGAGAACCGGGGATAGGTGACCGAGGAGAACAGCCCGTGCAGGGCGTGGCCGAACTCGTGGAAGGTGGTGCGGAGCTCATCCAGGGTCAGGAGCGTCGGTTCCCCGGCCGGCGGTTTGGAGATGTTGAGGTTGTTGATCACCACGGGCCGGGTGTTGAGCAGCTCGGACTGGTCCACAAGGGAGTTCATCCAGGCCCCGCCGCGCTTGGATTCTCGGGTGTAGTAGTCGCCCAGGAACAGGCCCACTTCGCTGCCGTCCGCGTTGCGGACCTCCCAGACGCGGACGTCCGGGTGGTAGCCGGAGAGGTCGGCGCGTTCGTGGAAGGTGATGCCGTAGAGCGCGTTGGCGGCGAAGAACACGCCGTCGTTGAGGACGCGGTCCAGCTCGAAGTAGGGTCGCAGGGCCTGCTCGTCCACGGCGTACCGTTCGCGTTTGACCTTGGCGGAGTAGAACGCCCAGTCCCAGGCTTCGAGGGGGTGCCCGGCGATTTCGGCCAGCGCCTCGGCCTCGGCGTCGGCGTTCCGGACGGCGGCCGGCGCGAGACGGTTCATCATGGCCTGCACCGCGGCGAAGTCCGGGGCGGTCTGCTGGTCCACGACCAGTTCGGCGTAGTTGGCGAAGCCGAGCAGTGCGGCCTTCTCGGCGCGGAGCCGGACCATGTCTTTGACCAGGTCCAGGACGTCGAGGGCGCTGCCGTCGCTGCCGCGGCCGATGGAGGCCTGGTACAGGCGGCGGCGGACATCCCGGTTCTCCAGGGCGGCGAGGGCGGGCTGGTTGCTGGGCTGGATGAGGGTCAGCAGGTACTTGCCCTCGTGTCCGGCGGTGCGCGCGGCTTCCGCGGCGCTGGCGACATCGTCAGCGGGGAGCCCGGCGAACTCGGCGGCGTCGTCCAGGAGCAGCGCGGCGGACTTCATCGCTTCTTTGACCCGCTGGCCGAACTCGGTTCCGAGCCGGGAGAGCTCGGCGTTGACGGCCTTGAGCCGTTCCTGGCCGGCGCCGTCGAGCTGGATGCCGGATTGGCGGAACTCCTTGAGGTACTCCTCCACCAGCCGGGCGGATTCGCCGTCGTGCTGGTCGGTGGTGATGGCGGCGAACCGCTCGAACAGTCCCCGGTTGAGGTAGACGGCGTCCTGGTGGGCCGAGAAGCGCGGGGACAGGGTGGTTTCGAGGTCGCGGATGGCGTCCGAGGCGTCGGCCGAGACAAGCGTAAAGAAGGAGGCCGCCGCGCGCTGCAGCAGCTGTCCGGAACGCTCCATGGCCAGGGCAGTGTTTTCGAAGGAGGCCGGTTCCGGCGAGTCCACGATTGCCTGGATCTCCGCAAGATGCTCGGCGAGGCCGGCCTCCACGGCTTCGGCGTAGTGCTCGTCGGTGATGTCCGCGAACGGCGGCAGGCCGTAGGGCAGGGTGCTGGGGCTCATCAGGGGATTGGTCATGAAATAACTCTTTCATGTAATGGGGCGAGTCTCAACGGTCTGCCAGGCGTGTTGTGTTCCGTGCCGACGTAGGATTGGCGCCATGCCTACCATCACTCCCACGCTGCGCGGCCGTCTGTTTGCCGCCGCCGCAGCGTTCTCGCTTCTGGCCTCCGTGGCTTCCTGCGGCGTCGCTGCCCAGTCGGACAGCAATACCTCCGGATCCCCGGCGGCCAGCGGGAGCGCCGCCGGACCGGTAACGGGAGAAGGTACGGGCGCGGCATCGGGAACAGCGTCCGGAACAGCGCCGGCAGCGCTGCCGTCGGGCACCCCGACGCCAACGCCCACGCCGACTCCCGGTAAGGGTCCGGGCTGCGCGGCGGTCCGCTGCACCTCGGTGCTGGTCACCGGGGACATGCTGGTCCACACCCAGCTGTGGGAGCAGGCCCGGGCGGACGCCCTGGCCACCGGGGCCAAGGGCCTGGACTTCGGCCCGATGCTTGAAGGCCAGCGCAAGTACATCGAGAAGAGCGACCTGGCGGTCTGCCATCTGGAAACGCCCGTGGCCGGCCCGACCGGACCCTTCTCCGGCTACCCCTCGTTCAATGTTCCGCCGCAGATCATCCCGGCAGCCCAGCAGGTCGGCTACCAGGCCTGCACCACCGCGAGCAACCACACGGTCGACCGCGGCACCGCGGGGCTGGTCCGCACCCTGGATGCCCTCGACGCCGCCGGGATGCAGCACACCGGCTCCTACCGGACCGCAGCCGAGGCCGAGGGCGTCCTGATCCTGCAGACCGCCGCGGCCAAGATCGCCGTGATCAATGCGACGTACGGGCTGAACGGGCAGCTCGCGGAGGCGGCCTGGCAGGTGGACATGCTCGACCCCGAGGTCATGATTGCCAAGGCCAAGAAGGCCCGGGATCTGGGCGCGGACATTGTCGTGGCCTCCATGCACGCTGGCGAGGAATACTCCAGTGTGCCCAACGCCGAGCAGAAAAGCGTTGCCCACGCCCTCGCGGACAGCGGCCAGTTCAGCATGATCTACGGCCACCACTCGCACTCGGTGCTCCCGATCGAGCAGTACAAAGGGACCTGGATTGTCTACGGCCTGGGCAACGGGATCACCGAACTCTCGCCGAACTACGTGGTGAATAACGAGGGGCTGCTGGTTCGGGCGCAGTTCAGCCAGGACGCCGCCGGCAAGTGGACCGCATCTGATCTGGCCTGGGCGCCATCCGTGATGGTCCGGGGACCCTACCGCTGGTGTTCGGTGGCCTCCGACGCCCCACAGGGTCCGTGCGCCAGTGCCGCGGCCGATGCGGCCACCCACCAGCGCACCCAGAAGGTAGTCGAATCGATGGGGGCCGCGGCTGCGGGTGCCCACGAACTGCTCATCACCAAGGAACCGTAGGCAGCAGGACGGGAGGCATTCGTGGGCAGAGCATCGACGGCGGTTCGGGAACCCCGGAACGGGACCTTCCCCAACGGAATGGACTACCTCAGCTGGGGCAACGGAACCAAAAGCCTGCTCTTTATCCAGGGCGGCCCTGGAAGTGCGGTTCCCCAGGGCATGGTGCGCAGGCTGCTCCGGCGCCAGTTCGACCCCTTTCTCCAGGCCGGATACTCAGTCTGGATGGTCACCCGGCGCCGGGGCATGCCGCCGGAGCACACCATCGCCGACATGGCGGACGACTATGCGCAGCTCATAGCCGAGGAGTTCCGTGGCCGCGTCGACATCGTCCTGGCTGAGTCGTTTGGCGGGATGATCGGCCAGTATCTGGCCGCCCGGCATCCCGAGTCGTTCAACCACATGGCCATGGTGGTCACGGCGGCGGAGCTGAGCGACTGGGGCAAGGACGTCGATTCCCGGATGGCGCGGGCCCTCGCGGCCGGAGACCAGGACGGGGCCGGAACGGTCTTCGCCGAATACCTGCTGCCGGGACGGCGCGTGCGGTGGTTGCGGCGGCTGATTGGGCCTTTCATCCGGCGGCGGCTGCTCAGTGGATCCGACTACCCCGCCCAGGATGTCCTCACCGAGGTGCAGGGCGAGGTGACGTTCAATTCCCGGGCAGTGCTCCCGCTGATCCGGCGGCCGGTCTTGCTGATCTGCGGAGGCTCGGACCGGTTCTTCCCCCGCGAGGTCGCCCAGGAAACTGCCGGGCTGATCCCGGACTGCACCCTCATCTGGTACGAGGGCAAGGGCCATGTCGGGACAGCCTCAAGCGGCCGGATCGCGCAGGACGTGCTGGCGTTCGCCGGCCGCAGCTGACCCGCGGGCCTGCCGCCGCGGTGGCCGGTGCGGAAGCCGGTGTGGCGGGCCTGCCGGCCGGCGCGGTGGCCGGTGTGGGCGGCTACGGCTGGCCCTGGTCCGGTAGCGGGAGCCGTTCCGGTATCGGAACCGCCCCCGGTTCAGGGTGGGAGGCGAGGTCCAGGGACATGTAGACACTGTTCGGATCGTCCCCATAGCCGGCGAAGGGCGGGCACACGCTGAATCCGTGACGCTGGTACAGCCGCCGCGCCGGAGCGAAGAAGTCCTGGCTCCCGGTCTCGAGGAACAGGTACTGATACCCCTCGTGCCGGGCTTCGGCCAGGATGCGTGCCAGCAGGAGCGTGGCGATGCCACGGCCGCGTGCGTGTGCTGCGGTGCGCATGGACTTGATCTCGCCCTGCCTGATCCCGCCCTCACCCGGCCGCAGCTGTTTCAGCGCTCCGCAGCCGAGCACCGCCGATTCCTCGTGCGCGGTCCAGAAGATGATGCCCGGTCCCGAGAGAGCGGCAGAATCCAGCGCATGCACACTTTCGGCCGGCGAGGCGGCAAACATGTCCGCGAGGTGCTCGCTCAGGAGCTTCCGGACGTCCGCGCGCCCGGGGTTGTCACGTTCAATCCGGATCATCAGGACCGGCTCCTCCACAGATTGTGCCATCGACCGTCCAATCTACCCGTGTGCACCCGCAGTGGAGTCAGGGATCAGTGGCCTCAACGGAGTAAAGGATGAGGCCGAGGTCACGGACCTTGACAAGCAGCCCGTGCAGCGCCGCCTGGTCCGGGACGAAACCGGTCAGGCGGGTCGTGCCGTCGCTTTCCCGGGTCAGCGTGAGGTCGCCGAGCCAGGCCGCCCAGTGGTCGTCGAGGTGCCCCTCGATCCGCAGCAGGTAGCCCGTGGGTGCCGGTCGTTTGGGGAACTGTGTCATGAGGACCCGGCCTCCGCCGTCGTCCGGGCCCGGCGGCGCGCCATGTCTCCCCGGCGGATGTCGGCGACGCCGAACGCCGCGGGGACCACCACGAGGGCGATCAGGACCCACGGCACCCACGAGGTGGGCCTGCCCGGCCTCTCGGGCCGCGCTGCCGCGTGGACGGTCATTTGGCGCCGGCCGGGTCAAGCGGCGAGCCCACGGCTTCGGTCAGGGACCGGCCGGCCACGGAGCGTTGGTCGCGCCACAACGAGTATCCGAGACCGATCAGGGCGACTCCGGTCGGCACGGCGAACAGCCGCCCATTGATCTGCGGCAGCAGCTGGATGGCAAATGTTGCGACGGTGCCGGCGCCGAGGACCGCAGCGGCCCAGCGGGCGAGGATGCTGGCGCGGAACAGTGCGATGCCGAAGATGAGGCCACCGGCCAGGTAGGTGAAGCCGGAGACCAAGCTGAGGGCCTGCATCAGGCCGATGTCGCCGGTAGCGTGGCCGCCGGTCGCGACGGCGAGGACATCGCTGACGTAGCCCGGTGAACTCTGGGCGATGGCTGGGAGGACGACCAAACCGATGACTTCGATGCTCATCATGATGAGGTAGCCGGCACCGAACACGAGGTATCCGAGCAGGCCAAGCACCCCGGTCTGCTTCACCTGGCGAAGGTACAGGCCCGTGATGCCGATAAGCGACAGTCCGGCCATGAGCACCTTGACGGTTTGGCGGACTGTCCATTCGGTCGTGGTGATGAAGGCGACGTCCACTTGGGGGTGGTTGATCTGGACGCCGATGAACAGCAGGCCTGCCGCAACGGCGGACAGGCCGGCCGCTCGGATGAGGGTGGTCGTGGTGATGGACATGTCCGGCTCCCTGGTTCTTTGGTCTCCGCTGCGGGTGCCGCGGGATGACTCCAAGGTAGGGGCGGGCGGGGTGCCCCGGCATCACCCGATGAGGTGACTGACGGGGTGAGATCCAGGTGGCGGCCCGATTAGATCAACCCGCGTTCGCTCGCCCGGCGAACGGCCGCCCGGCGGTTGGATACCTCGAGCTTGGTAAAGATGTGTTTGGTGTGGGTGCGCAGCGTGTTCTGCGAGATGAACAGCTCGCCCGCGATCTGCGGGCCGCTCAGGTCACTGCCAAGGAGCCTGAGCACCTGCAGCTCCCGCTCGCTCAATGCGGACGACGGCGTCCGCTCCCCCGGACCGGAGGCCCGTGGTTCGCCAGAGGTGTTGAGGCTGAGCAAACGGGCTGCGTGGTCCGCGGTGACGCCGTGTCGCGCGGCGTCGCGCAGCAGTGCCACCATTGGCGCACCCTCGTCCAGGAAGAGTCGCACGCGCTCACCGGGTTCGGGCGTCCCGGAAAAGGCCCTGCGCAGAGCCTCGAGGGCCTTCGGCCGGCGTCCCTGCGCGTCGTGTGCCAGCGCCTGCAGCATGCAGATCTCCATCAGGCTGCCGGCGCGTCCGGATGAAGCGGCGGCATCGAGCAACCGGTCCAGCAGCAGGCCTGCCGGGCCGAGAACGCCGGCGCCGGGCGCTGCCCGGTGCTGGGCAATGAGCAGACGCACCAACGTGAGGTGGTCGAATTCCCTCAGGTGGCTGGCTTCGTCCGTGACGGAAACGCCACGTTCATGTGCCCAGTCGGAGGCCTCCGAGACTTTCCCCTGCGCAATCCAGACCCGGGCCCTTATTGCTGCGATCGGGCGTACATCGGGGAAGAACGCCGGCTGGTAGAGCTGTTCCGCCTGGTCCAGGTAGTTCATTGCTTCGTCCGGGCTGCCCTCGGCATGGGCCATCAGACCCATGGCCACGAACCACCGGTAGCGGCCCTCGGTCATCGTCGCGCGCTCGACGAATGCTGAGGCGGTTTCGAGATGACGGCGGGCGCTGCCGAGGTCTCCGGCTTCGCGGTCGATCTCGCTGAGCCCCACGTGCAGGTCGGCGGTCGCCCGCGCCACGGTCTCGCCGTGCACCTCGGCGAGCTGCAGCGCACTCTGGTAGAGCCTGCGTGCCTTGCTGGGGCGGCCTGCCGCGAGCCACATGTCGGCGAGCACCACCGTGCTGCTGAGCTCGTCGACAAAATTGCCGCCTGCGTGCAAACTGGCCACAGCCTGCGTGAAGGTCTGCAGGGCTGTTGACACGTTGCCCGCGGCCCACGCGGCAAGCCCCAGGAACCCGGCCGCAGCGCCCCGGGCAAGATGGTCGTCCGGGCGGGCCAGTTCAAGCGCGCGCCGGGCGTGCTCCGAGGTGCCTGGCACGTCGCCCCGTGCCTGGGCGAGCGAGGCGCGGTAGACGGCGATGGTCGCCGGCAGCGTCCGGAGCTCGTCGGTGTCAGCCCAGGGTGCAGCCGGCCGGTCCGGTACGGCAGCCAGTGCGCGTTCGGCATCATCGAGTCTGGGCTCGACGCCGTCGAGGTCCCCGGATGCCATCAGCATGAATCCGAAGAAGACGCTGAGCACCGGGCTGCGCCGGACGGCGGCATCCGGCAGTGCCGTCAACCAGCCAAGCAGCATTGCGTCCTGCCGGTTGCGTCGGACCGCCGGGACCGCCAGCTCCATCAGACGGGCCGCGCGGTCGAAGTCCCCGGCGGCCAAGGCGTGCCTGACTGCATCCCCGGCCAGATCGTGGCTCTCGTACCAGCGGCTGGCGCGCTGGTGCAGCAGCGGAATCCGTTCCGGCTGCTCGCTGAGCAGGCGCGCCCGCAGCACCTCGGCGAAGAGGTGGTGGTACCGGTACCACTCCCGCCGGTCGTCCAGGGGGACGAGGAAGAGGTTCGCACGCTCCAATGCCATGAGCATGTCGCCCCCGTCGGCGCGGCCGGTGACAGCATCACACAACGGCCCCGTGAGCCGTTCGAGGACGGCCGAATCCAACAGGAAACCACGAACCGGGTCGGGTTGATGCTGCAGAACCTCCTCGACCAGGTAATCGACGATGTACCGGTCGTTGCCGGCGAACCGGGCGATGAAGCCAGCGACGTCCTCGCGCCCCTGAATCGAGAGCGCGGCGAGCTGCAGCGCGGCAATCCACCCCTCCGTTCGCCGCTCCAGGGCCACCACGTGTTCCGCGGCCAGGCTCAGTCCTGCCACGTCATGGAGGTAGGCGGCGGCCTCCTCCGGCGTGAAGCGCAGCTCGGCGGCACGGATCTCGACCAGGTCACCGCCAACCCGCCAACGGGAGAGCGGTAGATCGGGATCGGCGCGGGTGCTGATCGCGACGTGCGCGCGGGGCGGAAGGTGCTCCAGCAGGAAGGCCATGCCGCGGCCGACGTCGTGACTGTCAACCAGGTGGTAGTCGTCGAGCACCAGCCAGACCTCGTCCGGTGCCGCGGCCAGGTCATTCAGCAAAGTCGCGAGCACAAGCTCGGTCGGCAACGGCGTGGTCGCGATGAGCTCCAGGGCGGTAGCCCCGAGGCCGGGCACCGCTGATTGGAGCGCCCTCACGACGCCGGTCCAGAACGACGCAGGGTCGTTGTCGGCCGGATCGAGCGAGAGCCACGCAATACACCGGTCCCCGCCGGCCGTCGCGCCCAGCCACTCGGCGAGGAGCGTTGTCTTGCCGAATCCCGCCGGTGCGGACACCAGGGTCAGCTTCGAGTCAGCTCCGTGGCGCAGGAGCTCACTCAGTCTGGGGCGGGTCACGAGACCGCTGCGCCGCTTCGGGGCATACAGCTTGGTTGCAATCATCGGACGTGACATGCGATCCCTGTTCCAACGTGCGCCGTGGACGACGTGTGCGGCTAACAGCACCAGCGTACCGGTGTGCCGGTGGCCGAGGGCGTGCGGGTACGGCCTGGTTCGACGGAGACGGGAGATGCCGGCGCTAGGCTGGGGCCAAATGCGGTTGCCTGCCCGGCCGCCGCAACGTTCGATAGCGGGGGAACCATTGCGAAGAGCAGGCAGCAGCGGCACGTGCTGCCGGACAGGTTCGTCAGGCAGCACCCGCTCTCCCTCCGTGGGCCCAACGCACCGGGCAGGATCGGCGCGGCCGGTGGCCGTCGCGGTCTGGCTGGGCGCCGCTATTCTCCTCGCATGGCTGCTGCTGGCTGGCAGCACGGATTCTGCCCGTGCGGCGGCGCCGTGGCTGTTCCTGGTGTCGTGGTTCGTCTCGGCGGCGCAGTGGCGGCCGTTCTCCGGACGGACGCGCAACGGTTCGTGCTGGTCAACGGACTTCGCGACCACCTGATTCGCTACGAGGCGGTGGAGGACATCGAGGTCCGCTTTACCGTGCCGATCAGGGCCGCTGGGCGCCGGGACGCCATCGTTGCCGTGTGGCAGGATGCACGGACCTCCACAGCGCACGGGCCCGCCGGCGCCGTCCTCTCCTCGTGGCATCGGCCGACGATCGTCGTTGGCACCGTCGCCGTCGTCTGGGCGGTCCTGGCCGCGCTTAGCTGACCTGGACGCTGAACTTGGTAGTGCTCCTCCACAAGTGCTGCAATCTACCGGGTTGCGGCAGCGCCCGCCGAGGTCGCCGGAAGCGTGCGGTGGTCGCTGTAACGTCCCTGTGTGTCAGGCTCTTGTGTGACAGGTTTGCTGTCGCCCGCGGCCTGGCGTGCGGGGCGGGGAAAGGTCCGTGATGGATTTTGTTATTCCTTCCCGTGT
>NZ_JBWZCJ010000029.1:0-32546 GCF_059383535.1 Pseudarthrobacter sp. HLT1-3 | reverse complement strand
CCCGCACAGCTGCAATCTCTCCATCCCGCATGATCCGAAATTAACAGACCACCGACAGGATTAAAAGAGTTTCACCCCAAAACCTAACAAAGTACTACTAGGAGGCTGTGTGGAATGAGGAGTCCGCGCCCTTGGATGTTCAGCGTGATATTTTCGCTGCCTGTGTCTCCACCGAGCAATACCGGTCGGGACTCAGGAAAGTGCTGGCCGGCCTGGCCGGCGGGTCATGGTGATGGCAATCTTGCCCCGGACGTCCCCTGCTTCGAGGTGCCTCATGGCATCTTGAACCTCGTCCAGGGTGTACGTCCTGTCGACGCTCGGCTTCACCTCGCCGGCCTCGATGAGAGCGGTGAGCCGTTCGAGGTCGCTGGTGCGTTCCTTGGAAGCGAGCATGGCCAGGCGCTGACGCACGAACAGCGACACCAGCGGCGCCCGGAGGCTCCGCCCGAAGCCTCCCGTCCACCTGCCGCCTTCCTCGCCCCCCACGATCACGGCCGTTCCGGAGGGTGTGAGGGCCCGGCGCAGTCGTGACAGCGGAGGGTTCCCCCCGACATCGACGATCAGGTCGTAGCGACCCGTTCCGTCGGCGAAGTCATCCCGGGCGTAGTCAAGGACGTGGTCGGCGCCGAGGGACCGCACCAGATCGGCCTTCCCGGCGCTGCACACGCCGGTCACCTCCGCTCCGCGGGACTTTGCCAGCTGCACGGCGTAGGTCCCGACGCCACCGGAGGCGCCGAGGATCAGCACCTTATTCCCGCGCTCCACCCGTCCGGCGTCGAGTGCCTGGAGGGCGGTGCCGGCCGAGATCGGCACCACGGCCGCCTGCTCGAAGGACAGGTTCGCCGGTTTGTGGGCGAGCTTGTCCTCCAGCGCCGCAGCGTACTCCGCGAAGGATCCGCGGGACATGCCGTACACCTCGTCCCCGACGGCGAACCGGGACACCGCGGATCCAACGGCGGCAACCGTTCCGGCCACATCGCCCCCCGGCACCGTATTCTTCGGCCCGCGGAATCCGAACCCCATGACCCGCAGGAGATACGGCCGTCCCGTCATCAGGTGCCACGTTCCTCGATCCATCCCCGCCGCGTGCACGCGGACCAGCACTTCGTTCTCAGCGATCACCGGCCGCGCAATCCGGCCCCGGCGAAGAACTCCGAGGGTGCCGTACCCGTCCTGCATGATGGCCTCCATCGTGCCCTCGGTTCCCAAATTCTCCGCGGCACTCGCGCTTTGGGGGTTCGTCATGGCATTTCCTTTCATCGGTTTGCCGTACTTAGTAAGGTCAATGTATCGTACTAAGTACGATCACGTCTATGGCCTGAAATGAAGGAGGGATCTGGATGCCTCCAGGAACAATCCACGGCCGCCCCCGGCTCAGCCGGAGCCTGGTGCTGCGCGGCGCTGTCGCGGTGGCCGACGCCGGCGGCATTGGCGCCCTGACGATGCGCTCCTTGGCCGTCGCACTGGAGGTTAAGCCGATGTCGCTCTACCACCACGTCGCCAACAAGGATGAGGTCCTCGACGGCATTGTCGACATTGTCTTCAGCGAGATCGACCTGCCGGCGGTCGGTGGCGAGTGGCGGTCCGAGATGCGGCGGCGGGCCGCCTCCGCCCGTGAAGTGATGCTGCGTCATCCCTGGGCGATCGGCCTCGTGCAGACGCGAACGAGCCCCGGCCCGGCGACTTTGAAGCATCACAACGCCGTTATCGGCACGCTGCGTGAAGCGGGCTTTTCGGTGGAGATGACAGCCCATGCCTTCGCCTTGATCGATGCCTACGTGTACGGGTTCGCGCTGTCCGAGACGACACTGCCCCTCAACGGGCCCGAGACGGTCACCGAAGTTGCCGAGCAGATGATGGATCAGTCTTCCCCCGGGGACTACCCCTACCTCGCCGAATTCTCGATTGAACATGTCATGAAGCCCGGCTACGACTTCGGCCAGGAGTTCGAGTTCGGGCTGGACCTGGTCCTCAATGGCCTCGCGGTTTCGAACAAGCACGGCGATGGCACCGGTCGTACGTAACCACGCGCAAGCGTCCTCTGGTGCCCGGCACTCCTCTTGCCTGACGCGCGGGGCCCGTTTTCGGTGCCGGCCATCTGCTGGCAGGTGGTGCGTCCGGGCGGCTATAGGAGAAAAGCTGAGACGCTTGAACCTTCAAGTAAAACCGGATAGAATGATGTCATGACAACGACACTCGACCGCCCTCCGGTTCTCTTCCTCAGCCATGGTGCGCCGCCGCTGGCTGACGACAGCACCTGGACCCGCGAACTCAGCGCTTGGTCCGGCACCTTTGACAAGCCCAAAGACATCCTTATGGTGTCCGCCCACTGGGAAAACGCCCCGGTCACGCTCAGCGCCACCGGGCGCAACCCGGGTCTGGTCTATGACTTCGGCGGTTTCCCCCAGAAGTACTACGACGTCACCTACGACGCCCCGCAGGCTCCCGGGCTGGCCACCGAAGTTGAGAAGCTCGTGGCCGGCCATGGCCACCATGTCGAGCGCGACGAGAGCCGCGGCTTGGACCACGGCGCCTACGTTCCGCTCAAGGAGATGTTCCCGGACGCGGATGTGCCGGTCGTGCAGATGTCCATGCCCACCCTTGATCCGCAGGGCCTGTTCGATCTGGGAAAGTCGCTGGCGCCGTTGCGTGACCGCGGCACGCTGATCGTCGGCTCGGGGTTCACCACGCACAATCTGCGCTGGTTCAACCCCGCCGGCGGACCAGACAGTATCCCGCCCTCGGTCTCCCGTGAGTTCGATCAATGGGCAGAGGAAGCAATGGCGCGCGGCGACGTCGACTCCATCCTGGACTTCCTCCACAAGGCGCCGGCAGCCCGCGAGGCACACCCTCGCAGTGAACACTGGGCCCCGCTGTATGTGGCGCTCGGGGCAGCCTACGGGTCCGGCGACCTGCACGCCAAAACCGCCATTGAAGGGTTCTGGTTCGGCCTGTCAAAACGCTCGTGGACTCTGACCTGAGCCAAACAGTCCCGGAACTGGGACGGCGGTCAGCGGCGGCAGCTCAGGGCTTGGTCATGGACTCTGGCGGTGGAGCGAAGGGTGCGGCCGGGTAGAGTCCCGCCACCTGCTGCATGTAATTCGCCCACTGCGGGCCCGCAAGCATGTATCCGTCAATGTTCTTGTAGAACTTGCCGTTGATGGTGACGTTCTGGCCCGGCCGTTTCTGGCCTTCCAGGGTGTCCCCGAAGAACGAAGCGGTGGCAAGGCCGGTGGTGTAGCCGGCCACCCAGGTCGCGCCGTTGTTGTTCGAAGTGCCGGTCTTGGCTGCAACCGGGACCTGATCCTGGACCTTGGGCTGGATGTAGATCCCGGACCCCTTTCTCAGCACGTCCTGGAGCACGGAGTTCACGCCGCGGGCCACCTCGGGCTTAACCGCGCTGCGGCAGTCGCTGGTCTGGGCCGGAAGCTCCCGTCCCGCCGCATCGGTCACGTTCGTGATGGCGATCGGGGCGCAGTACTTGCCCTCGGCGGCGAACGTCGCAAAAGCATTGGCCAGGTGGAGCGGCGCCACACCAATGGCACCCAGCAGGTTGCCCAGCTGGTGCATATTTATCTGGGCGTTATCCACGCCGCTGTGAAGTCCCACGGCATCCACCATGCTCTGGATGCCGCAGAAGTCCAGTTGGGCGGCCTCAGCGAAAGTCGCGGTGTTGATGGAGTTGTAAAGCCCGTAATTGACGGGCATTTTGCGGTAGTAGCCCTCGTCGTTGTTCTGGAGGTCGTCTGCGGCGCCGAGGTCCTTTTCGGCGGTGTTGTAGGCGCCGAGGACCTTTCCACAGCTGGACTTCCAGGGGAAGTCCAGCGGATAGGTCCGCTGGGAGGCGTCCACCTCGGCGACCATGGACTTACCTTCATTGAGCCATTCCGCGAATGTGAACGGCTTCATCGTGGACCCGGGCTGGAACCCGCCGGCGCCGTTTAGGTCGTTGCCATTGGCGTCCTTGGCGTCCACGTTGAAGTTCAGCTGGGTATCGAATTTCCCGGGAGCGGGAAGAAACACGGTGTTTTGCGCCATCGCGAGGATCTTGCCTGTGCCTGGCACAATCGTGACCAGCGATGCGCCCCACCTGTCCGGGTTGGCCCCGGCGGTGGCGTCGACCTGCGCCTGGGCGGAGGCCTGCAGCCTGCTGTCCAGCGTAGTGGTGATGGTCAGGCCGCCGCGGTACAGCTTCCTTTCGCGGTTCGTGAGGTCGACGCCGTAGGCCGGGTTGTTGAGGATCTGGTGGGACACGTAGTCGCAGAAGTACGGCGCCATGTCAGCCGCCGAGCACCCCTGCTTTGCAGGCGCGATCTTCAGTTCGACTCCGCTGCCGACGGCGGCGTCGTGCTCAGTTTGGGGGATTTTCCCCTCGCTGAGCATTTTGTCGAGGACCTGGTTCCGCCGCTTGATGGAGTTTTCCGGATTGGTGGTGGGGTCGTAGAAGGTGGGGCTGTTGACCAGCCCGGCAAGCAGGGCAGCCTGCGGCAGGGTGAGGTCCATTGCGGTTGTGCTGAAGAAGTGCCGGGCTGCGGCCTCAATGCCGTATGCGTCCCGGTTGAAGAACACAATATTAAGATAGCCCTCAAGGATTTGGTCCTTGGTGTATTTCTTTTCCAGCTCGAGGGCGAGCTTCATCTCCCGGACCTTGTCGCCGATGCTTTTCTGCCCGCTGAGGATGACCTGATCGCTCCTGTCCGCCGATAATAGGGACTCATTGATTACGTTCGTTACGTACTGCTGGGTCAGCGTGGAAGCGCCCTGTCTGCCGCCGCTGGTCAGGTTGGATGTTAGCGCTCGGAGAATCCCCTGTGGGTCGACGCCGGCGTGCTCGTAGAAGCGGCTGTCCTCGATGGCGACGATCGCGTCCCGGATATACGGCGACATCTGGTCCAGCCTGACCTTCACGCGGTTCTCAGCGAAAAAGGTGGCGATCGGCTTCCCGTCCGCGCTCAGCACTTTGGTTGACTGCGACGGCGGCTCAACCGCCAGCTCGGCGGGGAGGTTGTTGAAGAAGGTGATAGACCTGCTGACCGCGACGCCCGCAGCAGCGACGCCGGGGACCGCCAGGCTGGCGACCAGAACACCGCTGATCGCGCTCAACGTGAAGAACCCGACGACCCTCCAAAGGGCCGCGGCCAGACGAGATCCGATTCGTTTCTTCGGCGTCATTTTCTGTCCAGCTATCGCGCTCAAAATCTGTGCCTAGAATACGCGGGGGCGCCGCCGTCGGGCCAGTGCCGGAAGGCCTAATGCTTTCCGTGCTTAGTGGGTTTCCCTTCGCGGACGATCGCTATGTGCTTGCAGCCGGCGCCGGGGGTGTCCACAGCGCGCCGCCGAGGACCGCCACCCAGAGCAGGAATGTGCCGATACTGATTCGCTCCCCGATGCCCAGCAGGAGGTTTGGTCCCGGGGCCGCCACGAACGAAACAACCGCCATGACCGCCATAACAACAAGCGACGCGATCGTGTACTCACGCATCCGGCCGGGGAACCCCACGGCCACAAAGCACATTGCAGCGACCATCAGGACGAGCAGCAGGTTGGTGGCCACGATGTGCGTGGGAACCGACGCTTCTTCACCCAGTGTCAGCGGAAAGAAGCCTGCCACGATGTTCGACAACGCGTACCCGATGAGCAGGCAGGCTGCAACACGCAGCGCCCGGTTGCCACGAGCCGAATACCAGACGCCGATCCCGAAAGCGACGAACAGCAGCAGGTAGAACCACATGGCTACGCCGAGGAAGTCATGACCGGGGGAACCAACGGCGAACAGCTCGCTGACCATCCGTTCCGTCCGGCGGTAACCGGCCCACATCGACGCCGCAATGCCGTCGGTGGCAACCACGTAGAGCAGCGACGACAACGCCCCGGCCGTGAGCAGGCTTGTGCGTATGGCGTTGCGGGGTTGGCGTCCGGGCGGCGCGGCCCTCCGAAGCCGGGGAGAGTGATGATGTGTGCTCGACATTTTCGGATGTCCTCAGAGCCGGCGGGGCGTCAGCCAGCAGGGTAGTGACCTTTCGACGGTTTATCCAGTCAACGCCTGACCGGCCGGGCTCGACAGGGTCAAAGGTCATCGGGGCGCAGGCTAATCCTGGGGGTGTGGGTCGGCCGACGGAACAGCGCCGTGGGATGTGACGCCAGACCCACGTCAAGGACGTTGCCGGGGCCAAGGACTCTTCCTGCGGCTGCCGCCGCGCTGGTAAACCGGAGGTCTCTTCGGAACTTCTTTCGAACCCAGGACGCGCGGCAGCGCATCCCCGCATTCCTTCGGCAACAACTAGGCCCTGAGGGGGAGTCACCATGACACGTCGCAAACCGGGGCGGGTGTTTTACGCCGGAACTGTCGCTGGTCTTGCTGCCGTATACCTGGCGCTTGGTCGGCCACGCCTGCTGCGCGCCGGCGCGACCGCGGAGGAAGCGCACGGGCCCTATCCGGGGGCCGGACTTATCCCGGACGGGACTCGGAGCGCCACCATGGCCGTGACCATCGATGCGCCGCGCTCGCGGGTGTGGCCCTGGCTGGTGCAGATGGGGACCGACCGGGGCGGGTGTTACAGCTGGGACCGGCTGGATAACTTTGGGCGCACCAGCGCTCGGACGATTCATCCCGAGTGGCAGGACATCGCCGTTGGCGACCATCCGACGGCCCTGCCGGACGGCAGCCAGTGGTGGGAGGTCGCGGCCCTGGATCCGGAGCGGTTCCTGGGTCTGCGCATGTCGCTTGATCTGCGGGGGCGCCCGTTCGATCCGGCGGGACAGCGGCCCCGGTTCTTCACCGACTCCCTGTGGGGATTCGAGCTGAAGGACGCGGCAGGCGGGCGCACCCGAGTGGTCGTCAGCGGGTACTGGTCATTCCGGCCGAAATGGCTGCAGCCCATGCTGAGTATCGTGCTGCTGGAGCCCGGCCACTGGGTCATGCAGAGCCGCCAGTTCTCGAATCTCAAACGCCGGGCCGAATCCTAAAGCGACGTTCTCGAGGCCCGACCGCGTCGCCACCGTCGCACCCTGATGCCCCAGCAGACGCACTTAGCCCACCCCTGTCAGGGCCGTCCGCAGGGGCGTACACTCGGCCTGTGCCGGCCCTGTCCGCGGGACCCATCCGCGCGGCCGGAAGCCGCATGCTGAGGAGTCCGCCATGGCAGTTCTGGTCAAAAACACCGTGACCGGCTTGACCCGGGAACAATATGAAGGAATCGCTGCCGTCGTTATCGACAAGCTCAAGGCCACCCCCGGATTCATCGCCCACTACGCCTGGGACGACGAAGACGGGATGACCGTTGTGGAAATCTGGGAGAGTGCCGAACAGCACGATTCCTGGTTCGATAACAACGTCAGGCCAAACCTGCCGGTGGAGGTCAAACCGGAGAAGCACGAGCTGGTGAACAAAGTGACGGCCTAAGGCAGGTTGCCGCCGCAAGAGGATTTCGTCGTTTCCAAAGGGATACATGCCGGAATGGCATCCCGGTAGGAATGCAAAACTCTTTGCCCACCTCAGCCGCCGCGCAGTTCCTGCGGGAAGAACTTCAGTGGCTCGCCGGGACGGTGGGCACGGCCCGGGACCTTGAAGTCATGCGGACCCACTTGGACGAACTGATCAGCGCCGAACCCCTGAATCTGGTCCTTGGACCGGTGAAAGACCAGGTCGATGACCAGCTCGCGGCCGCGTACGAGGCCGCCCTCGCAGAGGGCCTGGTTGCCATGGCAAGCGACCGGTACTTCCGGCTTCTTGACGCACTTGACGGCTTCCTGGCTGCCCCTCCACCGGCCGAACCAGCGCATAAAGAGGCGCCTGGGGCGGTGGGCCGACTCGTCAACGCAGAAAGGAAGCGCCTCAAAGCCGCGGTGAAGAGCCTCGACGACGTCACCGATGGTGAGTCTGCCAGCGCGGCACTGCATGATGTCCGGAAGAGCGCAAACGCCTGCACCACGCGCTGGAAGCAGCCGTTCCGGTTTTCGGAAAGCAGGCCGCAAGGCTTGCCCGCTGCGCTGAGGAAATCCAGGGGATTTTGGGCGGATATCAGGACAGCATCGATATCAGGGAAAAACTCCGGCCAGGCAGCCTTGTCCCGGAAGGAAGACGAGCAAAGCGGCTTCACCTACGTACGGCTCCACGCCCTGGAGCAGCACCGTGGCGCCGAAGCCCGCGCCCGGTTCTTCCGGGCCTGGCAGGAATCACCGCCCAGGGCTCTGCGCCGGAAGTAGCCACTGTTTTTTGTTCCGGATTCACCAGCCAGACATCCGGGACAGGTAGCGTCGCCCCGGGCGGACCTCCGCCCGGAAGCCGACACCTGCACCAGGGCTGCGTGAATGCGCTGTGCCCGAAAGATAGGGCCTGAAAGGACAACCGTGATGGAAGCAGAAATCCAGGACCTACGCGCACTGCTGGAGGAAGTGGAGCGGCTGCGGCGAAATCTCAGGTACGCCGAAATTCGGCAGGGCGACAGGGTCGAAGCAGTGCTTCCGCGCCACCGCAACAGCGCGGTGAACCTCATCCACTACGCAGAGCTGCGCCGCCATGACCTCCGCGACCTCCAGTCCGGACTGGCAAAGCACGGACTCTCCTCGCTGGGACGCACCGAATCGAGGGTACTGCCAAGTGTCGACACCGTGGCCCGGACCCTAGCGCGGCTGGTGTCCGCCGATGCCCAGCAGCACTCGGTGACAGATCCCCTCGACGGTGAGGAGTTACTCGCCCGGAACGCAGTCAACCTGTTGGGACCCGAGCCCGAAGAACGCGGCACCAGGATCATGGTCACCCTGCCCAGCGAAGCAGCCACGGACCCCGAGATCGTCCGCGGCATGATCGAAAGAGGTATGGATCTTGCCCGCATCAATTGCGCGCACGACAACCCGGGGACCTGGCGGGAGATGATCGGCAATGTCCGTGCCGCCGAAGAATTCACCGGCAAGCGCTGCCTGGTCTCCATGGACCTGGCAGGACCCAAACTGCGCACGGGACCCATCCAGCCGGGGCCGCGCGTTCTCCGAGTGAAGCCTGTCCGGAATGAAACCGGTACCGTGACCGCGGCGGCCCGCGTGTGGCTCGGACGCCAGCCCGAGACCGGCCCCCTCCTCCCCGTGATTCCGCTCCAGGACGAGAACTGGGCAGCGGCCCTCCGGGCGGGCCAGACGGTCAGCTTCGAAGATGCCCGTGGAGCCCGCCGCAGCCTCGTCATCGAACAGGCGGGCCCGGACGGGTGCCTGGCAGCCCTGCACGACACCAGCTATTTCATCCCCGGGACCAGACTCTCCGCCGACCCTGAGGCCCCGTCCGGAAAGAAGACCCACCATCATCGGGGGTCATCCACAGTCGTCGGAGATCTGCCGGCAGTCGAGCAAAGCCTGGTGATCCGCCGCGGCGACACGATCGTCCTCAGCCGTGACCTCACCCCCGCTGAGAGCCACACTGCCGGCACCCACCGGATCGGCTGCACCCTTCCCGGGGTCTTCGACGATGTGAACGCGGGGGAAAGGATCTGGTTTGACGACGGCAAGATCGGCGGGGTGATCACCGGCGTTAGGGCCGGAGAGCTGACGGCCGAGATTGTCTCGGCTGCCCCGCGTGGGTCACGGCTCCGGGCCGAAAAGGGCATCAATCTCCCCGATACCCGTCTGACGGTTCCCGCGCTGACGGATCAGGACCTGGCCGACCTCCAACACGTCAAGGCACTTGCTGACATCGTGAGCATGTCCTTTGTCCGCAGTGCGGGGGACGTTCGCGATCTGCTGGCCCACCTGGACGCCGAGCAGGACCGGAACCTGGACATCATGCTCAAGATCGAGACGGTGGCCGCGTTTGAAGCGCTGCCCGAAATCCTCCTTGAACTGATGAAGTGGGCCGATGTAGGCGTCATGATCGCCCGCGGGGACCTCGCCGTGGAGGCAGGCTTCGAACGGCTGGCGGAAGTCCAGGAGGAAATTCTCTGGCTCTGCGAAGCCGCGCATGTCCCGGTCACCTGGGCCACCCAGGTGCTGGATACGCTGGCCCGCACCGGTCTGCCGTCCCGCGCTGAGGTGACCGACGCTGCGATGGCGCAGCGCGCCGAATGCGTCATGCTCAACAAGGGCCCGTTCATCAACGACGCCATCAGCATGCTCGCGGACATCCTGGGCCGGATGCAGGACCACACGCAGAAAAAACGCAGCCTGCTCCGCAGGCTCCGGGCCTGGGACCGCGTCAGCCCGGCGCCTCATCCGTTGCCGGCTGATGCGGGGGTCAACGCCTAGACGTGGCCTTCGGGGGGCTCGAAGGCAAATTCCCGTTGAAGCCGGGTCCTTGCCTCATGCTCAACCAAGGTGGGGATGTAACTCCTGATTCGACCGTCAGCCAAGGACTCGTACTCTTCTCCGACGACACCGGCGATATGCGGCCGGGGCGCCTCCGGAAAACGGGCTGACAGCCGGTCGACAACCGCAAGGACAATGGCTTCTCTTTCCGATTCGCTCACCTCGCCAGTGTTACCCGGGGCTGGACCGGCGTCAACAATCCTGCGGACGAGGTGTCACAATTGAGACCTTTCGCGGTGCCCGGTCACCGGGGTCCTGAAGTTAACCTGATGCGTCCCGAGTACAAGCTAAAGCGCCCCTTGACGTTCAGCTTTGCTGCGTATCATGGCGCCGTGGAAACCCTGCCAGCTGTCCAACGCCCCACCGCTGCACTCGGCGCGACATTGACGGCCGAGGGCGCGGACTTTGCGCTGGTCTCCACGACGGCGACCGCAGTCGACCTTTGCCTGGTGGATGACTGCGGGGTTGAGACCCGGTACCCGATGTCCGTGGACGACGGGCTCTGGACCGCGCATATGCCAGGGCTCCTGGCAGGCCAGCACTACGGATACCGCGTCGACGGGCCATGGGACCCGGCCCGGGGCCTCCGCCACAATCCGCACAAGTTCCTGCTGGATCCGTACGCCAAGGCCATCGACGGCCGTCTCATCTGGGGACCCGAGTTGTATGCCTTCGACCTTAACGACCCGTCCCGGCCGGACATGCGGGACAACCGGGGCCACACCTTCGTCTCCGTCCTCGTCGACACCGCCTACGACTGGGAAACGGACGCCCGCCCCGCAACTCCCCTGAACCGGACGGTCATCTACGAGGCCCACGTCAAGGGCATGACCAGGCTGCATCCTGACGTTCCCGCCGGCGAGCGCGGTACTTATGCAGGGTTGGTGCATCCTTCCGTCGTGGCGCACTTCAAGCGGATCGGCGTGACCGCGGTGGAACTCCTCCCGGTCCAACAGTTCGTCACGGACGAACCCAGCGATGGCAGGTCCAACTACTGGGGCTACAACCCCATCGGCTATTTTGCTCCCCACAACGCCTACGCGGTGGCCTCCGGCGACCCGCGGCCTGGAGGCCAGGTCGCCGAGTTCAAAGACATGGTCAAGACCTTCCACCAGGCAGGCATCGAGGTGATCCTCGACGTCGTCTTCAACCATTCCGGCGAAGGTGGCGCCGACGGACCCAACCTGTGCTTCCGCGGAATCGACAACGGCGCCTACTACCATCTGGTCCCCGGCGACGAGGCCAATTACCAGGACTACACCGGAACCAGCAACACCCTGAACGTGGGCTCGCCGACGGTCCTGCGCATGGTGATGGATTCGCTCCATTACTGGGTGGAAGAGATGCACGTCGACGGCTTCCGGTTCGATCTCGCCCCTGCGCTGGCCCGCGCCTCGGACCGGGTCGACATGCTGTCCGCGTTCTTCGAATTGATCAACGCCGACCCGGTCCTTGACGGAGTCAAGCTCATCGCCGAACCGTGGGACCTCGGGCCCGAGGGCTACCAGCTCGGCAACTTTCCCCCACGGTGGGTGGAATGGAACGGCAAATTCCGCGACGTCGCCCGCGACTTCTGGCGCGGCACACCAGGCCTCACCGCCGAGCTGGCGAACCGCCTCACCGGCTCCGCCGATCTCTACCAGGACGACGGCCGCCAGCCAAGTGCGTCCGTGAATTTTGTCACCGCCCACGACGGCTTCACGCTGCGGGACCTCGTCTCCTACGACCACAAGCACAACGCGGCGAACGGCGAGAACGACCGCGACGGCGAGTCCAACAACCGCTCCTGGAACTGCGGCGCCGAGGGACCCACCACGGACCCGGAGATCATCGCGCTCCGCGCACGCCAAATGCGCAACCTCATGATTACCTGCGTCCTGGCCCAGGGCGTCCCCATGCTGCGCCACGGCGACGAACTGGGCCACAGCCAGGCAGGCAACAACAACGCCTACTGCCAGGACAACGAGATCTCGTGGATTGATTGGGATTCCGCCGACGAAAACCTGATCGAGTTCACCGCGAAGCTGGTCAGGCTGCGCCAGGACTATCCGGTGTTCCGCCGCCGCACCTACTTCGACGGGAGGCCGGTCGCCCCGGCAGAGGGACTCAGGCTGCCGGACATCCTGTGGCTCAATGCCGACGGATCACCCCGAACAGGAATCCAATGGGACCAGTCCTGGGGAAAATCCCTCGCCTGCTACCTGAGCGGCAAGGGCGTCCGGACGCACCGGAACGAACCCGAGAACGACTTTCTCATCGTCTTCAACGCTTCCTCGAAGGACGTGCTGCACCAGGCGCCAAAGGAGTATTTTCCCGCGGAGTGGGAAGTCGCACTCACAAGCTGGGACGGCCCGGCCCCCACTAGGTTTCACGCAGGCACCGTCTACAAAATACCCCCGCGCACCACCTGGATCTTCCGCTCTGTCGAGCGATAGCGCCGCGAACTTCGAAATCTTTTCTCAGGTACCGTACAGCGCCGGCTCCCCACCGCCGAAAGTTTGACCGAATTTACCGTGCTGCAATCCGAAACCTGGTTCGCCTAAGTGCGTCCAAGCCGGTCTGCATTGTTACTCATGCGCTCGAGGACGCTGACAGCTATCGCATACTCATCCGCACCGATTCCCGCCGTCAGCTCACGGCGGCTGGCGTCCATCAGCCCGGCGGCCTCGGCATACAGCGCGGATCCCGCCTCGGTTAGTGAGAGGTGGCCATCGAGCAGGAACACGAGTCTCCGGCGAACCAGCGCCGCCATGTCCCGCTCCTGCGCGTTGCCGCCGTCCGCTGGGTTGAAGGGTCGCAAGACATCTCTCACCTCAGCGGGGGTGAGGGGGCGCGGGCGCAACGCATCGAGCACCTGCCACTGCCTCCTGGTAAGGGACAGCAGGGAGAGCGTGGAATCGAGT
Source organism: Pseudarthrobacter sp. HLT1-3 (assembly GCF_059383535.1). NCBI lineage: Bacteria > Bacillati > Actinomycetota > Actinomycetes > Micrococcales > Micrococcaceae > Pseudarthrobacter > Pseudarthrobacter sp. HLT1-3. The sequence continues at coordinate 19,353 of NZ_JBWZCJ010000029.1, read as the reverse complement.
AGCGTCTCCAGCGACGCATCCAGCAGCTTGAGCCAGTATCCGATAGGCCTGTTCACCATGCCATCGTCGCAGGGGTACCTACCAGTCACCATGATTCGGCTACGGCAGAGGGCGGACTGTGTGTCTGCGCGACAGTTCCGTGAGTTCGGCCAGTTCGGCCAGTTCGGCCAGTCGGTGCGCGCGGGCGGATTCGGCCGGGGTGAATGGTGCATGTGGGCGTGAAAATCGGAGGGGTCCATGCCAGGGTGACGGAATCTTCAGCAGGGAACCGTCGCCGTCCGGGGCGCCGCTCTTGGCTCTGGTGCGGTCGTCGACGGGATTGACGGGATTGGCGGGACCCGCGACCGGAGCGGCGTCCAGCAGTTCGGCGACCGCGAGTGGAAGTTCGTCCGGGTCTTCCGCAACTCTCAGGGCCAGGGCCAGAGCCTTCGTCTGGCCGTCTGCCACGGCCAGGGCTGTTGCCGGCCACACGCGAACATCTCGGCCGCCGCCGGCCCCTGCCGCGGCGAGCAGGTCGGCGTGGGTGACATCGTCCGGAGCGGCGACCACCAGTTCGTCCAGAACTCCGCCCGCGACATGGTGGCTCCGGCACACGAGGATGTCGGCCCCGACTCCGGAGACGCCCACGGCCAGCATTTCCTGCCCTTCCGGATCGTCATCAATCAGGGTCCGTACGTGCCAGAGTGCCGCGGATTCGTGTAGCCGGCGCCGGTGGCGCAAGGCTGGTGCGTGCAGCCAGCCCTGCAAGGCGAGCCGGACCGAGGGCTCGGCCACCCAGATCACCAGTACGGTGGCAGTCAAAGTTAGGACCAGTACCTTCATCAGGTAGGGCATGGCCGTGTGGACCACAGCGGCGTGCACCACAAGTTCTATCGGCAGCATGGCTGCAACGTTGGCAAGGGTTAGCCGCACCTTGGCCGGGTGGGGCAGCTGGCCGCAGGAGTCGCAGGCCAACGCGTGGGTGGTGTGTCTGTTCCGCCATGTCATGGCTCCACTGTGCTGGCCTTGGACGTCGCGCCTCAACGACCGGCGTATGAACAATGGGCGAAGCCGCATAGCCGCGGACATCATCGCGGGTGGATGCTTTGGGAGGCCACCTCAGCTGGGTTTGTCGAAGGGCCAGGCTGGAAAATTACTGTCTGTTACGGTCGCTGATCGGGTCGGCTCGGTTGGAGGACTCGCGTTCTAGATAGACGGACGCGCCGTCTGGCGATCCAGTGGCTATCCTGACGGTTATGGACGTTTTCCCGGCTGTCGCGCTGCATCCGCCCGAGTCGGCACCGGACACTGATCTGCCGGAAGCTGGCCGGTTCGCCAGGATGATGACCCGCAGACTGCCAGTCCGGTTTCCTGCCTTTCGGTCCGAGGGAGGCTGAAATGTGGTCTGGAGGTCCGGTGGTGCTGGGCATCCCCTGGGAGCCGACTGACCGGCTGATCCGGGCGGGAGAAGACTTGGCCGCGGCCCTGGGCCTGCACCTTATCTGCGCCTTTGTGGATCCGGCAGGGTATCTGGCGGAGTGGGAGCCGGCCGATTCACGGACGGGCGTATCCCTTGATCCCGCCCCCAATCTGGAGGGGCTTTTCCCGTCCACGGAAATCTTGGAGAGACTCCGGAACGTCCTTGGCCCGCCCGGGCAGGACTGGTCCTTCAGAGTGCTCAGCGGGGACGTGCCGCAGGCGCTGCGGCGCCTGGCCGAGAGCACGGATGCTTCGATGTTCATCGTCGGTGGCCAGCGCCCCGGCCACCTCGCAGGGATGTCCCGGCTGCTGGAGGGATCTGTCAGCATGTCCCTGATTCGTTCGCAGCCCCGGCCCGTGGTGGTCATTCCGCACCTTGGGTCATGACTTTGTCTGATTGACGCCGAAACCGGCCTCACTGACAGTGAAGAAGTGGCCGAGGAAGACAAGGAGGAGCGGCGGCCCGAGCATATGCGCGGTCCTCCTCCTACTTGTCGGGCTGTCGGCGCACCATCTCCGTGATCCAGGCGGGCGCGAACGGGGACGTGCAACCCGGGGGAGTTGGGTAGTCCTTGAGCACTTGCAGGCGCTCACCGATGTCGAGTGCGCGGGCGCGGTGCCCGGCGTGCTCGATTCCGATCTGCGCCAGGCAGTGGTTCATCGCCCACTGCAGGCGGTCCGGGGCGTCCTTCATCTCCGCCTCGATGACGTCGAGCAGTCCTGGCAGGTCGAGGCCCTCGGGCTTCTTCGCCACCCGTTCGGTGGTCAGCGCCCAGCCGGCACTCGCAACCACCGGATCCGGATCGGCGGACCACGCCAGGCGTAGCTCCTCGGAGAGCGGGTTCTTCTTCACCACGTAGTTCACGAGCCAGTCATGCACCTTTGGTGTCCGCGCCGCGCGCAGCATGCTGTCCAACTCGTCACGCTCGAACGCCTTCGGCCGACAGATCAGGATCGCCAGCAGTCTCGCCGCGGTGTCACCCGTCTCCCAGAGCTGGCGCGCGAGGTCCTGCTGCGTCTTCAGCCGTTTCGCAAGCGCGCGCAGTTTGCTGAGGTTCACGCCGTGATCGTCACCGTGTCTCTCGTTCACCTCGCGTGCCCGCGGGTCCTCGAGCGAGGCCAGCTCGGCCATCACTTCGGCCGCTGTTGTCTCTGTCAGCGTCTCGGCCACTGTAGCCTCCTGTCAGTCACGTGTGGTCTTGAGCTTACAAGGCACAGTGAGCGAGCTGGCAGGCAAGCGTTCCGCACGCGGGCCATCGCTGACATGCTGGTGGGGTGACCACGATCTTGACGCAACCGCCACGTACCGCGCTGACTTGGAAGCTTGTGCCAGCGGTGTTGCTCTCGGTCTCCGGAGTGCTGCTTTTCGGCGTCGAAAATGACCTCATGGGCTACAGCATGCTCGCGTTGAGCGTGGTCTCTGCCGCTCTGATCGACCGCGAATTCGTTCGGCACCTTGCGCTGGTGGCGGCGGGAATGGTCGTCATCAGCGTGGTTCCCCTGAACGCTGATTTGAGCCTGACGCACATGGTGCTGATGGGGGGAGTCCTTGCGTTGGCCGTGCTCGTGCCGTGGCTGGTGTCGCGGTTTGTCTACCGCGAGAAGATCATCAAATTCCCGGTGAAAACGGGCCACAAATGGCCCCTGGCCGCGAAACTGTACTTGCTCGGTGTGGTGGCACTCGCTTACCTGATCCTGCCGGTCTACTTGATCCGCACCGGGGTGTATCAGAACTGGCCGGATGCCTCCGAACCCACCATCTTCTGGCGGCTCTTTCTCGGCGTGAACGCCGTGGGAATTTGGGACGAGCTGTTCTTCATCTGCACATCCTTTACGCTGCTGCGGCGGCACTTCCCCGACTGGCTCGCCAACATCTTGCAGGCCGTGGTCTTTTCGTCATTCCTGTGGGAAATCGGCTACCAGGCCTGGGGCCCGCTGCTTACGTTCCCGTTCGCGCTGCTCCAGGGCTACACGTTCAAGCTGACAAAGTCGTTCACCTACGTCGTGACGGTGCACCTGCTCTTCGACTTCGTTCTGTTCCTCGCGCTGGTGCACGCGCACAACCGCGACTGGCTGCCGATCTTTTTCTATTAGGCCCGGCTCCGGCGAAACTGTCAGGCACGAGCGAATCACAGTCCAGTGAAGCAAGGGCCTGTGTCAGTGGGCTGGGTCTACCCCACCAGCCGCAGCGGCCGGTCGCCCAACCGGACCGTGATTTCCTGGCCCCAGGACGCGGTGAGACGGTCGTCTTCCATACCGTCGCCGAACACCACGAGCTGATCCGATGCCACGGAAACGCGGAGCGTTTCTCCCGGCTCCAGGGCACCCTCGGTCAGCGCGGTTCCGGTGATGGGGGAGGGCCAGGCCTCGCGGACGAACCACGCGAGCCGGGGATCCGTGGGTGCCGGCAAGGCACGACCTCCGCGTTCCAGGGCGATGGATGCGCACCAGCCGGTCGCGCCCGTTCCCGTGGAGACGATCAGGCCCGACGAGGAATGGCGCTCGGCCCGGCCGTCGGGGGTGGTGAGCTGGTACCGGGCCGACTGGTGCGAGGCGTGCCCGATGAAGACCTCATTGAGTCCCGAGAGTTCCTGCCCGTCGTCGAGCCGTGCTGTCACAGTGGCGAGTTCATGGCAGCGCAGCCGCTCCGCCGGGCCGGCTTGGCCGGCCGCCTGCAGCAGCTTCGCCGCCGCGCCGGGCGTGTGCCGGACCAGGACACCCGGATTGGCTCCCGGCTCCGGATCGATCCCGATAACGGGCTGGCCCTTGAGATACTTTGCCGCGTTCGCCACCAGCCCGTCCTGGCCCACCACCGCGATGATGTCCTCCGGGGTGAGCAGGAAGCGGCTCAAGTCCGCGCGCTCCACCTCGGCGGAACGCCACTCGGCCGGCACGGCTGCTCGGACGGTCGCCAGGGCCCCAATGAACCGGTCGTGGCGCTGCTGGACATCCTGGATGGTGCGGCCGCGCATGCGGAGGAAGAATTCGGCCTGGCCGCGGGTGGCGTGCCGGTCCAGGAGTTCCTGCAGCTCGGTCCGCCGGTGGACGATGACGAGGCGGGGGGTTGCCATGGCCGGACCTTAGTTCCCAACCCGGCCGGCGGTCCCGCCCGCGAGACCGGCCGGCCCAGCACCCGGGACCGCCCCCGCGGGCTCCCTGATCAGTCCGGTGAGCGCCGCGCTGAGCAGGTCCGGGGTGATGGTGAGGTTGCCGATGTTCGGCAGTGACCCGGCTGCGTCGCGGAGGGCCAGCGCCAGCAGCGTGGCCTGCTCCATGCCGCTGTAGATCTGCATGGTGGCCGCCTCTCGTGCGGCGGCCGCCTCGCCCACCAGACGGATCTGGTTCGCTTCCGCGGAGGCGTTGATGCCCTGGCGTTCGGCTGAAGCCTGCGCCTCAATGAGGCCCGCGGCGGCCTTTTCCTCGGCCTGGCGCCGCGCGTTGGCGCCTTCCTGGGCGACCAGGTGTTCGCGGCGGGTGGCCAGTTCGATCTGGCTCGCCATCTCGTTCTCGGAGATGGTCCGTTCCCGTTCGACGGCGACAGCCCGGCGTTCGTACACGGCCCGGTCAGCTTCGGCCTGGAGCTGTTCCCGGACCGGCGTCTGCAATGCCCGCTCGACGTCGGACTCCGGCCGGACCGCCAGAACCTGCACCGCCAGGATCTCGATGCCGGTGGACTGAAGCCGGGTGTCCGCCCGGAGGGCTTCACTGAGGACGTTGCGGAGCTGGCTGACCCCGCGTGCCAGGGCCTCGGCGAGTGTGGTCGTGGCGATCTGGTCGATGGCGTGGCTCTGGCACAGCTGGCCGATGATGGTGGCCACCTGTTCCTTCCCGGCCGCCTGGCCCGCGCCGGTCGGCTGGAGGCCGAAGTCGAGCCGGGTGGAGACGGACACCGGGTCGATGAAGCGGTAGGTGACGTTGGCCTGGACGCTGACGTCCTGGTGGTCCCGGGTAATGGCGTGGAAGAGCGTGGGCAGTTCCTGGTCGTCCACGGGGACCTCGCTGAGCACGGAGTTCGCCGGCCGGAACCAGAAGGCCTGTCCCACCCCCTGGTGCCTGACCCTCCCCTTCTGCAGGTGGACGACGTGGCCGGTGGGGCTGCCCAGAAAGTGGCTGATCCAGGGGAAGCGCTTGATGCTTGCCATGGGATTCTCCTTACCCTAAATGTTGTCGTCAATATGACGATAATTGAACGATATGGCTGCTCCGATTTATTGTCAAGGTGACGATAAATACCTACTATGGGTTCATGCCTGAATCCAGTCCGGGGCCCGCGTGCTTCCCGGTGACGGTCGACGTCGTCGCCCTCACCGTGGCCAACGACGTCCTGAACGTCTTGCTTGTCACCCGGCTCATCGAGCCCTTCCGCGGCAGGCTCGCCCTGCCGGGCGGTTTCGTGCTGCCCGGCGAGGACCTGGTGACGGCGGCCAGCCGCGAACTGGCGGAGGAAACCGGCGTCGAGCGGATCCCTGGCCATCTGGAACAGCTGGGGAGCTACGGCCCGGCGGGGCGCGACCCGCGCGGGGACGTGCTCACGGTGGCCTACCTGCTGCTCGCCCCCAATTTTCCAGTCCTGTCCGCCGGGAGCGACGCCGAGCACGCCGCCTGGTATCCGGTCAGCCAGGTCCTGGATGGCGAATTGCGGCTCGCCTTTGACCACGAGCGAATCCTGGCCGACGCCGTGGAACGGGCAAAGTCCAAACTCGAGTACTCGCCGCTGGGGGTGGCCTTTTGCGGCGAGGAGTTCACCGTCGCCCAGCTCCGGGCCGTGTATGAGGCCGTCTGGGGCGTACGCCTGGACCCCCGGAATTTCCACCGCAAGGCCACCGGAAACCCTGGCTTTCTGGAAGACACGGGGCGGATGACCACGGGCGACGCCGGCCGCCCTGCGGCGCTCTTCCGGCTGGCCGCGGCCGCCCGGCCCGACGCGGGCCAGCCGACGCGGGCCGTACTCAACCCGCCGCTCATGCGGCCGCGTGACTGACGCCGCACGCACCGACCGAATCTGGCGGGGAGTCCCTGGAAGAACGACTGCTCGGGAATCCGAGGCACCGGGAATCGAACCGCCGCAGTCTGTTCCGCATCCCTGTACGACAGCCAATCTTTGGCAATGATCGCCCCTACCCGCTTGCCCGGGGCGCCGTATACCTTTTCACTCCCAGGCTCGTAATCTTGTTGTTAGGGGCGGGTCAAAACTCGCCCGCTCCAGCCAGATGGAAGCAATGGAAGGCCTGGCGATGCGTCCCCTCGGGGTCACTGGCCACGTTGGGGTGCCGCCGGCCTGGAGAGGAGAACGCGATGGAAACGCGTGTGGAACCAGGAGCACTCTGGGGGAAGACCGGCGCGATTGCGCTTCCCCTCGGCGTTGTCCTGCTGGTGGCTGCCACGGCTGTGCACCCGTCCCGGGAAGATGTCATGAACAATACGGCGGTCTTTAGGGAGTACGCGCAGAGCGACGACTGGATTGCCATCCACTTCACGCAGTGGGTCGCCGGACTGGTGTTCTTCGGCGGGCTGGTGGCTCTGTACTTTGCCATGACCGCCAAGCGGGAAGGGCCAACTGCGCTGGCACGCTTCGGCCTGGCAGCGGTCGCGCTGACAGCGGCGGCCATCACCATGCTTCAGGCGGTGGACGGTGTTGCACTCAAATGGGCCGTTGATGCCTGGACGGATGCTCCCGCTGATCAGGAATCTTCAGCGTTTGCGGCCGCAATGGGGTTGAGATGGACTGAATATGCGCTGCAGAGCTATTCCAACATCCTGCTCGGGCTCACGCTGATTTTCTTTGGTCTGGCTATCGCCTATGGCAACGCCTATGCCCGCTGGCCGGGGTGGCTGGCGGCGGGCTCGGGGGTCGCCTGGATCATCCACGGCCTGATGGTTTCCTACGTGGGCCTGTTCGACTCGGCGCCCCGTCTGGCGGCACTGGTGCTCATGGCCGTCTGGGCGTTCGTCATGGCCTTTCAACTGTGGCCGAGCGGCCGCCGCGGACGTGCTGCCCGCACTGCGGCCCCCGCGGGCCCGGTCACCGCATAGTTCGGTAGTCGGATTGCACCCTACGGGCCCTCGCCGAGCACTTTGAGGTGTTCGCGGTACTGGTCCGCGGTGAGTTCTCCCCTCGCAAAACGCTCGTCGAGGATCTGGCGGGCCCGGCTCCCTCCGATAGGCGGCGGACCGCCTGGCCCCTGGGGGCCCGGCGGCCCGTAGCCACTGCGGAAGCCGCCGCCAGCGACCCTGACGGCAAGCAGCACCAGCAGCGCGATCCCGATGAGCAGCAGGGGAACCCAGAGCCACATCCACCACATGCCTTGTCCGTAACCCCACATCATGGCCGGCACCTTTCACCTCAGAGACTGACTCCAAGTCTTAGCGCGGCGTCGGCCGACGGGTAGAGTCCGAGGTCCCGGTCCACCCGCGCCGGTGTATCGGGCGGCCTCGACTCGGGCAGGTTCTGGCGGCTGCGGCGAGCACAATACGCCGGCGAGTTGGATGACCGTCCGAACAGGACCATGAACAGGTCAAGCGTCGTGCGGTCAGGAGGCGTCCGCGGGACGGAACGTGACTCCGCCGTCGGTGGAGACGATAAGCCCGCTGGTCGTGGCGGCCCAGATCGATGGAGCTGCCTCCGGGCCCTTCACTGCAGCCACCGCCTGGACCCTGTCTTGAATTCTGCCCTTCCGGGTCCAGGTCACGCCGGCGTCCGCGGAGGAATGGACTGTCCCGTCGGGTTCGACTCCAACAGCCTCCGCAGAGCTGGCGAAAGCAGCGAACTGGACCACGGGGCCGGAATCCACCGTCGTCCAGGTCTTACCGCCGTCCNCCAGGACAGTGTCGCTGGTGGGGTTTCCGGCGAGGACTGCCGGGACGAAATCCGCGGCCACCGTGTTCCAGGTCTTTCCGTCCGGGCTGGTGCGCAGTGCGCCGTCGAAGCCGAGGACTCCGGATTTGGTTGCGGTGAGTGCGTGGAAGTCGGATTCACCCTGACGGGAGAGCTTTTCCCACGTTTTTCCGGTGTCGGTGGATCTGATCAGCCCAAGCGGGTTGGCCAGGTCGGAGCCTTCTCCGGGGTGGCCGGACGCGTAGAGGACGCCGTGGTCGGTGCCGGCGGTGAAACCCATCAAATCGCTGGTGGGACCGATTTTGACGGCGGGCTGCTTCGTCATGTCGAACAGCCCATCGTGGGTGGCCAGGAGCACCTGGCCGGTTGTGCTGCTGACGCTCAGCCCGTGAACGTGGGCATCAGGCAAGGTGATGCCGGTGTTGCCTGCAGCTGCGGGTTCTGGCGGGAGGTTGGTCGGGCTGCATGCTGACAGGGCAAAGAGGAGGCCTGCGCCGACTGCCAGAACGGCTGCGGCGCGGACCCGGGGACGGGAGGGGTTGGGCATGGGAACTCCAGGGATTCAGGTGGGAATGGCAGGGGGTGGGTGCCGGCCCGTGACGGGCCGGCACCGGGGGACACCGGTCAGAGGGTCGCCAGCAGGTCCTGCATTTCCTTGATTTCAGCTTCCTGCGCGGTCGCGACGTTCTTGCTGAGTTTGATCGCGTCAGCGTTCCTGCCCTGGGACATTTCGGTCTGGGCCATCATCACCGCACCCTGGTGGTGGGCGATCATCTGCTTCAGGAAGAGCGTCGCTGCTTCGGTGCCCTGGGCGGATTCGAGCTTCTTCAGGTCGTCCGCGCCCATCATGCCGTCCATGGTGTGGCCGGAGGCCATGGTCGCGGATTCGTTCCAGCTCTTCAGCCAACCGGTCATCGTCTCGATCTCCGGTGCCTGGGCCGCCTTGATCCTGTTAGCCAGGTCCGTGACTGACGTGGGGATGCCCTTCTTCTGAAGCATCATCTCGCTCATTTCCACGGCCTGTTCGTGGTGCGGGATCATTCCCTGGGCGAACATGGTGTCGGCCTCGTTGTGGTCGGTAGCGGCAGCCGGTGCACTGCTGGACATCATCCCCGGACCCATTCCCGGCATGGAGCTGGCGGACGGTGCGGATGAGCCGGTTGAACAGCCGGCGAGGACGAGTGCCCCGGCGATGGCGGTCGCGGAAAGGGTTAGAAACTTCTTGTTCATCATGGCTATTAGAGTCCTTCAAGACATCAGTGGGCGCCTGGGCGCCGCGGGAGTGTGCATCGGTGATGCGCCCGAATCCAATGAGAGTCAGGCAGGGGCGGGCGCCGGGGAGCTCACAGCGCGGGGCCCTGTCTTACGTTCTGCTGATGCAGAGCTCGCCGGGCGAAGGACTGCCGGGAAGATAGGTCCACCGGGCGCTGATCGCGGTGAGGGTCACTGCGTTGGTGTTCCGGGCGATGATTCCGGTGCCCGGCAGCGGGGCGGCCAGGGAGCCGGTCTTCGCTGACGGGGTGCAGCCGGCGGACATGGACTGCATGCTCCTGCAGTTGTCCAAGTCTGTGCACTTGACGGTCCGGGCACCCGCTTCGTCCTGCCCGGCGGGCATCTCCTGGGCAGACGATGGTCCGGGAGGATGTACTCCTGCGTGGCCGGAAGGGGATGAGCCGTGATGGGCGCTCGCGGCTGGTGCCGCCGTGGCAGGGGAGTGCATGGCGTGGGTGGCGGTCATGACGTGCATGCCGAAAATTCCTGCGATGAGGGCCAGTACCGCGGTAAACAGGCCCGCACGTTGAAGGAACGCGATCGCGGGGGCGTGTGCCGGTGCGGTCATGACGGTCCTCCCTTCCATGGCGGGCTTTCTGTTCAAGGCTACCGGCCCTGTGGCAGGGCACGTACCGTACGGCGATCCTGCAGTGGTTCTGTTACGGCCGGCTGCCGGTGCAGGTGATCAAGTCGGATCGTTTGGAGCACTGGTGGCCGGCCGGATCCGGCGGCACTGCACTGTTCGGGGCACTCGGGCTTCTGGCATCCATCCCCCACCTCCACCGGAGGGGACGTGACCCCGGACCCGGTCCCCACCACGGGCCACACCGGCGAGCCCACCAGAGGCCACTGAGCACCGAGGAATTCCCGGGACACCCGGGAAGCACGGCCTTCACCGGGGCTAAAGGGCCGCGGAAAGGCTACTTCGCACCGGTCAGGACGTAGCCGGAGGAGCGCACGGCCTCAGCCAGCGCCTCCTGGTCGGCGGTACCGGTGACGCTGAGCCGCGACGTGCCGCCCGGGACCAGGTCTACTGCCGCTGAATGGACCCCGGATACCCGGGACACGGCCTTTTCGACGGTCTGGACGCAGTGTCCGCAGGTCAGCCCTTCCAGTGCGTACCGCGCGCCGGACGCCTGAACTTCCGACGGTCCCGAGGCCGGCACCGCCGCGTTCGATTCGGCGGAGGGCGAGCAGCAGCTGCAGCCGTGCTGCGCGGTTGATGCCAGTGGGAGTTGGGTTCGTGTTTCGGTTGTTCCGCACATGTCAGTTTTCCTTCGAAGCGAGGGATAAGTGGGGCTGTTGTGGTTGAACGGCTGTAGCGGCCTGGGGCCCGGACAAACCTCGTCACTGACAACAGTCCTAGGATACCCCCTAGGGGTATCGCCCGCAAGGGGTGGCTCTGCCGCCCCTGGCGAAGGGACCAAAGACTCTGACGCTGCCGGTTGCGCGGGGTGATAGTGAAGCGCAGGGGCGCCCTCGCCCCTGCGCCAGGCCGTGATGATGTGGCGGGGCAGGGCAGGGGCGACCGGGAGGGCCCGTTGACGTATACCCCGAGGGGTATATTTGAGGTAAACCGGAAAATGACGTCCAGGGCCAAGGCTCCCAGGCGGTGAGGACGGACCCACGGTTGGACCGAGCCCGCAGTGCTCCCGGATTCTGCTGCCGTCCTGCAGAAGTTGAGCTGAAGGAGGAGCAGTGACCACGCATCTGAAGCGCACCGTCGTGGAGGTGCGCGGCCTGCACTGGGCCACCTCCAAGGCGGTCGTGGAACACGTCCTGCTGCAGCGGCCCGGTGTGGCCGCCGTCGACGCGAACCCGGTCGGCCAGACCGCGACCGTGAGCTTTGACCCGTCAGTGACTTCCGTGGAGCAGATCTCGGGGTGGATCCGGGAGTGCGGATACCATTGCCGGGGCGAATCGGTCCCCAACCACGTCTGTTACCCAGTGGATGAACCAGGGCGCACCCTCCACGCCGCCAGGACCGCACAGCCAATCGAGCATGTGCACCCCACGGAGCCTCATCACGAGGGAATCCACCCGGGCCTTGCGCCGGAAGGGGTGGGACCCCGCCCGGGCCATGCCCATCCTCCGGCGGACAGCCATGCCGGCCACGGCCCGGGGCCGCACCCCGAGAAGACCCGGACCCCGCAGGACATGATGGGCCACGGCGGGCACCATGGCGGAATGTCGATGGATGACATGGTCAAGGACATGCGCAACCGGTTCCTGGTCGCCGCCATCCTGTCAGTAGGAGTGACGCTCTGGTCCCCAATGGGCCGGGACATGTTCGGCTTCACCGCACCGACCCCGTTCGGGCTTCGTGACGACATCATGGCCCTGATCCTGTCCCTTCCGGTCATCTTCTATTCGGCCTGGATCTTCTTTGACGGCGCCTACCGGGCACTGAAGGCCCGCACGCTGGACATGATGGTCCTGGTCGCGATCGCCGTGGGCACCGGATGGCTCTACAGCGTCTGGGTCTCCTTCACCGGCGGCGGTGAAGTGTTCTACGAAGCCGCCACTGTCCTGACCTCCTTTGTGCTGCTGGGCCACTGGTTCGAGATGCGCGCACGGGGCGGGGCGAACGAGGCCATCCGCACACTGCTCGAGCTGGCGCCGCCGGTCGCGGTCGTCATCCGCGACGGCGGCACAGTCGAGATCCCCACCTCGGAAGTCCAGGCCGGGGACCTGCTGCTGGTCCGGCCGGGATCGAAAATCCCTGTTGACGGGCAGGTTGAGGACGGCCAGTCGGAGGTCGATGAGTCCATGGTCACCGGCGAGAGCCTTCCGGTGACCAAAACCATCGGCGCGGAAGTCATCGGCGCGTCCATCAACACCACCGGGACGATGCGGGTCCGGGCCACCAAGGTCGGAGCCGACACTGCCCTGGCGCAGATCGTGGCCCTCGTCCAGGAGGCCCAGAATTCCAAGGCGCCGGGCCAGCGGCTGGCCGACCGGGCCGCGTTCTGGCTGGTCCTGGTCGCCCTCATCGGCGGAAGCCTGACATTCGCCGTCTGGCTCGCTCTCGGCGCCGGAGTCCAGACGGCCCTGCTGTTCGCAATCACCGTTGTCGTGATCACCTGCCCCGACGCGCTGGGGCTTGCCACGCCGACGGCGATCATGGTCGGCACCGGCCTCGGCGCCAAGCGGGGCGTCTTGTTCAAGAACGCGACCGCCCTGGAAGTCTCCGCCCGGATCGACACCGTCGTGATGGACAAAACGGGCACCCTGACCAAGGGCGAACCGGAAGTGACCGACGTCGTCGTCGAGGGAATCGGCCACAGCGAACTCCTGACCCTGGTCGCCGCGGTGGAGCAGGAATCCGAACACCCGCTGGCCGCGGCCGTGGTCCGGTACGCGCAAGAACACGGCGCACCCGTCCTGGCTGCCTCGGATTTCCTGAACGTTCCCGGTCACGGGGCCGGCGCTACCGTGGACCGGCGACGGGTGCTGGTCGGCAACCGCAAACTCATGTCCGACGAAGGGATCGATCTGGGTCCGCTGGCCGCGGTGCGCGATGAGCTTGCCGACAGTGGACGGACCGCCGTGCTCGTCGCCGTCGACGGCAAGGCCGCGGCGGTGATCGCCCTGGCGGATGCCGCCAGGGACACCGCGGCCGCGGCAATCGCGGCCCTGCACGAAGCCGGGATCGAGGTCGTCATGCTCACCGGCGACAACGAAGCGACCGCCCGGAGGATCGCCGGCCAGCTGGGCATCGACACCGTCATCGCCGAGGTGCTTCCCGGCGACAAATCGGCGAAGGTAGCCCAGCTTCAACAGGCGGGGAAGAAAGTCGCCATGGTCGGCGACGGCGTCAACGACGCCCCGGCGCTGGCGCAGGCCGACCTCGGCATCGCGATCGGCGCGGGCACCGATGTGGCCATCGAAACGGCCGACGTCGTGCTGATGCGCTCGGACCCGCTGGATGTGCCGATCGCCCTGCGGATCGGCAAAGGCACCCTGCGCAAGATGCGGCAGAACCTGGGCTGGGCCGTGGGGTACAACGCGATAGCCCTGCCGATCGCAGCAGGGGTCTTCGCCTTCGCAGGCGTCGTCCTCAGCCCGGAGATCGCGGCCCTGTCGATGTCCGGGTCCAGCTTCCTGGTCGCCGTCAACGCCCTGCTGCTCAAGAGGCTCAGGCTGCCCCGGCCGGAAACACCCGAGGCCACCACCGCGCAGGCTGACCGGCCGCTGGCCCCGGCCGGGAACCGCTAAGCCCACACCGCCATGGACATCCGCCTCATCTCCCGGGTGCTGTTGCTTCGGGCCGCGTGGCGGCGACGGGACCACTGGGACGCCGCCAGGATCACCGCGCACCAGGACCACGCCCTGCGGGAGCTGCGCCGGGCAACCTACGCCGGCTCGGAGTTCTACCGGCGCCATCATGCCGGCCTGCACGAAGCCCCTCTGGAGCGTCTGCCGTCCGTGACGAAAGCGGATCTGATGGAGCACTTCGATGAGGCCGTCACGACACCGGTCCTGAGGCTGGCGGATCTGGAGAATCATCTGCGGCGCCTGACGCAAAGCGGTGGAGACCCCGGGGTCCCGTGGATGGGCCGGTGGTGGGCTGCGGCGACGGCCGGGACCACCGGCCGGCGCGGAACCTTCATCTGGAACCGTTCCGAATGGGCGACCGTCCTCGCCTCTTATGCCCGTGCCAACGACTGGGCCGGAATCTCCGTCGGGCCCACCCGCCCGGTGAAAATCGCGCTGGTCAGTTCCCGCGTCCCCACGCACCAGTCCGCCGTCGTCGGTGCCTCCCTGCGATCCGGACTCGTCCCCACCCTCCGCCTGGACGTCACGGCACCCCTGGACGAGACAGTCGCCGCGCTGAACCGGTTCCAGCCCAGGATCCTCGTCGGGTATGCCTCAGCACTGAGACCGCTGGCGGCAGAGCAGCGCGCCGGACGGCTGCGGATCTCACCGGAGGGCGTGATGTCCGCCTCCGAAGTACTCAGCCCACACACCGCCTGGGAACTGGAAGCGGCCTGGGGGAGTGCCCCCTTCGATGTCTACGCCGCCACCGAAACGGCCGGGATCGCCTCCCCCTGCACCCACCGGAACCGCCACGTCTACGAGGACCTGCTGATCATCGAACCCGTGGACCAAAATGGAACCCCCGTGCCCGCGGGGACAACCGGGGCCAAGCTCCTCGTCACAGTCCTGTTCTCCCGAACCCTGCCACTGATCCGCTACGAAATGTCCGACACCGTCAGGCTGGCCGGACGGGGATGCCCCTGCGGGCGTTCCTTCACCGTCCTGGAGGACATCGAAGGGCGGATCGAAGACGTCCTGCAGCTGCCAGGGAAGGCAGGCAATGTAAGTGTCCATCCGATCCTGTTCCACCATGTCCTCGACCAAGCCGCAGCCTCGGGGTGGCAGGTCATCCAGGAGGCTTCCGGACTGCGGGTCCTCATGGCAGGCCTCACATCCGGTGCCTCCACCGAAGGAGTCCGCGCCGCCGTAGCCGGCGCGCTCACCACGGCCGGGGTCAGTCCACTCCGGGTCGACGTGCAGCTGGTTGACCATGTTGAACGGACAGCCCTGGGGAAAGCACCGTTCGTGCGCAGGTCAACGGGCGGTCGATGACGCGTGTCCCAACCGCCGCTCATGCGGCCGCGTGACTGACGCGGGGACGGGCCGATCCAATGCTGCAAACGGTGCCTGTACGATCGCCGACGACGGGGCACAGCCTGTTGGTTCAGTGTCGGGCCAGGTCGGGACTTACGGCACGTTCCAGCCAGCGCTGGTTCCTAAAGACTGGAGTTGGCAGAAGGCAGAAGGCAGAAGGCAGGAGGCCTGATCATGACTGTGCTGGTTACCTATGCAAGTGCGCGGGGATCCACCCGGGAAATGGCTGAGCGCGTAGCCTCCCGGTTGGCGGTTGCGCTGGGCGAGGTGGAATGCCGGCCCGTGGAGGAAGTCGAGTCGGTTGCCGGCTATGACGCTGTCCTGGTCGGCAGCGCCATCCACAACCAGGCCTGGCTGCCCCCGGCTTCGCAGTTTTTCGCCCGCCAGGCGCCGGATCTGGCCCAACGACCCGTCTGGGCCTTCAGCGTGGGGATGGCTGACGCCCTGCCGAAGCTGTTTCGTAGGCGAGGCGCTGAACTGCAACAGAAACGCCTGGCAGGGGTTCTGTCCAACGAGGCTCCGCTTCGCGGCCACAAAGTCTTCTCCGGCGTCTACGAAGCCAGCCAGATGCCGGTACCGCTCCGGACCTTGTTCCGGCTCACCGGCGGCCGCTTCGGGGACTTGCGGGACTGGGCGGCCATCGACGCCTGGGCGGATCAGATCGCAGCTGAACTCGCAAAACCTGCTTCGCCGACGTCGCCGAGCAGCGTCACGCCATAGTTTCGCCCGCTCGGAGTGGCTGCCCCTGCAATTGGTGGCTGACGTCCCTAGCTGCCAATCGACGGCGTCACCGGGAACTCGGTCCGCTTGGCGGGCCGCTCGTCCGGCACGGTGACATGATGGCAATAATCGCGACGACCACCATAAACAGGTTGAACAAAATTCCCACGGCGCCGCCGAAGCGCAGGGCCACGTTTTCCTGGTTGCCGATGAACAGGCCCCACGATCGGATGGTATCCGGGTCCATGGACTGAGCGGCCACGTAGAGCGCCGCCGAGATGGCCACGCCCATCGCATTGCCCAGCGAAGAGGCCATCTTGTAGATGCCGGCGGCGGCCCCGGCCTCATCGTCCGGCACATTCGACAGGGCGGCATCCGTGGACGGCGTCGCATAGAAGCCGAGACCGATGCCGAACAAGGTGAAACCAATGACAGCGAGGATGATGTATTGCCCGATCAGGGTGAAGGTCATCGACGTCATCAGGATTCCGACGCCCGCGATGGCGCTGCCCCAGATCATCGGGCGCTTCGGCCCGAAACCTGAAGCAATTTCTCGCCGACGCGGATGGTGGAAAGGATCGCAATCAGGTATCCGAGGGTCAGCAGGCCGGACTGCAGCGAGGACATGCCGGCGGCGACCTGGACCAGGCCGAGCGTCTGCGCGAACAGCCAGAAATTGATGACGGCCAGGACAATCCCGATCAGCCAGGCATCGTTGGGCTTCCATTGGGTCCCGGTTTTGGCCGTGGACTGGGCAGTGCTCATAGTGCTAAGCCTCCTTGGAGAGGTACGACAGTGCGGCGACGACCTGGGTTTGGACGCCCATGGACAGCGTCGGGTCGATCACGGGGGCGAAGAAGGGGGAGTGGTTCCCCGGGATGTCCTGGGCCACCGTTCCCTTAGCGGCGGCGGCCCGGTACGTTTCCGGATCGACCCCGCCCAGAAGCCAGAACGATTACGGCACCCCGAAGGCATCCGGAATGCGGCTGAAGTCCTCCGACGCGGTCTGCGGTGTGGCACGGCTGACGGCGTCCGCCCCGAAGTGCGCGGTAAAGGCTTTGGTGACCTGGGCTGTGACAGCCTCATCGTTGCTGGTCAACGGGACTGGTCGTAAAACTCGAAGTCGGGTTCCTGCGGAGATCCGGCGGTAACGCACTCGCCCCGAACTATCCGTTCGATCGCCGCGAGCACCGTGGCTCGCACCTGGTTGTCGTAGGTGCGGATGTTCAGCAGGAGCGTCGCGCGGTCCGGAATGATGTTCGACGTCGCGCCGGCGTTCAGCGCGCCGACGGTGACCACGGCGAAGTCCCCGGGCTTTGTTTCCCGCGACACGATGGTCTGCAACCGGAGCACAATCGAGGAGGCCAGCACCACCGGGTCGATGGCCATGTGCGGCATCGAGCCGTGCGCACCTTTCCCGTAGACGGTGATCTTGAGCGAATCTCCGGCGGACAGGATCGGGCCCGGGGTGGTGGTCAGTGTCCCTGCCGCGAAGGGCATCACGTGCTGGGCGAGGGCGACGTCGGGCCGCGGCACCTTGGTGACCAACCCGTCGTCGACCATTGCCTTGGACCCTGCTGCCACCTCTTCGGCCGGCTGGAACAGTGCAATGTAGGTCCCAGCCCACGCGGCACGGCCGTCCGCCATGAGCTTGGCGGCACCGAGCAGTGTGCTGATGTGCACGTCGTGCCCGCATGCGTGCATGACCCCGGTC
Source organism: Pseudarthrobacter sp. HLT1-3 (assembly GCF_059383535.1). Classification (NCBI taxonomy): domain Bacteria; kingdom Bacillati; phylum Actinomycetota; class Actinomycetes; order Micrococcales; family Micrococcaceae; genus Pseudarthrobacter; species Pseudarthrobacter sp. HLT1-3. The sequence continues at coordinate 1,720 of NZ_JBWZCJ010000029.1, read as the reverse complement.
ACGGTCGACGCATAGGGCAGGCCCGTTCCCTTGGTGACGGGGAGGGCGTCCATGTCGGCGCGGGCAAGGACGGTTGGGCCGGTTCCGTTGGCGAGGACGCCGACGACGCCGGTGCCGCCGACGCGGGTCACGGCATAGCCGAAGGCGGCGAGCTTCTCCTCGACGAGCTCCGAGGTCTTATGCTCCCCGAGGCTCAGTTCGGGATGACGGTGCAGGTGGGTGTACGTTTCGCGGAGCCAGACGAGCTCTGACTCGAGGCCTGCCAGGACTGTGTCGGTACTGCTCATGCGCTTCACGCTCTCGGAGCCCGGGCGCCTGCACCAGCGGGCGCAACTGACAGAATCAGGATAGACCCGGCGGCCGGATTCCGGTCCTAGCCTGAGGCTCAGATGGCCTAAACGGGCTCTTCAAGGTTCGTGGTGAAGGGCGCGGCGTCGCAGTGATGTGACGGGGCTCGTGGCCCTGCTGGAATGGGTGTTGCTAGAGACAACCGATCCTGAGGACCACGAGCCTGTGAACGAGCCTATGGGGCTGCCGCGTGATGCGGCGAGCCTGATCTTCAACTTGCCCGATTACCGCGTCATCGCCGCGGCCGATGTGCCCGGCGGTGGCCGCCGCGTGGAGGTGGAATCGCGCCGCGAGAGTCGCAGCGTGAACACCCTTCAGCAGGTCAACCCGCCACGAACCGCGAAGAGCCGCTAATCTGGGGGCACCCCAAAGCAAAGGAGAGCCCCATGGGCAAGGTGGTCATGTACAGCTCGGTGTCGGTGGACGGCTTCATCGCGGACGAGAATGACCAGCCCGGACCCCTGTTCGACTGGTTGACCAGCGGTGACGTGCCGTTGGACGAGAGCGGCGAGTTGAAGGTGTCGCAGACGTCCTACGACTACACCCGGCCGTACTGGGACCAGATCGGGGCGACCGTCGTCGGCCGCCACGTCTTCGACATGACGGACGGCTGGGACAGGAAGCCTCCGGGCGGGGTCGACCACGTGGTCGTCGTGACGCACCGGCCGGGGCCTGAGGGCTGGGACCCCGAGGCGCCGTTTCACTTCGTCGACGGCGTCGAGGCAGCCGTGGCCAAGGCGCAGGAGCTTGCGGGTGACCGCATGGTCGAGGTCGCTGCTGGCGACGTCGGTGGCCAGGTGCTTGCCGCGGGCCTGGTCGACGAGGTGCGCATGGACGTCGTACCCGTCGTGTTCGGGTCCGGCAAGCGCTACTTCGGGTCGGTCCAAGCGCAGCACCTGTTGCAGGATCCTGACGTGGTGATTCAGGGCAACCGGGTGCTTCACCTGCGCTATCGGGTGCGCCGTTGACCGATCTGAGCGGGTACGCAAAGAAGTCCACTGCGAACGGTGACACAAGATCGGGCCTCCGCTCGCTGGCCTAGCACCCGTGCGGCTGCCCGCCCGTGTACGTGCCGCCTTGGGGTAGGTGTCGTAGACGTCGCGCAGCGCGTCGAGCACCTGGTCTGCCGCCGTCGGCGCCCCCCCGGCGCCGCTCGAGCACCTGGTCGACGGTGACCAACGAGCGCAACTACCGATCCCGTATCCTGCTCAACAGCGCCGCGAGAGTCGCAGCGTGAACACCCTTCAGCAGGTCAATTCACCACGAACCGCGAAGAGATTCCCTAACGCTTGTCAAGCCTTTTTTGGCTCTGGACGACAGGCAGGGTTGAGTGCACCGTCACCTGTGTTCTGCCGGTGGCGGTGGGTGCTAT
>NZ_JBWZCJ010000028.1:0-33584 GCF_059383535.1 Pseudarthrobacter sp. HLT1-3 | reverse complement strand
CCGGTACCACCGCAGGCCCACCGTCCCGGGCGCCCCCAGCCACGCCGGCATCAACTACAAAGAAACCAACCAGCTGTCACCAACAGCTTGATATATACCGGTTTCCCGGCGACCCCGAGCGTATCCGGCGATTTCGGCGTTCAGGGCCACCCCGTGGAGGAGGACATGTCCGGTGGTGACCGGTCTTAGCGGGCGGTCGGGGAACTGATACCAGTCGCCGCATTTATATATTCATAATCGGTATCATCGCGAACTGGATTGAGTCGCATTCCCTATGCAATCCTGTGGGAGGTGCGTCACAGGTTGAAGGCGCCACCCCCAAGCCTCTCAATCCATCCGTTCGATAGGTACACCAATGTTCACACTGAACACCGGCCGCGATGACGCGGACGTCCGACAGGGTTCGCATCTCTTCCCGAAAGCCCAGCGGCGCTCCTTGATGGCCGTCGTCGCGGGCAACTTCCTTGAGTGGTTCGACTGGACCCTCTACGCGCTCCTGACGACCTATCTGGCCGCCAACTTCTTCAACACCGCGGATCCGCAGTCGGCCGTGCTGTCCACCCTGGCCGTCTTCGCCGGCGGATTCCTCGCCCGTCCGCTGGGTGGCCTGATCTTCGGCGTCGTGGGTGACAAGCTGGGCCGGAAGACGTCCCTCGTGATCTGCATGCTCCTCATGGGCGCAGGCAGTCTCATGATCGCCCTGATTCCCTCGTACGACTCCATCGGGGTGTGGGCCTCGGTCCTGCTCCTCACGGCCCGCCTTGCCCAGGGAATTGCGCACGGCGGCGAAAGCGGCAACGCCTACACCTACCTCGCGGAAATCGCCCCGGCGAAGAAACGCGGCCTCTGGGGCAGCAGCATCATGATGACCATGCTGCTGGGCATCATGGCGGCAACCGCCCTGAGCATCCTGCTGACCTCCGTGTTCCCGAAGTCGGCAATGCTGGAATACGGCTGGCGGTACGCTTTTGCGGCCGGAGCGGTCCTGGCCCTCTTTGCCCTCTACCTGTGCAGCCAGGCAGCGGAATCAGGATTCTTCGTCGAATCCAAGACCACCAAGGCCTCGGCACGGCCCATCACGAAACGCCAGCTGACGATCATCGCCGTCCGGATCCTGATGCTCTCCCTGCTGACCAACGTCCTCTACTACACGTGGGTGAGCTTCGCATCCTCGTTCGCCATCTCGGGCAAGGGCATGGACCCGAACGGGGCGTACATCGCCACCTTCGCGGCGCAGACCCTGGCGTTCATCGCTCTGCCGTTGATGGGCTGGCTCTCGGACAAGATCGGACGCCGCAAGCAGCTGACCATCTGGGCTGTCGCCGTTATCGTCGTGGTGTTCCCGATCAGCGCGATTCTTACCTCCGAGCCCTGGACGCTGTTCGTTTCGCAGGGCATCTCGCTGCTCGTCTGGGCCATCCAGTCGTCCATCCACTCAACGATCATGGCGGAGCAGGCCCCCACCGAAGCCCGGGCCACCAGCGTGGGAATCTGGACCTCCGTAGGAGCGGCAATCTCCGGCGGCACAGCCCCATACCTCTACACCTGGCTGAACTCCATGCAACTCGGCTGGGTCTTCTCCCTCTACATCGTGGTCCTGGCCGTGGCGACCCTGGTGACGATCCGCTTCATCCCGGAAACGGTCGGCCTCGAAATGAACGAAATCCCGCTGCCCGGCGACCAGGTTGCCTCCGGCGAGGCAAAGCACGTCGCCAGCGAAGAGGCCACAACGCACGTTGCCGGCGAAGAGGCCACCAAGCACGTCGACAGCGATGAGGTCACCAAGCACGTGGCCAGCGATGAGGCCACCGCGCCGGTCCGGTGAGCACCTGGATTGATGAATTCTAGGGAGTTCGACGGGTAAGCACGCGTCCCGACGGCCTTGCCTACCTTCAAGTTGCCGGAAACGTGCGAGTTCGCCTTACAGCGACCTCGCACGTTTCCGGCGACTTCGGCGTTCCCGGTCCTTGCCGCCCCGCCGTCGGACCGCGATCCGTCCGTGCCACCAGGCGGCCGGCCACCGATCCGTCCTTGCCACGAGTGCTGCCCTCCCATGATCATCGTGGGGGGAGGGCAGATCGTTGGAAGTCATCAACAGCCGGCTGATCAGTTGGGCCTCGATCCTGGATGAGAAGACCCGTGAGCAGGCGCTAACGACCGCGCAGCTGCCCATCATCTACCCGCACCTGGCCCTGATGCCGGATGCGCACCTGGGCCTGGGCGCCACCGTGGGATCCGTCATTCCCACGCTGGGCGCGGTGATCCCGGCCGCCGTCGGCGTCGATATCGGCTGCGGCATGATCGCCGTCCGCACGCAGTATGCCCTGAAGGATCTGCCCAAGGACCGGAAGCGGCTGCGGGAAGGCATTGAGCACGCCATCCCGCTGTCCGCCGGGCACAACAACCGCCGGATCAGCCCCACTGCCGAACCGCGCGTTGCCGAACTGCGGCGGATGGCAGCGAAGGCCGGCTTCGACCCAGGCCAGTACGCCGCCAACTGGACGCTGCAGCTGGGATCGCTGGGCTCGGGCAACCATTTCATCGAGGTCTGCGCGGACGAAACAGACGCCGTGTGGCTGTTCCTGCATTCCGGCTCCCGCGGCGTCGGCAACAAGCTGGCGCAGCGGCACATCGCCGAGGCCCGGAGCCAGGTCAGGACCCGGCACATCGTGGTGCCGCACCCGGACCTGGCCTACCTGGCGGAAGGAACCCGGGAATTCGACCGGTACATCACCGAGCTCCGCTGGGCTCAGCACTTCGCCCTGCTCAACCGCGAGGAGATGATGGACCGGGTCGTCCGGCAGTTCGAATCCTGGATCGGCGGCACTGTCCGGGAGGCTGAACGGATCAACTGCCACCACAACTTCACCGCCCAGGAAAAGCATTACGGCAAGTCCGTCTGGGTCTCGCGCAAGGGTGCCATCAGGGCCCAGCTGGGGGACCCCGGGCTGATTCCCGGCTCGATGGGAACGGCGTCCTACGTGGTGGAGGGGCTGGGAAACCCGGTCGCCCTGAACTCCTCGCCGCACGGCGCCGGGCGGGAATACTCGCGGAACGCCGCGAAGAAGACCTTCACCCTGGCCGAGCTGAAGGCCGCCATGCACGGGATCGAATTCCGTCCCAGCGAGGCATTCATCGACGAGATCCCGGCAGCCTACAAGCCCATTGACCAGGTGATGCGCGACTCCGCGGACCTTGTCAAGATACGGCACAAGCTCCGGCAGCTCGTCAACGTTAAAGGCGACTGATCCGCGACCTATTTGTCCAGGAGCCCGGATGGCGGGCCCGCATATGACGCTGCATGAACCCACGTGACCCCCGGTTTCCGGACCGTTGATCCGGGTTCCTGCAAGTCCCTAGGGTGAATCCATGACGACTACGGAACGGCTCTCCAACAGCCCCCGCGATGGGTCCCGGGGGCGATGTCGCCGGCGCTGACCACCCGCCCGGCCTCCGCGCAAACCCCCACGAACAGGACCTTCACATGTCATCGAATACCCCCACCCCCGGCCCGACCCCCGGCTTGCCCGGGCAGACCCCCGGCACCACCCGCATCGTCGCCGGAGAATCCGCCAAGCCCAAGCGCAGGCGCACCCTCGAGATCAGCCTGGCCGCCGGCCTCGCGCTGCTGATCGGCGCCGGTGCCGCCGTCGCATCCACGGTGTCCGCCGCCAATGAGGCGCCGGCCGCCGCCACTGTGGCGACCCCCGCTGCCGAAATCAAGCTCGGCTACTTCGGCAACATCACGCACGCCCCGGCCCTCGTCGGCACCAGCCAGGGCCTGATCGCGAAGGGCCTCGGCGAGACCAAACTCAGCACCCAGGTCTTCAACGCCGGCCCCGCCGCGATCGAGGCCCTCAACGCCGGCGCCATCGACGCCACCTACATCGGCCCCAACCCGGCGATCAACTCCTACGTCAAGAGCAAGGGCGAATCGATCAGCATCATCGCCGGGGCGGCCTCCGGCGGGGCGCAGCTTGTGGTCAAGCCCGAAATCGGCTCGGCCGCGGATCTCAAGGGCAAGAAGCTCGCGACGCCGCAGCTCGGCGGAACCCAGGATGTGGCACTGCGCGCCTGGCTCGGCAAGCAGGGCTACGCGACCAGCACCGACGGCAGCGGCGACGTCGCCATCAACCCCACGGAAAACCCCCAGACGCTGAAACTCTTCCAGGACGGAAAGCTCGACGGCGCCTGGCTGCCGGAGCCGTGGGCCTCCCGCCTCGTGCTCCAGGCCGGCGCGAAGGTCCTCGTCGACGAAAAAGATCTGTGGGAGAAGGGCGAATTCATCACCACCGTCCTGATCGTCAACAAGAAGTTCGCCGCCGCGCACCCCGACACCGTCGCCGCGCTGCTGAAGGGCCACGTCGAATCCGTGGACTGGCTCAACGCCGCCCCCGCCGCGGAGAAGTCCACGGTCCTCAACGCGGCGCTCAAGGAATCCGCCGGCGCCGCCCTGCCTGCCGACGTGATTGAGCGTTCGCTCCAGAACATCGCCTTCACCGTCGACCCGCTCGCCGGAACGTACAAGAAGCTCCTCCAGGACGGGGTCGACGCCGGCACCACCACCCAGGCCGACATCATCGGCCTCTTCGACCTCACGGCGCTCAACAGCGTCCTGGCCGGGGGCACCTCCGGGACGAAGATCTCGGCGCAGGGACTGGGCAGGGACTAACCAGTTCCAGCCCCATCGGGTCTGCGAGACCGTCCAACTGTGCCTCAGCCGCCAGCAAGTGACTCCCGCCAAACAGAAGTAAGGACGTGACCATGCCAGTCGTACTGGAAAACCTGGGCAAGCGCTTCGGCGACGGCGCCCCGGTGCTGGACGACGTCAACGCCACCATCGAGCAGGGCGAGTTCGTCGCCCTGCTCGGTGCGTCCGGCTGCGGCAAGTCCACCCTGCTGAACATCATGGCGGGACTGGAGGCCCCGACGTCGGGCGCCCTGGAAGTGCCCAGCGACGGCGCCGCGTTTATGTTCCAGGACGCCGCGCTGTTCCCCTGGCTGACCGCGCGGGAGAACATCGAGCTGGCCCTGAAGCTGCGCGGCGTCGGGAAAGCCGAGCGCAGGGTCAAGGCGGGCGAACTGCTGGACCTCGTGCATCTGGGCGGCGCGGGGGAGAAACGCCCGCACGAGCTTTCCGGCGGCATGCGCCAGCGCGTGGCGCTGGCCCGTTCGCTGGCCCAGGACCGGCAGTTGCTGCTGATGGACGAGCCCTTCGCGGCCCTCGACGCGATCACCCGCGACCTGCTGCACGACGAGCTCGAGCGGATCTGGAAGGAAACCGGGCGCACCATCGTCTTCGTCACCCACAACGTCCGCGAAGCCGTCCGGCTGGGCCAGCGCGTGCTGCTGCTCTCCTCCCGGCCCGGCCGCGTCGTGCGGGAATGGCACGTCAGCGAAGAGCACCGCACCGACGCCGGACTGGCCGGCCAGCTCACCGGCGAAATCACCGCCCGGCTACGCGAGGAGATCCGCCGCCATGCCAAGTAAGTTCCAGTCCCAGTATGCGCAGGCGGCCGAGCCGGTCGAGACGTCCCTCGTCCCCGGTGCTGCCTCGGTCACCGCCGCCCTGACCCGCTCCTCGTCCGGCCCGGCCGACCTGCGCGAGCTTGAGGCCGGGCTGGATTCACTGCAGTCCGACGCCCTGCGCAAGGCCCGCGTCGACTGGAGCCGGATCCTGCTTCCGGTGGTCGCGGTCGTGGTGCTGCCGATCATCTGGCAGCTGTACGTCTCGATGGGCTTCAAGCGGCAGGACCTGGTGCCCGGTCCGCTGGATGTGCTGGGGCAGTTCGGCAATCTCTGGGCCGAGGGCAAGCTGCAGGAGGCGGTCTGGACCTCGCTGCAGCGCGGACTCGTGGGTTTCCTGATCAGCGTGGCGATTGCGACGCCGATCGGGCTGCTGCTGGCCCAGGTTGCCCCGCTGCGCCGCGCCTTCGGTCCGCTGATCTCCGGGCTGCAGGTGCTTCCCTCCGTGGCGTGGGTGCCGGCGGCCATCATCTGGTTCGGCCTCACCGACGCCACCGTGTACTTCGTGGTGTTTATGGGCGCCATCCCCTCGATCATCAACGGGCTGATCTCCGGTGTGGACCAGATCCCGCCGCAGTACCGCAGCGTCGGGACAGTCCTGGGAGCGTCCCGGCTCCAGCTGGCCCTGCAGATCATCCTCCCGGCCGCACTCCCCGGGTACCTGAGCGGACTCAAGCAGGGCTGGGCGTTCTCCTGGCGCTCGCTGATGGCCGCGGAGATCATCGCCGTCGGCGGCTCCATCGGCTTCGGACTGGGCTCCATGCTGAACCAGGGCCGGGACCTGTCCGACATGACCATCGTGATGGCCGCGATCCTGCTGATCCTCGCGGTCGGCATCCTGATCGAACTGCTCGTGTTCGCCCCGATCGAAAAGCGCCTGCTCCGCCGTCGTGGCCTCCTCGCCGGCAGCACCCGCTAACGATTCCCTCCCACCCTGCTCCTCCTCCCCACCAACGCGGGGTCACCTTCGGCCCATAAACGACTGGTTTATGGGCCGAAGGTGACCCCGCGTTGGTGTTGTTTGGCGGCGACTACCGCCGTCGGGCCCTTCTGGTTCTGGACCCTGTGCCGTCTGGCAGACTGGCGGCATGACCGTGAGCTTTGTGTGCCGCACCGAATCCGTTCTTTCCAGGGAGCAGTTGTTCGACCGGGCGCGGAGCATCGACGTGCACGTGGAGACGATGACTTCCTCGGGCGAGCAGGCTGTTGCCGGGGTGACCGAGGGACTTATCGGGGCCGGCGAGAAAGTGACCTGGCGGGCGCGGCACTTCGGTGTTCCCCGGACGATGACCAGCCGGGTGACGCGGCTCGATTTCCCGGCGTCGTTCGTGGATGAACAGGTGAAGGGCCCGTTCAAGGCCTTCCGCTATGTCCACGAGTTCGCCGAACACGGCGCCGGCTCGGTCATGACGGACCGCATAGAATTCACGGCGCCCTGCGGACCCCTGGGCCGGCTGGTGGAGCGGGCCATCCTGCACCGCTATCTGGAGCGTCTTATTGCTGCGCGCGGTGCCCTCCTCGCGACTCCTTGTCCGGATCCCGGGACGGGCCTAAACTCGCGCCCATAGGCCGGTGTGCGGCCGATCCATCCCATTCTGAGGAGACAGCCGTGGCGCCAAAATACGGAGTGCTGGCACTGGTCGAAGCCAAGCCAGGGAAGGAGCAGGATGTCTGGGACTTCCTCAACGGGGGCCGCGAGATCGTGCTGACCGAGCCCGGCACCCGGACCTGGTATGCCTTCCGGGTCAACGAGAACACATTCGGGATCTTTGACACCTTTGACACCGAGGCGGACCGGCAGGCCCACCTCGACGGAGCCATCCCCGCGGCGCTCGGCCAGCACGGCCCCGAGCTGCTCGCCAAGGACCCCGACATCAAGCTCATCGAGCTCATCGCCGTGAAGTAGGCACGTTGCCCATCCTTCGGGTGCCGAGGTGCAGCCACGTGCCGCCAGCCATCTCCGGGCAGCGGCCAGCCATCTGCGAGCGGGGCCACAGCGCGCGGCGAGCCGGCGGAGCGGGGGGCACCGCGGGCGGAGAGCCGGCGGAGCGGGGGCACAGCGGGCGGAGAGCTGGCGGAGCGGGGGCACAATGGCTCGAACACGCTGCCATTTCGGCCCGAAGAGGCTTGTCCGGCCACCAAAGTGCCCCCGGACGGCTTCGCAATGACCCCGCGACGGGACCGAGCCGCGGTGACCCACACTGGACCGCGAAGTGCCGCCCCCACGGGACCGCGAAGTGCTGACCCCAGCCCCGCAGCGAGCCGGCTTCGACCTGCGACCAGCCAGGTGGGGGCACAATGGCTCGAACACGCCGCCCTTTGGCCGCGAAGTGGCTGGTCCGGCCACCAAAGTGCCCCCGGACGGCTTCGCAATGACCCCGCGACTGGACCGCGCCGCAGTGACCCCGCCACCCGGACGGCTCAACAATGACCCCGCCCAGAACGGCACCGTCCGGACGGCACCGTCCGGGCGGCGCCGAGTTGACGCCCAGGACGGCCCATCGATGACCCGAGCAACCACCCCGCCACCCGCCCCGGACGCGGCCCGGTTCCTGGCGCGGCTAGAGGCCCTGCGCTCGGACGAGGAGCAGGCCAAGTATGGCCGCTACTTCAAGACCGGCCCCGGGGACTACGCCGAGGGGGACTTCTTCACCGGCGTCCGCATGGGCGAGGTCTTCGAGCTGGCCAAGGAATTCGTCCGGATGGAGTTGCCCGAGGTTGAGGCCCTGCTGGACCAGGACATCCACGAGGCCCGGGCCGGCGCGGTCAAGATCATGGCGCTGCGGGCCTCGGCGAAGAAGACCCCCGAGGCCCGCCGCCGCGAACTTTTCGAGCTGTATCTGCGCCGGCACGACCGCATCAACAACTGGGACCTGGTGGACCTGGGCGCCCCGCGGGTGGTCGGCGGCTGGCTCCGGGACAAGCCGCGGGACGTCCTGTACGACCTGGCGTGCTCGCAGAATCTCTGGGAGCGCCGGACCGCGGTCGTGGCCACGTCCTGGTTCCTCCGGACCGGCGAGCTGGACGACACCTTCGCGATCGCCGAAATCCTCCTCGGCGATTCCGAGGACCTGATCCACAAGGCCGTCGGCGGCTGGCTCCGTGACGCGGGCCGCATCGACCGGCGCGGGCTGCTGGGCTTCCTGTCTGCCCACGCCGCCAGGATGCCGCGCGTGGCGCTCCGCTACGCGATCGAACATCTGGACCAGCCGGAGCGCCAGCATTACCTCCAGCTGAAGGCTCCCGGACCGCCGACAAGTATGTGACGTGGCATTACCCCGCGTGAACGGGTGTTTCCGAACCGTTGTCCCGCCATATGACGCCGCCCTATCGTCGATGCATGGCAATTCAGGACATTTACCCCACGGCGCTGCGCCTCCTCGGCCGCCCCGTGCTGGTCGTCGGCGGCGGCCCGGTCGCCGCACGCCGTGCCAAGGGACTGCTCGACGCCGGCGCCCGGGTCGCCGTCGTCGCGCCGCTTGCCTGCCCGGCTCTGGATGACCTGGCCGACGCCGGTCTCCTCACCTGGGAGCCCCGCACCTACCGCCCGGCCGACGTCGACGGCGTCTGGTTCGTCCAGACCGCAACCGGCGACCCGGCCGTCGACGCGAAGGTCGCGGCCGACGCCGAGGCGCAGCGCATCTGGTGCGTCAACGCCTCCGACCACGAAGCCTCCGCCGCCTGGACTCCCGCCGTCGCCGTCGTGGACGACGTCAAAATCGCGGTGAACGCCGGGGGAGACCCGCGCCGCGCCATGGCCCTGCGCGACGCCGTCGCCACTGCCCTGGAAACCGGGGACCTGCCGCTGCGCCGGCGACGGCACGCCACCGGCGCCGGATCCGTGGCCCTGGTCGGCGGCGGACCCGGCGACACCGGGCTGATCACCGTCCGCGGCCGGCGGCTGCTGGGCCAGGCCGACGTCGTCGTCGCGGACCGCCTCGGACCCCGCGAACTGCTCAACGAACTGGCCCCCGACGTCCGCGTGATCGAGGTCGGCAAGACCCCCGGCCACCACCCCGTCCCGCAGGCGGAGATCAACCGGATCCTCGTCGAGGAAGCCCTGCAGGGACACCGCGTGGTCCGGCTCAAGGGCGGCGACCCGTACGTGCTGGGCCGCGGCGGCGAGGAAGCCGAGTTCTGCCGGCAGCACGGCGTCGAGGTTGAAGTGGTTTCCGGCGTCACCTCGGCCATCTCGGTCCCGGCCGCCGCCGGCATCCCGGTCACGCACCGCGGACTGGCCAAGGGCTTCAGCGTGGTCACCGGCCATGAGGAGCTCTCCGAGGTCCCCGCCCGGGCCGACCACACCGTGATCCTGCTCATGGGCGTCGGCCAGTTGCGCGATTCCGCGGCTGCGCTGGGACGCGCCGGTTTGCCAGCGGAGACGCCTGTTGGCATCGTAGAGAATGGTTATTTGCCGAACCAGCGGGTGACCATTGGAACGCTCGGGACCATCGCGGACCAGGCGGAGGCCGCAGGCGTTGCGAACCCCGCCGTGATCGTGATCGGTGACGTGGTCCGCGTCAGCCCGTTCGCGCCGTCGCACTTCAAGACCGCGGACTACGGCACCACCTCCCCGAACGCACCCCGCACCACCAAGACCCCCAAGACCCCCAAGACCCCCAAGACCCCCAAGACCGCCAAGACCCGAGTACTGACCCCGTAAAACCCGTCGATTGCTCCATAACTGCCGTTATCAAGCCTCAAAAGGGCGGTATCGGAGCAACGGATGCCGAAGAACAAAGGAACACAGCCGTGTCAACGAACACCCCTGCAGGAACTGCCGCCCGCCCGCTGCGCATCGCCGTCGTCGGCTCCGGACCCGCCGGTGTGTACGCCGCGGACATCCTGACCAAGAGCGAGGCCGTCAAGAGCGGCGAGCTCACGGTCAGCATCGACCTGTTCGACCGCTATCCGGCGCCCTACGGCCTGATCCGCTACGGCGTCGCCCCGGACCACCCGCGGATCAAGGGCATCGTCAACGCCCTGCACAAGGTCCTGGACCGCGGCGACATCCGCTTCTTCGGCAACGTCGACTACGGCACGGACCTCTCGCTCGAGGATCTCCGCACCCACTACGACGCCGTCATTTTCGCCACCGGCGCCATCAAGGACGCGGACCTGAACATCCCCGGCATCGAACTCGAGGGCTCCTACGGCGGCGCCGACTTCGTCTCCTGGTACGACGGGCACCCCGATGTGTCCCGCGAATGGCCGCTGGAGGCCAAGGAAATCGCCGTGATCGGCAACGGCAACGTGGCCCTGGACGTCGCCCGGATGCTCTCCAAGCACGCCGATGACCTCCTCGTCTCCGAAATCCCGGACAACGTCTACGCCGGCCTGAAGGATTCCCCGGTCACGGACGTGCATGTGTTCGGCCGCCGCGGCCCTGCGCAGGTCAAGTTCACCCCGCTGGAGCTGCGCGAACTCTCCCACTCCAAGGACGTCGACATCATCCTCTACCCCGAGGACTTCGAGTTCGACGCCGAATCGGACCGGCAGATCCAGAGCAACAACCAGACCAAGACCATGGTCGGCACGCTCACCAACTGGATTGCCGAGCAGCCCGAGGACCTCGCCGAGCTCACGGCCTCCCGCCGCCTGCACCTGCACTTCCTGCACAGCCCGGTCGAGGTTTACGACGACGCCGCCGCCCCCGGCCGCGTTGCCGGGATCAAATTCGAGCGCACCGAGCTGGACGGCACGGGCAACGCCCGCGGCACGGGCGAGATCGTCGACTACCCGGTGCAGGCCGTGTACCGCGCCATCGGCTACTTCGGCTCCTCGCTGCCCGAGGTCGAATTCGACCACAGCAAGGGCGTGGTGCCGAACGACGGCGGCCGCGTCCTGGACGCTGCCGGCGCCCACGTGCCCGGCATCTACGCCACCGGCTGGATCAAGCGCGGCCCGGTCGGCCTGATCGGCCACACCAAGGGGGACGCCCTCGAGACCGTGACCTACCTGCTCGAGGACCGCGAGAACCTGCCGCTGGCCGCGGCCCCCGCCCCGGACGCCGTCGTCGAACTGCTGGAAAGCCGCGGCGTGCAGTACACCAGCTGGGAAGGCTGGCTGGCCCTGGACGCGCACGAGCGGTCCCTCGGCGAGAAGGCCAGCGCCGCCGCCGGTGCGGACGGAATCCAGCGCGAGCGCATCAAGGTCGTCCCGCGCGAGGCCATGGTCCAGATCTCCCGCGATGGAGTGGCAGCGGAGGTCTAACCGAACCCAGCACCCGCGGCAACGGGGGTGCCAGCCCGAAGAACTGCAACGCGGGGTCACACCGCGCCCATCCCGGACGGGATTATGGGCCGGAGGTGACCCCGCGTTCTTTGGTGGGGGCGAAAAACGGGGCTGTAGTCAGTAGGCTTACCTTCATGGATGCGCAGCAGACGCCAGGGACCCGCCGGTGAGGCTCCGTCGCAGTAATGCCTCGGGCCGCGGTTACCGCCGGGTCGCGGCCGGGACCGGCTTCAGCTACAAGGACCTGGACGGCTCCACCCTGCCGCCCGGGCCGGTGCGCGAGCGGCTCGAAAACATCGGCATCCCGCCGGCATGGACGGACGTCTGGATCGCGCCCTACGACAACGGGCACATCCAGGCCACCGGCGTCGACGCCGTCGGCCGGCGCCAGTACATCTACCACCCGAGCTGGCGCGAGCGGAAGGACCGGCTCAAGTTTGACCGCTCGCTCCAGCTCGCGGAAACCCTGCCTGCCGCGCGCCGGCGCGTCACCATGGACCTGCGCTCCGAGGGCCTCACCCGGGAGCGCGTGCTGGCCGCCGCCTTCCGGATGCTCGACAGCGGCTCGCTGCGGGTCGGCTCCGAGCGCTACACGAACGAGAACGGCAGCCACGGCCTCGCCACCCTGCTCTGCGCCCACGTGGCGGTCCGCAAGGACGAGCTCTGGCTCAGTTTCCCGGCCAAGAGCGGCAAAACCTGGGAATCACGGATCGACGACGCCGACCTCGCCGCCGTCGTACGCCAGCTCAAGCGCCGCGGCGGCAACGCCCGCCTGCTGGCCTACAAGGAAGGCCGGCGCTGGCACCCGGTAACCAGCGCGGACATCAACCAGTACGTCAAGGAGCGCACCGGCCAGGACTTCACCGCCAAGGACTTCCGCACCCTGCGCGGAACGTGTGCGGCAGCCGTGAGCCTGGCGCGAAGCGGGCCGCAGTCGAAGGTTTCCGCCCGCAAACGCGCGGTCAGCCGCGCCATGGTGGACGCGTCGGACGTGCTGGGCAACACGCCGTCGATCGCGCGGAAAAGCTATGTTGATCCCCGGCTGCTGGACCACTTCGCCGCGGGCGAGACGATCGAGCCGAAGCGGCTGGACTCGGCCGAATCCGAGGTCCGTGCCCTGTTGTACCGCGAAGGGGACGTGGTCCCGCTGCCCAAGGCCGCGGCGGAGCGCGAGGCCGCCGGGTAGCTCCGCGCAGCCATTCGGGCGGCGGGGCCCGGCGGGAGCGGCGAGGTGATCTGCGCCGGAAACCTACATCCGGCCGAAGCGAGCCCGGACCAGCGCAAACGCCCCGTAGGCGATGAAGCCGGCACCGATCGCGGCGAGCAGAACCGGTCCGAAGGGATGGTCCTGCAGGGCCTTGAGGCTGCCGTCCAGCCCGGTGGACGAGCCGGGATCGTTGGTGGCCGCCGCGATGACAAACAGCAGCCCGGTCAGGACCAGCGCCACACCCTTCGCGATGTGGCCGGTGACGCCCAGCCCGCTGATCAGCCGGCCCCGCCGCGATCCCTCGAAATGGCGCAGCTCCTCCTTGAACTTCTTCCCCACGCCCTTGACGATGAAGTACACGCCGATCCCGATGATCGTCAGGCCCAGGCCGATCAGCGCCGGCACTCCGAACGGGCTGCGGACCAGGGCCGTGCTGAAGTCCCTCGTCGAATCCCCGGAATCGCCCCGGTTGCCGAGGGCAAATCCGGCGAAGCTCAGCCCCACGCTGCCGTACGCGATGGCGAGGAAGCCTGAGGACACGAGTTTGCCGAGCCGTTGCCGGCGCGGCAGGTGCCTGGCCCGCAGGGTGGCCTCGCTCAGCTGCCACAGGGACAGCCCGGCGCACGCGATGAATCCGGCCCACATCACCGCCGGGCCCCACGGGTTGGCCGCGAGTTGTTCAATCGCACCGGTGGGCTCGGCCTGGCCGGGCGCGCCGAAAGCCAGGGCCAGCGCAATCGCGCCGATCACGATGTGCAGCAGCGCCATCACGGCAAAGCCGGACCGGGCGACGACGTCGAGCGTCGCGCTGTTCGACGCCGCCTCCGCCGCGTCGGCTGCGTCGCCCGCCGCCTCGCCGAGGGTTTCCCCCGCCCCCGACGACCGGTCCTCGGCCCCCGATGATTCCATGCCGCCGAGTCTACTCAGGAGAGACGCCTCCGGAACTTTCACGTTTTTCATAAGTGTGCTTAGTATAGCTTGAGCCGCACCCCATCGGGGGTGGCGGCCGTTCCGGATTCGAACACCGACGATAGGAAGCTCACCATGGCAGGAAATCTTGTTGCCCGATCCATCCACGACCTGACGGCCGGCGCCTGGTTTGGCGGTTCGCTGATGGGGGCCATCGGGCTGAACGGCGCGACGGCGGAAGCCAAGGACCCGGCCGAACGGACCCGGCTCTCGAGCCTGGGCTGGATGAAGTGGGCCCCGTTCCAGACGGCGGCCTTCGGCGCGCACCTGCTTTCCGGGCTCGCGATCATGTGGGAAAACAAAGGCCGGATGGCCAAGCAGGACGGCGTCGCCCGCCTCAGCGTCTACAAGTCCATCGTCACCCTGGCGGGTGCCGCGGTGAGCCTGTACGCCGGACTCCAGGGCGCCAAGGTGGACAAGCTCGCCAGCGAGGGTGCTGCCGGGGCCACCGAGCCCAAGCCGGGCGCATCCGAGGAACTCCGCTCCGCACAGCAGCAGCTCAAGGTCCTGCAGTGGGCCATCCCCGTCTTTGCCGGCGCGGTGATCGTCCTCGGCGCGAAGCACGGCGAAATGCAGCGTCCGAAGAACGTCTTCGCGGGCCTCGCCCGCCAGTAGCAAAAGGGCCCCCGCGCCGGAAGGAGCTTCCGGCGCGGGGGCCTTTGCGTGTTGTGGCACAGCCCTACTGCTGGAGCCACTCCGCGCAGGAGTTCAGGTTCCGGTGCACGCTGTCGACGGCGGCCGTTTCGTTATGCGCGGCGATGGCGTCGACGAGTTCGCCGTGGCCTTCGTACGGGAGGCCGTTGAAGCCGCCGCGGGCCTGCTGCCGGAGCAGGTCGGCGTGGAATACGACGCCGAAGCTCACGTACAGCTCGTGCAGCAGCGGATTTCCGGACGCCTGCGCCACGAGGACATGGAAATCCCAGTCCGACCGGGCCCAGCCGGCGTAGTCCTCGCCCTGCCAGGCCACACGCCGGGCCTCCAACAGCGCGCGCATCGCTTCGACGTCGTCGGCGGTGGCGTGGCGGGCGGCGAGCCGGGCGGCCTGGGTGTCCAGCCCGACCCGGACCTCCAGGATGTGGACCTGCGAGTGGTCCCGGTACATCCGCTGGGCGGCGCCGGAAATCTCGCTGGTGGCGCGGACATAGGTGCCGTCCCCGCGCCGGACTTCCAGCATGCCGCTGTGGGCCAGGGCCTTGACCGCCTCGCGCAGTGTGCCCCGCGAGACGCCGAGGACGGCCATCAGTTCAGGTTCGGCCGGGATCCGCTGCTGCAGCGGCCACTCGCCCGAATGGATCAGCTCGCGCAGCTTGGCGGTGATCTCCTCCACCAGCGGCGGCCGGTGCGACGTCGTGAGGGTCATGACTGCGCCTTTCCGGAGGACATGTCCGCCGGGCCCGCAGCGGTCGGCGGGCCCGCCGGCCGGGGTTCCGCCGGCCGGGACTCGGGGCGGGGCGGAACCTTCGGCCGGGCCGTCAGCAGATGCCCGACGACGATCTGGCCCAGCGCGACGGTGAGCAGCAGGACCAGCGGCAGCGTCCAGGACTTGGTGGCGCTGTGCAGCAGACCCATGCCGAACGGGCCGAGCGTCGCCAGCAGGTAGCCGGCGGACTGCGCGACCGTGGAGAGGGCGGTGGTTTCGGCGGTGCTGCGGCCGCTGCGGCTGATCATGACCATCACGAGCGGGAAGATGCCGAGCCCGAAACCGAGCAGCACCGCGGTCAGCGCAGCCCAGGCGACCGGCAGTACCAGCATGGCCAGGACACCCGCGGCCATCGTGAGCGTGGCCAGGTAAAAGGCGGTGCGCAGCATCCGGGGGCGGGAGCCGATCGCGACCAGCACCATGCCGGCCGGGACCGAGACGAGTTGCATCAGGCCGAACATTAGCCCGCTCTCGGAGGCCGAGACGCCCAGTGTGATCAGCATGTAGGGGAACCAGCTGAGCACGGCGTAGGCCAGCAGGGCTTGGACTGTGAAACCGAGCGTAATCAGGATCCCGTTGCGGGTCCGCAGCAGCGGCCAGGGGGAGACCCGGCCTGCTTTGCCGGCGGGTGCGTTGCGGTGGGCGTGCAGTGCGATCGGCAGGAACCCGAGGCAGGCGACCAGCGCCAGGAAACCGATCGCGCCGACCCCGGCGGAGGGCGAGCCGAGCTGCTGCGCCACGGGGACGATCAGTACGGCGACGACGGTGGCGCCTGTTGTCATGGTGACCGTATACAGCGCCGTCATCAGCGAGGTCCGGTCCGCGAAATGCACCCGGATGAAGGACGGCATCGCCACGTTGCAGATCGCCAGTCCGGACATCCCGACGACGGTGCCCAGCATCAGCATGCCGGTGGACGGGATCCCGCGGACCAGCAGCCCGGCGGCGAGCAGCACCAGGGAGAACAGGATGGCCTTCTCAAGCCCCAGATGCCGGGTCAGCCAGGACGTCGCGGCGCCGGCTACGGCAAAGCACAGCGTGGGGATCGAGGGAATGAGGGCGGCGATCAGCGGCCCGTAGCCCAGGACTTCCTGCAGGTCGTGCAGGAGCGCGGCGGCCCCGGTGATGCCGGCGCGCAGATTGAGCCCGATCAGGACGATCGCGACCACACCGGCGATGATCACGCCGCGCGGTGTGCGCACGACGGCGGTGGGTGCTGTCTGGGGAACGGCGGACGCCGCAGTGCTACTGGCCATCCCTAAAGGTTAGACGTTTGACGTTTGAGGGCAAGGATTTAGTGGTGAATATCTCCGCAGATGACCTCCCCGCCCCACCCCACCAAAGCAACGCGGGGTCACATCGCGCCCATGTTGGGGCCTGGGATGGGCCGTATCTGACCCCGCGTTGCTCTTGTGGGGCGCTGCTTCTTGGCGGGGGTCAAGCGCGGCTCGCGGGGGTCAGCGGGGCTGGCGGGCGGTGAGCCGCTGGACGGCGAGGGCGAGCCAGAGCTGGACCCGGTCCGAGGTCTGGGCCGGGTCGTAGCCGGTGAGTTCGGTGATCTGGGCGAGCCGGTAGCGGACCGTGTTCCGGTGCAGCGTGAGCGCCTCGGCGACGGCGGCCACCGAGCCGTTGTTGTTCAGGTAACTCTCCAGCGTGGCCATCAGCTCGGCGCCGTGGGCGGCGTCGAAGGTCCGGAGCGGATTCAGCGACTCGTTCGCCATGTCCGCCAGCGGCACATCCTCGCTGGCCAGCAGCAGGGAGGTCAGGCTCAGCCGCTCCGGTTCGTTTACCGGCAGCCCGTGGCTGGCCGCATCACGGGCCTCGAAGTAGCTCCAGCGCAGCCCGTTCGGCTTGGTGTACGCCCCGCCGATCCCGATGGTGGCGTGGATCCCCGCCTCGGCCAGGTGGTCGCTGAGGCTCCGGGCCAGCGCACTGGCGCCGCTGCCGTCGTCGGGCACCACCGCCACCAGATCCTTGCCGACGACGGCGCTCACCGCCTTCTCCAGCTGCTGCGGCAGCGAGGAGGTCCCGAGCTGCTTGACGTGCGCTGCGGATTCGGCCAGCAGGACCACGTTCCGGCGGGTGCTGTTGACGCCGATCCCGGCAAGCCGGCGGGTGGCTTCGCTTGGCTCCAGGGTCCCGTGGATCACGTCCTCCAGGACCTGCCCGGCCAGGGCGCGCTGGGACTGGCGCTGCTTGACCATGTTGTTGAGCTCGACGCTGATCAGGTTCTGGGCGTAGCCCACGATGCCCGAGTCCTCGAAGGGCTGCCTGATCCAGAGCGTGCATGCGTCGCGCCGGCCGGTGGGGATCGGGAAGGACGCCCAGCCCACGGCGGTGGGTGCGGGGCTTCCGGGGGCGCTGTTGTAGAGCTGCGCGGTGAACTGGGTCAGCACGATGTCGGTCCGCAGCATGGAACCGAGGTGTTTCAGGAGTTCGGCCAGGCCGCCGCCGGTGAGCAGGGCCCGCGCCAGGATCTGGTGCCCGGCAATGAGCCGCTCCAGCTTGCTGACGTGGTCCGCGGCCTGGGCGTCGGCGACCAGCTTGCCGATCGCGATGAACGGGGTCCCGTACGGCACCTCGACCACCGGCAGCCCCCAGCGGTTGGCCTCGGCGATCAGGGCCGGCGGCACGGCGTCGTGCGTCAGGCCGATGCCGAACCCAATGCCCACCGCCCCGGCGCGCTGGACCTGGCGGACGAAGCGGCGCTGTTCTGGCGCGCTCCTGAGCCGCATGCCGGTGGTGAGGATCAGTTCGCCGCCGTTGAGAAACCGCTGCGGGTCCTCCTGCTCGGTGACGGCCACCCAGACAATGTCCTGGTGCCAGGTCGTTTCGGCGAGCCCGGCCTTGGCCAGTTTGAGCGACGGCACCGCCAGCAGGGCGGCAAGGGATATGGCCATGGATTCAGGATAGCCGTGGGCTGGTCAAGCGCACTAAATACTCCCGGGAACGGTGTGCAGGTGGCTATTCCCCCGGGGTGCCGGCTGGCATAGGCTCGGAGCAGTCTCATTGGGTCCTTTCAGCGCGAAAGAGGTTGCACACCGTGGTTCAAACCTTGCAGAACTTCATCAACGGCGAGTTTGTCACTCCCGCCGGCACCGGGATGCTGACCATCGTCAATCCCACCAACGGCGAAGTCGTGGCGAAGTCGCCGGTCTCGGTCGCGGCCGACGTCGACGCCGCCATGACCGCAGCGAAGGACGCCTTCAAGACCTGGAAGCGCACGACGCCGGGGCAGCGCCAGCTCATGCTGCTCAAGCTCGCCGACGCCGTCGAGGCGAACAGCGACGAACTCGTCGAAGCCCAGCACCGCAACACCGGCCAGGTCCGTTCCCTGATCGCCTCGGAGGAAGTTGCCGCCGGCGCCGACCAGCTGCGCTTCTTCGCCGGCGCCGCCCGCATCATGGAGGGCAAGTCCGCCGGGGAATACTTCGAGGGCCACACTTCCTTCGTCCGGCGCGAGCCGATCGGCGTCGTCGCGCAGGTCGCGCCCTGGAACTACCCGTTCCTGATGGCCATCTGGAAGATCGGACCCGCCCTCGCCGCGGGCAACACCGTGGTGCTCAAACCCTCGGACACCACCCCGGAATCCACCCTCGTCCTGGCCCGCCTCGCCGGCGAGATCTTCCCCGCCGGCGTGCTCAATGTCGTGCTCGGCACCGGCGAGACCGGCGCCCTGATGGTCGAGCACAAGGTCCCCGGCCTCGTCTCGATCACCGGTTCCGTCCGGGCCGGCATCGCCGTCGCCTCCGGTGCCGCGAAGGGCCTCAAGCGCGCCCACCTGGAGCTCGGCGGCAAGGCCCCCGCGGTCGTTTTTGCCGACGCCGACATCAAGAAGAGCGCCGCGGCCATCGCCGAGTTCGCCTTCTTCAACGCCGGCCAGGACTGCACCGCGATCGCCCGGGTGCTGGTCCAGGACTCCGCCTACGACGATCTCGTCGCGGCCCTCGTGGAACACACAAAGACCCTGCGCACCGGATCGCAGAACGACGAGGACAACTACTTCGGCCCGCTGAACAACATCAACCACTTCAACACGGTCAAGTCCCTGGTGGAGTCCCTCCCGGAAAACTGCCGGGTCGAGACCGGCGGCCACCAGGCCGGCGAGAAGGGCTACTTCTTCGAGCCCACCATCGTCACCGGTGCCAAGCAGAGCGACGACATCGTGCAGAAGGAAACTTTCGGCCCGGTCATCACGGTGCAGAAGTTCAGCTCCGAGGAAGAGGCAGTGGAACTGGCGAACGACGTCGACTACGCCCTCGCGTCCAGCGTCTGGACGTCCGACCACGGCACGGCAATGCGCCTGAGCCGCGACCTGGACTTCGGCGCCGTCTGGATCAACACCCACATCCTGCTCACCGCCGAAATGCCGCACGGCGGCTTCAAGCAGTCCGGCTACGGCAAGGACCTCTCGATGT
Source organism: Pseudarthrobacter sp. HLT1-3 (assembly GCF_059383535.1). Classification (NCBI taxonomy): domain Bacteria; kingdom Bacillati; phylum Actinomycetota; class Actinomycetes; order Micrococcales; family Micrococcaceae; genus Pseudarthrobacter; species Pseudarthrobacter sp. HLT1-3. The sequence goes on along the minus strand of NZ_JBWZCJ010000028.1, from coordinate 13,810 downwards.
ACGGCGTCGAGGACTACACCCGGATCAAGCACGTGATGAGTGCGCTGGACGCCTAGCCCGCCGCATTCCGCCGTCGCCCTCCACCGCACCGCGACTGCACCGCCGTCGCCCAGCCCCGTCGCCCAGCCCCGCCGCAGAACCAGCACGCCAGAAAGGTTTCCCCATGACCGCCACCGCCTCTGACATCACCTACCGCCTCGAGCAGAAACGCCGCGTCCAGGCCGACTTCCCGGGCCCGAAATCCCTTGCGCTGACCGCGCGCCGCAAGGCCGTCGTCGCCGCCGGCGTCGCCTCCAGCGTCCCCGTGTTTGTCTCCGACGCCGACGGCGGCATCATCCACGACGTCGACGGCAACTCCTTCATCGACCTCGGCTCCGGCATTGCCGTGACCAGCGTCGGGGCCTCCGACCCGGCCGTCGTCGGCGCGGTCAAGGAAGCCGTGGAGCACTTCACCCACACCTGCTTCATGATCACGCCCTACGAAGGCTATGTCGCCGTCGCCGAGCAGCTGAACCGGCTCACGCCCGGTGACCACGAGAAGCGCACTGTGCTGTTCAACTCCGGCGCCGAGGCCGTCGAAAACGCCGTCAAGGTGGCCCGCCTGGCCACCGGCCGCGACGCCGTTGTCGCCTTCGACCACGCCTACCACGGCCGCACCAACCTGACCATGGCGCTGACCGCCAAGGCCATGCCGTACAAGACCAACTTCGGCCCCTTCGCGCCCGAGGTCTACCGCATGCCGATGAGCTACCCCTACCGCGAGGAAAACCCGGCCATCACCGGTGCCGAGGCCGCCAAGCGCGCCATCACCATGATCGAGAAGCAGATCGGCGGCGAGCAGGTGGCCGCGATCATCATCGAACCGATCCAGGGCGAGGGCGGCTTCATCGTCCCGGCCGCGGGCTTCCTGCCAGCGCTGGCGGCCTGGGCCAAGGACAAGGGCATCGTCTTCATCGCCGACGAGGTGCAGTCCGGCTTCTGCCGCACCGGCGAATGGTTCGCCGTGAACCACGAGGGTGTCATCCCGGACATCATCACCATGGCCAAGGGCATCGCCGGCGGAATGCCGCTCTCCGCCATCACCGGCCGGGCCGAGCTGCTCGACGCCGTCCACCCGGGCGGCCTCGGCGGCACCTACGGCGGCAACCCGGTGGCGTGCGCCGCGGCGCTGGCGTCCATTGGCTCGATGGAGCAGTACGGCCTCAATGCCAGGGCCAAACACATCGAGGAGATCGCCCTCGGCAAGCTGCGCGAACTCGCGGCTGAGCAGCCGGTGATCGGCGATGTCCGCGGCCGCGGCGCGATGCTGGCGATCGAACTGGTCCAGGCCGGCTCGAAGGAACCGAACCCGGAGCTGACCAAGGCCGTCGCCGCCGCCTGCCTCAAGGAGGGTGTCATCATCCTCACCTGCGGCACCTACGGCAACGTCATCCGGCTGCTGCCGCCGCTGGTCATCAGCGACGAGCTGCTGCTGGACGGACTCCAGGTCCTGGCCGCTGCCGTCAAGGCGAACGCCTGACAAACCCGGCCAGACAGCCGGCCAGCCGGTAACCCTGCCACATCCCAAGCACCACGCGGCAGAGCCGCGGACGGCCGTCCGCGGCTCTGCCGCGTTAACCCGCGCTATTTCCAGGAACTGGCGTCGAGCTGGACCACAACGACGTAGACGGGCTGGCCGCGCTCGATCTTCTCGACCTCCCAGACCCGCACCTTCGTCTCCGGCACGGGACTGGCCGGCCGGCCGACGCCGATCCCGTAGCTGAGGACGCCCTCGAAGTCCCCGGCCGGGGCGTAGCTGGTGAGCGCCGGGTAGCCGAGCGTCGACGCGGGGGCGCGTGTAATGGTGCTGGCCGTGCCGTCCGCCGTGTGCGCCTGGGCGCCGCGGAAGACCACCTTGAGGATGGCGCCGGTGCCGGGCATGGGAACCGGCAGGCCGCTGCCGTCGGCGATCAATTCGGGCACAAACTCGATGTCATAGCCCGGGAACCCGCCCAGGAACCGGAAGCTCATCTGGTCAAAGGGCGGAGTCTCCGCGGGATGCGACCCGGCTCCGATGGCGTACAGCGCGGGCAGGGGAGCGGCCGGCGGCGGAGCGACCGGCACCGGGTTCTCATGCGTGGCCTTGAACGGGCGGCCGGGGCCGGGCCAGGTCCAGTCGAGGGTGATCCTCGAGGAGATCACCTTGACGCCCGCGTGCGGCGGAGCCGTTTCGTCAGTGTCGGCCGGAACGGTGGCGGACGCGGAAGGAGCCGCCGTCGTCGACGTCGCAGGGGCGGACGAGGAAGCGGTGGACGTGGACGTCGCAGGGGCGGACGAGGAGGCGGTGGACGTGGCGGCGGGCGGGCTGGTTCCGCCGGATTGCGGTGGGGATGGCGTGCAGGCCGTGAGGGCCAGCAGCACGGCCAGCATCCCCAGCCCGGTGTTCCGTGCGGCGACGTGGATTTTCCCGCTGTCAATTGCACCCATGATGAGCTCCCCTCGACCCTCCAAGCCTAGGAACGGATGATTGCCCTGCTCAGGGCCGAAAGTCACGGTCCGGCACGGCCATTTCAGGGCCCCGCTGGGCTAGAGTCGTTCCTACCACTGCAGGACGCAGACCGGCCGACGTCGCCCGGAACCCCCGGAGCAAAGCTGGCTTCTGCCACAGACCCATAAGGGGTTCATAGATGCGATACGTAGTTGGCTACACCCCCAGCGACCGCGGCGCCGACGCCGTTGCCCTGGCCTCCGCCCTGGCCCGCGCCCAGGGTGCCCACCTGGACCTCGTCTACGTCGTGGACCGCCGGACCCCCTATGTCGCACTGCATCCTGAGGGAAGCGGTGTCAGCGCCGCGGAGCAGCAAATGATCACCGCGGAACGCGAGGGCCTGTCGCTGATCCCCAAGGACGTCGAGGCCAAGTTCCATGTCCGCCACGCCGACTCACACGCCGCGGGCCTCATCGATGCAGCCCTGGACTACGAGGCCGGCCTGATCGTCGTCGGTGCCGCCAGTGCCGGGTTGTTCAAGCGGTACACCATCGGCAGCGCGGCCAACGCCCTGCTCCACGCCTCGCCCGTGGCGGTGGCGCTGGCCCCGCGGGGGTACCGGCGCACCGAGCCGATCACCCGGCTGACCCTCGCGGTCGGCCAGCGCCCCGGCGCGGAGGCGGCGATCGACGTCGCGATTACCGCCGCGGAACGCCGCGGGGTCCCGCTGCGGCTGGTCTCCCTCGTGGAACTCGACGCCGAAGGCGACAGCGGCGAGAACATCAACGCGGCGCACATCCACGCCAACACCGTCCTCACGGCGGCCGCCCACCGGCTTCCGGCCGGGCACGACGTCAGCGTCGAGGTTGCCCACGGGCGCACGATTGAGGAAGCGATCGACGACATCGACTGGGACGAGGGCGAGATTCTGATCGTCGGTTCGTCCCGCCTGGCGGAGAAGAACAAGCTCTTCATCGGGAGCACAGCCCACAAGGTGCTGCTGGCCCTGCCGGTACCGATGGTGGTCGTGCCGCGCGACTACTCACGGATCCAGACCAGCCCGGCAGTCTGACCGGAACCGCGTCGGCGCGCGCCGCCTGGGCCAGTATCTCAGGCGGCCGCGCGGGCCCGTTTCCGGTTCGCGGAGTTCTTCCGCGCGGACAGCAGCATGTCCACCGTGAGCACCAGCAGCGCCAGCCAGACGACGCCGAAGCCGATCCAGCGGTCAGTCGTCATGGGCTCGTGGAACACGGCCAGCGCCACGATGAACTGCAGCACCGGTGCGACGTACTGCAGCAGGCCGATGGTGGTCATTGGCAGCCGGCGGGCGGAGGCGCCGAAGAACAGCAACGGCACCGCGGTGATGATGCCCGACGCCGCGAGGAGCCAGAAGTGCTCGGGGCCGTGGGCTGTCAGGGTCGCGGCCCCGGTGAGCGCGAGGATGATCATCGCGGCAGCCGCCAGCGGCGCTAGCACGATCGTCTCGACGGTGAGGCTGGTGATCGCATCGGCGCGCGGGCCGACGCGCTTTTTGACGAATCCGTAGAGGCCGAAGCTCACTGCCAGGGTCAGGGCGATCCACGGCAGTTTTCCATAGGAAACCGTGAGCACGCCCACGGCGATGAAGCCGATTCCGACGGCGGCCCACTGCAGCGGCCGCAGTTTCTCCTTGAGCACGACCACGCCGATAAGGACCGAGACGAGCGGGTTGATGAAGTAGCCGAGCGAGGCTTCCACGGCCTGCCCGGTGGTCACGCCGTACACATAGGTCAGCCAGTTCACCGCGATCAGGACCGCCGCGATGATCAGCGGGAGGATCACCGTTCGGTTCTGGAAGGCGGCTGCGAGGACCCGCCAGGAGCGGGTGATGGTGACCAGCAGGACGCAGAACACCAGGGACCAGACCACTCGGTTGGCCACGATTTCCACTGCACCGGCCGGTTGCAGCATAAAGAAGTAGAGCGGCATCAGCCCCCACAGGCCGTAGGCGCCGATCCCGAAGATGATGCCCGCCGTCGTGTCCTTGTCCACTGCCTTGAGGGCGGCCGGTGGGCGCTTCGATGGGCCGCCCGGGGCAGCCGCGCCCGGGGTGCTCAGCGTGGTTGGGGCGGGGGACTGGTCGGGGGTAGGCACAAGACTCATAACACCACCTCCGGGACCGCTATTCCTGCCTTTCGGCTCCGATGCGCCCGGCGTCTTCTGCTTTCGCGCGCGCAGCGCGCGGGGCCCTGCCTCTTCTGCTTTCGCGCGCGATGCGCGCAGCGCCGGGCGCTGGCCCCCGACGTCGGCGCCCCGTGCCTCCCGCATTTCGCGCGAGGCGACACCCGCCGGGCACGGAACCCCGCGATGTCGGTCACTGACGCGCCTGTTCCTTACTGCGGACATTTAGAATAGGACCTTGTGCGCTGCATAAACGGGCGCAGTCGCTAAGACTCAGAAGGGCTCCCGGTGTCCAACTCGGCCGAATCCACGTCCAAACGTCCGCTCCGCGTTGCGATTGTCGGCGCCGGACCGGCGGGCGTCTACGCCGCGGACATCCTGACCAAGTCCAACGAAGTCAAGGACGGCGACTTCGAGGTCAGCATCGACCTTTTCGAGGCGTACCCGGCACCATATGGCCTGATCCGCTACGGCGTCGCCCCCGACCATCCCCGGATCAAGGGGATCGTCAACGCGCTGCACAAGGTCCTGGACCGTGGCGACATCCGCTTCCTCGGCAACGTCACCTACGGCCGCGACCTGACCCTGCACGACTTCCGCGCCTTCTACGACGCCGTGATCTTCTCCACCGGCGCCATCAAGGACGCGGACCTGGACATCCCCGGCGTCGAACTCGAGGGGTCTTTCGGCGGCGCTGACTTCGTCTCCTGGTACGACGGGCACCCCGACGTTCCGCGCGACTGGCCGCTGGAGGCCAAGGAGATCGCGGTGATCGGCAACGGCAACGTGGCCCTCGACGTGGCGCGGATGCTGGTCAAGCACGCCGACGATCTGCTGGTTACCGAAATCCCGGACAACGTCTACCGGGCGCTGAAGAATTCCCCGGTCACGGACGTGCACGTGTTCGGCCGCCGCGGACCGGCCCAGGTCAAGTTCACGCCACTGGAACTGCGCGAGCTCTCGCACGCCCGCGACGTCGACATCGTGCTGTACCCGGAGGACTTCGAGTTCGATGAGGCCTCGGATGAGGCGATCCGCAGCAACAACCAGATCCGCACCATGGTCAACACCCTGACGAACTGGCTCGTCGAGGAACACGCCGAGGCCGAGGAGCCGTCCTCCCGCCGGCTGCACCTGCACTTCCTGCACAGCCCGGTCGAGATCCACGACGACGCCGCCCACCCCGGGAAGGTCACCGGCATCAAGTTCGAGCGCATGCAGCTGGACGGCACCGGCAACGTCAAAGGCACGGGGGAGTACCTCGACTACCCGGTGCAGGCCGTCTACCGCGCGATCGGTTACCACGGCTCGCCGCTGGACGAACTGGAATACAACGCCCGCCGCGGCGTCATCCCCAACGAGGGCGGCCGGGTGCTCGACGCCGAGGGCAACCCGGTGCCGGGCATCTACGCGACCGGCTGGATCAAGCGAGGTCCCGTTGGCCTGATCGGGCACACCAAGGGCGACGCCCTGGAGACGATCGGCTTCCTGCTCGAGGACCGGCTGAACCTCCCGCCGGCACAGAACCCGGATCCCCGGGCGATCATCGACCTTCTCGAGGAGCGCGGGATCGAATACACCACCTGGGACGGCTGGAACAAGCTCGACGCCCGCGAACTGGCCCTCGGTGCCGAGTGGTCCGCCTCCACTGACGCCAACGGCATCGTGCGCGAACGCGTCAAAGTGGTTCCCCGCGAGGACATGGTGCAGATCTCCCGCGACTGACGCCGGGGCTCTAGCGGGGCCGACCCCGCGTCGCCGGACTGGTTCCGCGTCGTGAAACCCTCCCGCCACTGCCACCCGTCCGGCCTACGCGGCGCAATTCTCCTCATGACGCGCGAAATCTCTGGCGCGCCCGGATACCGGCGTCGACAGCGTTTTGTCGCGTCGCGATGGCGTTGGCGCGTCGCCGGACAGGTTGCGCGTCGCGAAACCCGCCGATTCGACGGCCCCGATACACGTGCGCGGCGCAATTTTCCTCATGACGCGCGAAAACGCGGGCGCGCCCGGATACCCGCGTCGAGAGCGCTTTGTCGCATCGCAAACCCGATTGCGCGTCGCCAACCCGATGCCGCGTCGCCTACCCGATGGCGCAGCGCGAGTAGGATTGCGCAGCGCCAACCCGATGGCGCGTCGGGGAACCGGCAGGCCCCGGCTCTGGCGGCGGCCCGGAACGCCCCGTAGACTCGGTGGACATGGCTGCCTCCGGCACGCCGTCGTGCCCGTCCGGTGGGAGTTCAATGAGGAATCCGATCCATCCGGCAGCCCTGTTCCCGCCAGCCGGCGGTGTCCCCGCAGAGCTGCGCCAGCAGTACGCCAGCGCCGGCCATGAGCAGCTGGACAGCAAGCGGCTCGTGTTCCCGGCCGACCTGCAGCTGCCCGGCCTCAGCAGCCTGATCCAGGAGTCGTGGCGGCGTTCGGCCCAGCTGCAGGCCAACCCGGACAACCCCGAGGCCCCGCTCGCGATGGACCGCGAGGAACTCGAGGAATACCGGCGGCAGCACCCCCTGGCCGCCATCATGCCGGTCATCCACAAGCTCCTGGTGCTGCCCAGCCACGACAGCGGCATGCTCGTGGCTGTCGGCGACGAGGTGGGCCGACTGCTCTGGGTCGAAGGCGACGCCGAGATGCGGCGCCGGGCCGAAGGCATGATGTTCGTTCCCGGGGCCGACTGGTCCGAGGCGACCGTGGGAACCAGCGCCCCCGGCACCGCCCTGGCCCTGGGCCGCGGCATCCAGATCTCCGGCGCCGAGCATTACAAACGCTCCGTCCACCCCTGGAGCTGCACGGCCGTTCCCTTCCATGACCCGGATTCCGGTGCCCTGCTCGGCGTTGTGGACATCACCGGCACCGAGTCCGCCGTCGCCCCGCACACCCTGTCCCTGGTCGAGGCCACCGTCGCCGCCGCCCAGGCGCACCTGCGCGTGGAGCGGCTCCAGCTCGCGGCCGCCCAGCAGTCTTCGCCCGCCCGACGCCGGGGCGCTGCCCCCTCGGGCCGGGCGGCTGCCTCCGCCTCGGGCCGTGGCACCTCCACCGAGGGCCGGGACGGTGATGCGGCGGCCGGAAGCCTGTACCGCAACAGCCTCCAGCTGCTCGGCCGGGACCAGGCGCTGCTCAGCATCGACGGCCGCACCGTGGCACTGTCCGCCCGGCACAGCGAAATCCTGGCCATCCTCAGCACCCATCCCGAAGGGCTCAACGCTGAGGAACTGTGCTCCCTCCTCTACCCGGGGGATGCCTCCACCATGACCCTGCGGGCCGAGATGGTCCGCCTGCGCAAGGTCCTGCAGCAGCTCAACCCGGCCGCCGTTCCGGAGTCGCGGCCCTACCGGCTGCCGCTGGACCTGGTGCCGGACTCCGGCCAGGTGCTGAGCTGCCTGCAGCGCGGCGCCCACCGGATCGCCCTGGAGATCTACCGCGGCGCCGTCCTGCCCCGGTCCGAAGCCCCCGGCATCGCCGAGCTGCGGACCAGGGTCTCCTCCCTGCTCCGGGAAGCGGTGCTGACGGACGGAAGCGCCGACTCGCTGCTGAGGTATGCCGAGCTGCCCGAGGCGAGGGACGACGTCGAGGTCCGGATCGTGGCGCTGAAACTGCTGCCGCCGCGCTCGCCCAAACGGGCCGCCGTCGTTGCCGACCTGGAACGGCTCGAAACCGAACTCAGCGCCTGACCCGGCGGAACGCCNCCGCCGGAGCGTCTGCTCCCAACGCCGCCCTGACCCGCGACTGCCCGCTCCAAAGTGATCCGGGTCACGCCCCTGCAACCTGACTGCAACCTCCCCGCTCCTAGGCTGAACACATAGGCGGCGCCGACTACCGGCCGCCACCATCTTGCACAGCAAAGGAGCTGCAATGACTGTCTACGCACAGCCCGGTACCGAGGGCTCGAAGGTCACCTTCAAGGCCCGCTACGAGAACTGGATCGGCGGCGAGTGGGTTGCCCCGGTCAAGGGCCAGTACTTCGAGAACATCACCCCGGTCACCGGCAAGGCGTTCTGTGAGGTCGCCCGCGGCACCGCCGAGGACATTGAGCTGGCGCTGGACGCCGCGCACAAGGTTGCGCCGTCCTGGGGCAAGACCTCGGTCGCGGAGCGCGCCGCCATCCTGAACAAGATCGCCGACCGGATCGACGAGAACCTCGAGATGCTCGCCGTCGCCGAATCGTGGGACAACGGCAAGCCGATCCGCGAAACCCTCAACGCGGACATCCCGCTCGCCGCCGACCACTTCCGCTACTTCGCCTCCGCCGTCCGCGCCCAGGAAGGCCGGCTGTCCCAGCTTGACGAGGACACCACTGCCTACCACTACCACGAGCCGCTCGGCGTCGTCGGCCAGATCATCCCCTGGAACTTCCCGATCCTGATGGCCGTCTGGAAGCTCGCCCCGGCACTCGCCGCCGGCAACGCCGTCGTCCTCAAGCCGGCCGAGCAGACCCCGTCCTCGATCCTGGTCCTGATGGAACTGATCGGCGACCTGCTGCCGGCCGGCGTCCTGAACGTGGTCAACGGCTTCGGCGTCGAAGCCGGCAAGCCGCTGGCCTCCAGCCCCCGGATCCGCAAGATCGCCTTCACCGGCGAAACCTCCACCGGCCGCCTGATCAGCCAGTACGCCAGCCAGAACCTGATCCCGGTCACGCTGGAACTCGGCGGCAAGAGCCCCAACATCTTCTTCAACGACGTCGCCGACAAGACCGACGACGCGTTCTACGACAAGGCCCAGGAGGGCTTCACGCTCTTCGCCTTCAACCAGGGCGAAGTGTGCACGTGCCCTTCACGCGCCCTGGTCCAGGAGGACATCTACGATTCCTTCATGGCCGACGCCGTGAAGCGCGTGGAGAAGATCATCCAGGGAAACCCGCTGGACACCGAAACCCAGCTCGGCGCGCAGGCCTCCAACGACCAGCTCGAAAAGATCCTCTCCTACATCGACATCGGCAAGCAGGAGGGCGCCAAGATCCTTACCGGCGGCGCCCGGGCGGAGCTGCCCGGGGACCTGGCCGGCGGCTACTACGTCCAGCCGACCATCTTCGAGGGCCACAACAAGATGCGGATCTTCCAGGAGGAAATCTTCGGCCCGGTTGTGTCCGTGACCCGCTTCAGCGACTACAACGACGCCATGGGCATCGCCAACGACACCCTCTACGGCCTCGGCGCCGGCGTCTGGTCCCGCAACGGCAACGTCGCCTACCGCGCCGGCCGCGAGATCCAGGCCGGCCGGGTCTGGGTGAACAACTACCACGCCTACCCGGCGGGAGCAGCGTTCGGCGGCTACAAGTCCTCCGGCATCGGCCGCGAGAACCACTCGATGATGCTGGACCACTACCAGCAGACCAAGAACCTCCTGGTCAGCTACAACGAGAACAAGCTCGGCTTCTTCTAAGCCCCCGCCACCCCGGGCGGGGCGGTGTCCGATGGATCCGCCCCGCCCGCACCACCTGTGCACGCACCGGTCGTGCACCCACCCGGGTTGTGTGCCCACCCGGGTTAACGCAGGCCCGTTCGACGTCGAGCCCGCTCGACGCCGGGCCCGCTGCCCACGCCCTCCTCCCCTCACCCACGCTCGACAACGCAAGGATTTCGCTATGACGACGACAACGACGACGACGACAATGCAAGCCGCTGTAGTAACCGAATTCGGCAAGGACCTGCAGATCCAGACCCTCCCGGTGCCAACGCCCGGCCGGGGCGAGGCGCTGGTCAAGGTGCTGACCACCGGCGTCTGCCACACCGATCTCCACGCCGCCGAAGGCGACTGGCCGGTGAAGCCGAGCCCGCCCTTTATCCCCGGCCACGAAGGCGTCGGCGAGGTGGTTGCCCTCGGTGAGGGCGTCACCGACCTGGCCGTCGGCGACCTCGTCGGCAACGCCTGGCTCTGGTCCGCCTGCGGCGACTGCCAGTACTGCCGCACCGGGTGGGAAACCCTGTGTGAAGCGCAGCAGAACGCCGGCTACAGCGTGGACGGCTCGTTCGGGGAGTACATGCTGGTGGACTCGCGGTTCGCCGCCAGGATCCCGGCCGGCTCGGACCCCGTGGAGGTGGCCCCGGTGCTCTGCGCCGGCGTCACCGTCTACAAGGGCCTCAAGATGACCGAGGCCCGGCCCGGCCAGTGGGTCACGATCTCCGGCATCGGCGGACTCGGCCACATCGCCGTGCAGTACGCGGTGGCCATGGGCCTCCGGGTTGCCGCGGTGGACATCGCCGATGACAAGCTCGCCCTGGCCAAGAAGCACGGCGCGGAACTGACCGTCAACGCCCTGCACGAAGATCCCGTCGAAGTCATCCAGCGCGAAACCGGAGGTTGCCATGGAGTCCTGGTCACTGCAGTGCACCCGTCAGCATTCGGCCAGGCGATCGGGATGGCCCGCCGCGGCGGAACGATTGTGTTCAACGGCCTGCCGCCGGGTGACTTCCCGGCGCCGATCTTCGAGATTGTGCTCAAGGGCCTGACCGTCCGCGGCTCTATCGTGGGAACCCGGCAGGACCTGGAGGAGGCCCTGGACTTCTACGCCCAGGGCAAGATCCACCCCACCGTCTCCACCCGGGAGCTCTCGGACGTCAATGCCGTCCTCGACGAAATGAAGCACGCCAAGATCGACGGCCGCGTCGTCATCAAGTACTGACGAATCCAAGTACTGACGAAGTAGAGGACCCTGATGCCACAGTCAAAGCTCGACGCCGCCGTGACCCTTCCCGGGGAAGACTTCTCCCGGGTGGCGCTCACCCCAGAGGCGGTGGAACTGCTGCGCAAGCTGTGGCTCCAGCACGGTCCGCTGATGTTCCATCAGTCCGGCGGCTGTTGCGACGGGTCCTCACCAATGTGTTATCCCGCCGGGGAGTTCATCACCGGGGACTCCGACGTGATGCTGGGCCTGTTCGACATTTCTGATGCCCTGCTGCCGCAGCCGATCGGATTCTGGATGTCGAAGGAACAGTTCAACTACTGGAGCCACACCCACCTGACCGTGGACGTGGTCCCGGGCCGGGGGAGCGGCTTCTCGGTGGAAGCGCCGGAAGGCAAACGGTTCCTGATCCGGTCCACGCTGATGGACTGGCCGGTCTAATGGCTTGTCCGGTCTGAACCGGAGGGGCTGTGCCCGGGCGGGCCGTACAGGGAAACCTGCACGGCCCGCTTTTGCGTGCCAGCTGTGGTGCCGCCAGCGGTCCGACCCTGGGCGCGCCCCGCCGCGGTCGCGCCCTTCGGCGTGCCGCGGTCCGCGCCCCTCGGCGCGCCCCGCCGCCGTCCGCGCCTGGGCGCGCCGGACCGGTGCGCTGACCTGTGGCTTTAGCCGCGGCGTCTCACCATGTGGGATTAATCTGGCCGTCCAGTGGATGGACACTACTCTTAATAGGTCTGTTTCCAACAAGCTCCCGAGATTTTGGACTTTGCTATGAACCTTTTCCGGACCAAGTCGATCGAGCAGTCCATGTCGGACGCCGATGAACCCGGACGCCAGCTGAAGCGCTCGCTCAGCTCCTGGGACCTGATGATCATGGGCGTCGCCGTTGCCGTCGGCGCCGGAATCTTCTCGGTTGGCGCCAAGGCTGCGGCAAACTTTGCCGGCCCTGCGGTGACTCTGTCCTTCGCCATTGCCGCAGTCACGTGTGCGCTGGCGATCATGTGTTACGCCGAGTTCGCCACGGCAATCCCCGTTGCCGGCTCCGCCTACGTCTTCACATACGCCACCATGGGCGAGCTGCTGGCCTGGATCATCGGCTGGAACCTGATCCTCGAGCTGTTCACGGCCGGCGCGGTGATCGCCAAGTACTGGGGCATCTACCTCAGCAAGGTGTTTGCGCTGATGGGCGTGGACATCCCGCCGTCGATCTCCCTGGGCGGTGTTGTTGACCTGTACTGGGGCGCCTTCCTGATCGTCGCCGTGTTCACCGTACTGCTGGTGCTCGGGACCAAACTGTCCGCCCGCGTCGGCAACGTTTTCACGCTGATCAAGATCGGCGTCGTGCTCTTTGTGATCGTGGTGGGCTTCAGCTACGTGAAGTTCGAGAACTACGCCCCGTTCGTGCCCACCTCCGAGCCGACCGGCGGCACCGGCGCCGCCGACGTGATGAAGCAGTCCTTCTTCGGCTTCCTCACCGGCGCCGCCCCCGCGCAGTATGGCACGCTCGGCATCTTCGCCGGCGCTGCGCTGGTCTTCTTCGCCTTCATCGGGTTCGACGTCGTCGCCACTTCGGCCGAGGAGGTCAAGAACCCGCAGAAGACGCTGCCCCGCGGCATCTTCGGCGGCCTCGCCGTCGTCACGGTGCTCTATATTCTGGTGTCCCTGGCCCTGACCGGGATGGTGTCCTACACCGAGCTGGCCAAGGCCGAGAACCCCACGCTGACCACGGCGTTTGAGGCCGTGGGCAACACCGACGCCGCCAAGATCATCGCCTTCGGCTCCCTCGTGGGCCTGACCACCGTGATTATGGTGCTGCTGATGGGCCTCTCCCGGGTGGTGCTGGCCATGAGCCGCGACGGCCTGCTGCCGCGCTCGCTGTCCAAGACCAGCACCATCCGCGCGACGCCGGTCCGCCTGCAGGTCATCTGCGGCGCCGCCGTGGCGGTGGTTGCCGGGCTCACGAACGTGGACCTGCTGGAAGAAATGATCAACATCGGCACGCTGTCCGCGTTCGTGACGGTGAGCATCGGCGTGCTGGTGCTGCGCAAGAAGCGCCCGGACCTGAAGCCCGCCTTCCAGGTGCCGTTCGGCAAGGTGCTCCCGGTGGTCTCAGCGGTCCTTTGCCTGTACCTGATGACCAACCTGGCCGTGGAGACCTGGATCTTCTTCGCCATCTGGCTCGTGATCGGCCTGGTCATCTACTTCGCCTACGGCCAGCGCCATTCCCGGCTGAACGAGCGGTTCGCCGAGGCCAGGGCCTCCGTCAACGGCCCCGCCGGGGCTGCTCCCGCCGGAGCCGTGGCTGCCGGAGCCGCCCCCGCCGTAGCCGGAGCCGCCCCCGCCGTAGCCGGAGCCGCCCACGCCGGAGCCGCCAGGGGCGAGGACGACACCCTCACCCGCCCCTAACCGGGGGCGTTCCCGGCACCCGAATATCGAAGTCGCCGGAGCCGTGCGAATTCGCTGGAACCTCCCTGTGTGTCAGGCTCTTGTGTGACAGGTTTGCTGTCGCCCGCGGCCTGGCGTGCGGGGCGGGGAAAGGTCCGTGATGGATTTTGTTATTCCTTCCCGTG
>NZ_JBWZCJ010000027.1:0-36529 GCF_059383535.1 Pseudarthrobacter sp. HLT1-3 | reverse complement strand
ACCGCTGCTGACAGCCGGCCATCAAGATGACAACGCGCTACCAGTCAGCAAGCAGGGCTTCTCGTGGATCACGTAAAACCACTACCGCCCCACGCTCCTAGAGGTCGTGCTCGTCTTCCGTCTCAAGGATCGCGCCCACGAGTGCATCTCGCAGGGGGGCCCGGAAACCCCAACTCTTCGAACGGCAGACCAGCAATTTCGCCTGGAGACAGCATGCTGAAGTCCTGGACTGTCCCACTTACGTATATATGACGGGCCGCTCTTGGAGTGGGTACTTCCAGCGTCCGAGGGAGATAACGTGGCCCCATGAGCGAACACGTTGATGTGTTGATTGTCGGCGCCGGGCTGAGCGGCGTAGGTTTGGCAAGCCGGCTGAAACGCGAAGTACCCGGGAAGACCTTCACAATCCTTGAATCCCGCGGTGCTGTGGGAGGCACCTGGGATCTCTTCAGATACCCGGGCATCCGCTCCGATAGCGACATGTACACGCTCGGCTACTCCTTCCGGCCCTGGGCAGGCGCCAAGGCCATCGCCGACGGTGATTCGATTCGCGACTACATTGAAGCTACGGTCGCAGCCGAGGAACTCGCATCGCAGATCCGGCTGAATCACCGCGTCGTCTCGGCCGCGTGGTCCAGCAAAGAGGCGCTGTGGACGGTCATGGCCGTCCCCACGTCCGACGGCGAATATCGACAGGACGATTCGACGTCGGCCGCCGGGCCGCCGGCCACGTTCACCTGCTCGTTCCTGTCCGTCTGCTCGGGCTATTACCGTTACGACGAAGGCTTCACCCCGATCCTCGCTGGGGCCGACACCTTCGCGGGATCGATCGTCCACCCGCAGCACTGGCCTGCGGACCTCGATTACGACGGCAAGCAGGTGGTGATCATCGGCAGCGGTGCCACCGCGGTGACACTCGTGCCGACGATGGCGACGTCGGCTGCCAGGGTCACCATGTTGCAGCGCTCCCCCACCTACATCGCTCCCGTACCGTCCCGGGACCACCTGGCCGACCGGCTCCGGGGCAAGGTCCCGGCGCAACTGGCTTACGACGTCGTGCGGGTCAAGAACATTCTCTTTTCGATGCTGACGTACCAGCTCAGCCGGCGCCGGCCGGAAACAATGAAGGCAATCCTCCGCAAGTCAGCCATCGCCAAGCTGCCCGAAGGCTTTGCGGTTGACACGCACCTGGCCCCGTCCTATCAGCCCTGGGACCAGCGGCTCTGCGCGATCCCCAATGGCGACCTTTACCGGGCCATCAGTGCCGGCACCGCCGATATCGTGACCGACACGATCTCGCGGATCACCCCGGACGGCATTGACCTGGTCTCGGGCAGATCGATCCCGGCCGACGTGATTGTCACGGCGACAGGGCTGAACCTGCTCGTAATTGGCGGGATGACTCTCACGGTCGACGGCGAGCCGGTGGACGTCGGCAGGACGTTGACCTACAAAGGCATGATGCTCGACGGCGTCCCCAATTTCTCGCTCACGGTCGGCTACACCAACGCGTCCTGGACCTTGAAAGCGGATCTGGTCGCCGGCTACATCTGCCGGGTGCTGAAGTATCTCGACCGCCGGAACCTCCAGTGGGTGGCACCCAAGGCTTCCGCCGACGTCGTAAACGCTGAGCTGAGTTCCCTTATTGACCTGAAGGCCGGCTACATCCTTCGCGACGCCGGCCACCTGCCCAGGCAGGGCACCGGCTCGCCCTGGCGTCTGCACCAGAACTATGTGCGCGACTTCGCCCTGCTCAGGGCCGGCAGGCTGACGGACCACGTGCGTTTCGGCCGGCGCGGGCAGCAGGTGGTTGGGCTTGGCCAGGGAACCCCGGCTGCACCGCTGGACCCCTTAAACCTCCGACCAATCGCCAAGAATCGCCGCCGTTCGGTATCCCGCTCCGATGTCACCTGATTTCAGGGGTGTGGAATGTCCCGAAGAGTCATTGTTCGCCCGTCGACCTCTACTCGTATGAAGCCGTCTTCTCGTGAGGGGCCGTCATAGTTCCAACCGAAGATAATCAGTGCCTCAGCAGCCGCCAGGAGGAGTTTGTCTTTTGTCTCCTCGTCAGGAAACTCGTATGAGTCAATTTTCCCGAGGAGTTTGGCGGTGGGACTCACCCCGAACGTGTCAAAGCGTCGGAGGATGTACTCCTGGCCCGTCGTCGAATCCAGCAACCGTTCGTCGCCGACTTCAAAAGGAATCACTGCGTCACCTGCAGTCAACTTGAAGGCACCGCCGGGGCGGTAGGCCAGTCCAGCGACCCTTTGCAGCCTGATCTTTCTTTCAGGGTCAGCAACATACCGGCGGCCGAGGAGGGGATCCCTGGGCTCGAGTTGATAAATACTGAACACTGTTCCTCGTCTCACTGAAAGTTAGGGTAATTACAGGCTCTGTGATGGGCCAGGGCACGGTGCGGGGACCGCCGCCGGCCCCTTACTCCGGCAGGAACCTGCGCCTCAAGTTGGACATCCACCCGGTCCTGAGGCGCGGCGCGAACCACATCTCAAGCTCGCCGGCGCTCCACGACGGTGCCCGCACCAGAATCAGTTCCCGGTCCTCCCGGAGGACCTCAATAATGCCGTCCTCACGGGATAGCCGGTGGACCAGCCGGTCAACCTTGAATGACCATTCGTGGGCGATCTCGTCGCTCAGACCGATCTCGAAGTCGTACCCGCCCGGTTCGTCGCGCACGTCCTCAATCTCGACCGGCGGTTCCGACTCCATTGTCGCGACGGTGGTGTCCTCGGGCCCGTTCAGCCGTTCGATGAGCCGCCGCGCATATTCGGCCATCGTGTCGTCCGGCGACTCCCGGGTCCCGTGGAGGGCAGCGCGTGCGTCAACCGTGGGGAGGCCCGGCAGAAAATTATGGTCGTCGCCCTTGCCGCTGACCAGGACGGGGTGGTTGTTGTAGGCGTAGCGCTCGATGCGATGGCGCGCGATCTCCCAGCGGGCCAGCGGCGCACGCTCCTGCACGACTGCCGCGACATAGGACACCAGCCCGTCCAGGAGCATCAGGGACTCCATGGACAGGGTCCGCTCCTCCTCATATGTGTACCGTTCCCATGATGGCCACGTCTTCCGCGGCACGGAGGCGGGATCCGTAGCGCCGGGGGTGTCCAGGTCCGTGAGGTGGGACAGCAGCCAGCGCCACAGGGGAACCAGGCTGTCCGGGGTGCCGTCGAGGAGCGCAGCCGCGTCCTGGCCGTCGGCCTCGAGGCGTTCACGAAGCCGCTCGAGTGCCGGGCCGCGCTCGTCGAGAAACTCCTGGAGAGCGGCGGCGGCCTTGGCTTTGCTCAGGTCAAGATAGTTCGTCATGAAGTCCCCCAATGTCGTCCTCGAAGCGTACACAGCAACAGGGCTGAGAGACGGGCGCCTGCCCGTTCAAGCACGCCGTCCCGATTGCTCCTGGAAGGACGCCCATGGACACCGTCACCCCGGAGGTGTTCGCCGCCGTCTGGCACAAATGGTTCGGCGGCCCGTCCGCGGAACCCGGCGTGCCCGGCCCGGCGATGGTGGCACTGGCTACTGACCTGCAAGCCGTCCAGGGCGACTCGGTGTGAAACAGGCATTGCCGGAGTGACCTCGCCGGGATCTCCTATCTGAAGGCCCAGATAAATCGCGGACCGCAGCAGGCGCCATCGGGACGTCAGCCTTGCAGTGTCGATGACCTTTCATCTCGTTGAAAGATTCGGCCATCCCGTATGCACTTACACGGGCGCCCGGACTTCGATAGGATCTCGCCCCTGACGAAGAAAGATACCGATCGTCAAGACGAGACAAAACGATGGAGTCGTCGCGATGACAAATGAACGCGTCGTTCTGGTTACCGGCGGCGCCCGAGGGATAGGGCGGTCGATTGCGGAGCACCTGGCCGAGAAGGGTTGGAAGGTGATCGCCACGTTCAACACCGGTCACGACGAAGCGATGGAGCTGACGCGCACGCATGGTGTCGAAGTACGGCAGCTCGACATGACGGACCGATCCGCATCGCTGGATTTCGCGCGCCGGATCCAGACCGAATTTCCCTTCGACGCGCTGGTGAACAACGCCGGGATCCTCGAAAAGGAAGGCTTTGACGAATTCACATTGGGTGCGTGGGATCGAGCCCTGGAAGTGAATGTGACGGCACCCCTGATCCTCGCCCAGGAACTCGGCCGACATATGGGCCCCGGTGGCAGCATCGTGAACATAGCCAGCACGGACGCTCACATTGGGTCCTTCCGAAGCATCGGCTACTCGGCTAGCAAAGCGGCACTTCTTTCCGTCACCCGGAGCCTCGCCAACATTCTTGGGCCCAGAGGAATCCGGGTCAACGCAGTAACGCCAGGCTGGGTCGACAGCGGCATCATCAGCGAACCATACGAAGCAGCAAGCCTGACTCCGCTGGGTCGCAACGGAGCACCTGGAGACATAGCCGCGGTCGTCGCATTTCTTCTAAGCCCGGAAGCAGCGTTCATCACGGGTGCCTCCATCGTCACTGACGGCGGGTACAGCGGCGTGGACTACTACATGAAGCAGGAAAATGAACGTCTTGGCTAGGCCCTTCCACCTATCGGGGGGTGGCTCTTCGGCGGACAGTTTTCCGGTGAGCCAGCCTAGTTGCTGAGCTTGTCCAGCAGCGAAGATGCGTAGCGCGTTCGCGGTGCGGGAGCCTGGCGCAGGACGAACCATCGGCGGCCAGTGGCCACAACCGGCCTATCAGGCCGTTGTTCCGTCAACCCTTCAGGACGCTTGTCGATGCAGGTATTATCCAGCCATGGGCAAGATATTCTGGAGGGCCGGAGCGACGGTCGTCTTGGTGCTCGCGCTATCCTCATGTACAACCACACCAGGTCCAGACGTCACGCCGTTTCTAGCCCCAACCGCGAGTCCGACGACGACCGCGCCTGCCGTGAATAATCCTTTGGTAAGAGGCGCGACTTTCCGGAAAGTACCCCATCAGGTGCTGTTTGCGCTTGATAGTGCCGGTAAGCCGGATATTTCCGGGGACCTGACGAACATCGCGCAGGGCGACACCGGAGACTGCTATTTCCTGGCAGCCCTGCTAACCGTCGCCGCGCGGGCGCCCGATACCGTCCAAAATATGGTCCAGGATAATGGCAACGGCACTTACACCGTCTCATTTCACAGCAAGTACGACGGGGTACCTAACCCCGTGAAGGTGACCGTTAGCGGCGACCTTCCGTATAGCGGCGGCGAGCCCCTCCAAAATGGCATCGAAAACATCGGCGGCAAAAACGTTTCATGGGCGGCGATTATCGAAAAAGGGTGGGCGGCAGCGAACGGAAACAGCTACAAAGGCATCGACGGCACCGACCTCAGTAACGCCCAGGATCGCGACGTACATAACGCGCTTTATGCCATTACCGGCCAAGTGGGCGTCGACCGTAACCCAGGAGGCCCTATGACCGGAGTGAGCTTTGCGCAGATGCAGCAGGATTTCACGAACGGCCTCGTAACCCTTGGAACCTCCAACTCTGACGGCAAGTTGGTATCGAACCATTCCTATGCCCTGCTGGCCGTAAATCCCTCCAACCAAACCGTAGTGGTCGGAAATCCACAGGGCGGTCAGTCCACCCTGAAGTTCACGACATTCCAGTCCACCAACATCAACCAGTACATCGCGATACCCCAATATCCCTGAGAACCGCAATGTTGACCTCATTCTCGTGTCTCGCGAACAACCTTGTCGGGAGAGTGTCTGCGCAGACCTTCTTCCAGCTTCCCGCCCGGGGATGGAGCGAGGCGGCATGTTACATCATGTCGCCTGTCCCCAACGCCAATCGTGATCTCGAAACTGTCGCCTTCGCTCTTTGTCGCGGCGATGCGCCTGTGTACTTGATTCCCGCTGGCAGTTCCGGCAACGGAGGCAGCGAACGCCCGACGGCGGTGAGCGGGACCCGTACTCGGTGGCCGGGCTGGCAATCGCCGTTTTCCCTCGTCTTTCAGACGGCGACTGCGCGAGGTGCGGTTGGCCGCCTGCTCCCAGGTGAGTACGGGGGCATCGAGGGCAGGGATTACGCCGAGAAGCGTTGTCGGTAGGTGTTCGACCCCGCCCATTGTCATGCAAAGAGCCTGAAGTTCAAATCAGTACCGGCCGAAGGAGGTGAGTGATGCTCGAAGAGACGGAGCTCCTGCAGGCTCTGCGGCGTCACTGGGAGTACTCAAACAAGGACGAGGACGTTTCCCACGAGATCTACCACGACGACGCGGTGCTTGAGTTCCCTCAGTCTGGCGAACGGTTCGAAGGCGTGGAGAACTTCCGCGAATGGCGACGACAGTACCCAGCGAAGCTCAAGTTCCACACTCGCCGAATCACTCATCGCGCCGACCTGGTCGTCGTGGAGAACCTGATCAGCTACGACGGCGCGCCGTGGATGTTCACCGTCAGCCTGATGGAGTTCAGGGGAGACCGGGTTGCGCACGAGCGGCTCTACATCATGGATGGCTGGGAAGCTGCGGAGTGGCGCGCCCCTTGGCGCGCCGAACGGTCTGCAGACCCGACTCCGCCACCTCCGTAGCTCGACAGTCGCGTCGCTCCCTGGATCCCCCACCGCCGGCGAAGCCGACCATGTTCGCCGTGACCTCACCCACCGCGAACTGTTACTCGCACGGCCGGCATGGCCGCATGGCCCAGTGGACTCGGGTACCTGGCCTGATGCTGTTGCCGACGCACCAGGGCGGAAGGCACCAAGGCGACCGATGCGAGGAGCTCCAGGCTTTCATCGTGCCCCCGAATAGGCGCTTCCTGCCCCCATTCGTTCGAGGTCTGGAACAAGCGCGAGGACTCAAGAATGCCCTTGATCTGGCCGCGCTGCTCATCGCTAGGAAGGCCAGGGCAGCGGGTACAGAAGGCTGAAGCCAGGTCCTAACGGGCCGCCAACCGGGAATGGGAAATGGCAGCAATAGCCGCAAGCATCCCATAGGGTCTGCCGGCCCTTCTCTGGAGTCCGGGACCGCCATTACCGTACAGAATACTGGCGGCCTTAGAAGCCTGAGTGCGATCTGAATGAGGAGATGTCAATGCCTGAAGAGAGCGAAGACCCGACAGCAGCCCCGTCAGCTGAGGCTACTGCTGCGAGCCGGTGCAGCCAGGTGGAGTACACCGTGAAACCGCCACCACGGATCCAGTTCAGACGTGAAGACTGGCCCTAGACGATACTCCGGTGCAGGCTCATAGCTCCGGGATGGGGTTCGGTCAGTTTCGCGACTCGGAGTGGGCGTGGCAAAGGAGGAGGTGGAACCAACTCACCGGTTCAGCTGTTGGGGCCGGCTTCGGCGCTAGTTCTCAAGGGGAGATCGCGTCTGCGGTCAAAATGCTGGGCCTTCTGAGGCGTGACTGGCCGGGGCCGGTGGGTAAAGGACGTCTTCACGACTGTAGTGCCCCACGACGTCGAACCATCGCTTGGCGGTCATGCAGCGGCCTAGGTCGACGTCTGCGGCAACGATCCCTTCCTGATCATAGAGAGGACCTGCTATGGCACGGCCCTGAAGTGGCTCGAAGATCGCCGCTCCACCCCGCCCGAGCGCCTTATCATCGTCTGGCAACTGAACCGGGAAGTCATCGGGAAACGCAGAGCGAGGAATGTACTGAGGGGCCGAGACCACGAACGCGCCGGATTCGATCGCTATGTGACTCATCGTGGAAATCCAGCCGTCAGCGTCATCGGCCGTCGGGGCCGTCCAGATCTGCACGCCTTGACGATAGAGCTCGTAGCGAGCAAGAGGCATGCGGTTCTCCCAACAGATGAGGCCACTAACCCTCCCGAATGGAGTCTCAATGACATTCAAGTCCTGTCCATAGCCGACGCCGTAAAAAAGGCGTTCGTGCATCGTAGGCATCAACTTGCGATGTTTCCAGAGCAAACCCTCAGGACCAAGCAAGATCATTGTGTTGTAGAGACTTCCGGGCCTGGCGGATTCCCGTTCGTTCACTCCAAGCACGCAGTAGATATCGTACTCGGCACATGCCTTGATGAATCGGTCGGTATGGGGGCCGGGGACGTCGACAGAGTTGGCCCAGAGACGGGTCCACATCTCATCAAATCCGTCGAACCGGGCCGCTTCGCGGGCCCACACCCCTGACGGGTACAGGGGGATGAACGTTTCAGGGAAAACCGCGAGTTTCACGCCCTGGCCTGATGCCTCGCCCAGGAGATGAACCGCCTTTGACACCGATGCCTCCGCATCGAGCATTACCGGTGTGGCCTGAATTGCAGCGATGCGCACAGTTCTTGCGGACATAACGAAACGTTGGCATGCAATACAGCGCCTCGTCAACACTGCAGCGGTCCGTTGGCCAGCAAGCCGGCTAGGGGCCCTCGATTACCTCCAGGCTGCTGGCACGCATCCGAAGGATGCTCGCAGGCTAGCTGGGGTTGGACCAGCTTTGCAGCTCGAGGAGGTTACCCTCCGGATCACTCACGTAGCACCACGTGACCCGCCGTCCGTCGGCCGTATGGAGCGTCACGATCTCGCCGATGTCCACCCCGCCGTTTTCGCGGACGGCTTCCCGGGCAGCGCTGACGTCGTCCACCTCGAAGGCGATGTGGCCCCAGCCGGTGCGATTGGCAGCCGGCTTACCGCCCGCCACGTTCTCGCCGTACGTGTAGATCTCAAGCGTCGGCCCGGTATCACCGTGGCCGGGCAGTCGCATGTGGACGCCGCGCAGGGTCGCCCCGGGCACGGCCGTGCCCAGCTCCAGATCGGAACCGCCGTAATCGCGCTCGGGCGGGACGAGCTCGCAGCCGAAGACACGCCCATAGAAGTCGGCGAGTCGTCGCCAATCGGTGGCAATCACATTGACGTGGCCGAACCGGGCGCCGTGGGGAGCCTGTGTCATAACTTCGATGCTAGTACCTTGCGCAACCCCGCAGCTGCTCCCCCGAAAGTCAGATCTGAATTCTCAGCCCAACTTCCGGGGAACAGTTCACGGCATGGGCTGGACTCCCCGCATATGCGTTTTGGCGGCAGCCTGCTACTTTCTCGCGACGAAGTAGGCGTTGAAAGGATCCGACTCGACGTCGCTGGACTCCACGTTCGCGAAGCCGGCGTCCGCGAGCATCGACTGTGCGTGCTGTTCGCCCCAGACGGTGCCCAGCCCGTCGCCGTCGAGTCCGAGCGAAACGCTCATGCAGTGGAAGGTTGAGATCGCGTACAGGTAGCTGCCCCAGGGGAGCTCAATGTTCTCCTCCACGTTGCTGGATGCCTTGATGTCCACCATCAGGAAGATCCCGTCCGGCCGCAGCGCCCGGTGGATGTTGCGCAGCACCGCCGCCGGATGCGCCTGGTCGTGGATGGCGTCGAAAGCCGTCACGGCGTCGAAGCGGGCCTCGACGTCCAGGCCTGCCACGTCAGCGACCTCGAAGCTGGCGTTCGCCAGTCCCATCCGTTCCGCCTCGGCGCGGGCGGCACGGATCGCTCCCTCGGAGAAGTCGTAGCCGGTGAACCTGCTGGCGGGGAACGCCTGGGCCATGAGGTTGATTGCGTGGCCGCTGCCGCAGCCAACGTCGGCGACGTCGATCCCGGCCGTCAGCCGTTCAGGCAGACCGGGCACCAGCGGCAGGATCACGTCCAGCAGTGCCGCGTCGTGCACGGCCGCGCTGGTCTGGGCCATATTCCGGTGGAAGTGGGGGTAGTCCTCGTAGGACAGACCGCTGCCGTGCCGGAAACGCTCGATGATCTTCTGTTCAACTTCGCCCATCATGGAGATGTGCTGCATCAGAATGGCCATGTTGTCCGGGCCCGCGGCGCTGGTCAGGACGGCGGCATGCTCGCGGGGCAACCAGTACGTCCCGGCCGCCGGGTCGTAGTGGACCACACGCGCCGCGGTCATTCCGCCCAGCCATTCACGGACGTAGCGCTCGTTGAGGTCGCTGGCGTCGGCCACCTGCTCGCTGGTGGCGGCAGGCAGGCCGGCCAGCGCCTCGAACAGACCGGTCTGGTGCCCGACACTGGTCAGCAGAGCGACCGCGGCATCGTTCAGGATGCCGACGAAGCGCCCGGCGAAAGCCTTGGAGGCTTCGGCGTCGAACTCCGCCAGTGATGCTTCTAGCTCGATGGTCATTTGGTGTTCCTTCCTTTGCTACAGGCGTCTGTGCCTGATTGCTTCCAGCGTAGGAATTGCCAACTACCGCCGGCATCGGGCGAATGATGCGTTCGTGCGCGGTCCCATGGGGCGAATCATGCAGACGCCGGTCCGGTGTGCTGCCCGGTGGCGGCCGGAAGGCCGCGGGAACTAGCGGCGCGGCTGCAGGCCGTGCTCGTGGGCCCAGGCTGCGGCGGCGGTGCGCGAGGAGACGCCGATCTTGGCATAGATGTTCGCCAGGTGCCTGCCGACCGTCTTCTGGCTGATGAACAATTCCTCGGCCATTTGCTTGTTAGTTGCTCCCGCGGCGGTGAACGCCAGCACGTCCGCCTCGCGCTCGGTCAGCCCGCCGGGAAGTCGGCCGCCGTCGAGCCGCCGGACATCCGGCAGGGCACCGAGTTCGCGATAGATCGCCAGCGCGGTCGCGGAATCCGCTGCGGCGACGCTGGACTGCCCCAGCCCGCGGTGCGCCTGGGCGAGCAGTTCGTAGACTCTGGCGGTGTCGTACCGGGCGTGCAGGCTCCGGTACTCGTGGACGACGGCCTGCAGCACGGGCAACGCCTCGGCGTGCTGCGACTGTGCGATCAGCATGGCGGCTCGGGCGTGCCCGGCCCAGGCGCGGAAGCCAGCGGTGGCGAACACGGCTGCGGTTTCCTCCAGCCGGGCGCAGAGCCGTTCGGCCTCATCAGAGTGCCCGAGAGACAGCGCAATTTCGACGCCGGACAACAGCAGCCGAGCGCATGCCAGCCGGTCCCGCCCGGCCAAGGCGGCGCACAGACCGGCCCACGCCGCCTCGGTCTTCCCGGCGGCGTGCTGGAGCAGCGCCTCGCCCGGCTGCGGTTCAGTCCCCAACTGCCACGCCCGGGCGTAAGCTTCCTCAGCGCCGCTGCTGTCCCCGCGAAGCCGGCGTAGTTCGCCCAGCTGGTAGTAGGCCTCCCCCGCCACCCAGTTGTTCCGGCCCACGAGTTCCGCCGCACCCTGCTCGACCGCAGATTCCGCCGCGTCCCAGCCACCTTCGATGCTCTGCAGCTGCAGCCGGTGGATGCGGCAGATGCCGGCGTACACCACGTCTCCCACGAACTGCTCGCCCCACTGCTCGGTAGCGTACGTCCAGGCGCGCATCCGGTGCAGATCGGCCAGTTCGTGGCACGCGTGGATCACCGTACAGTAGATTTCCCCGGCCCATTCCGGCGGCAGCCGGCCGGCGAGTACCGGAAGCATCGCCTCGTCCAGCTGGGCAAAGCCGGAGACGGTGCTGCCGCTGCGCAGGTCCGCCAGGCCGGCAAGCACCAGACCGAAGGATGTGAGTGCTGGGACGCGCAGGCTCCGGCCCAACTCCTGCAACTTGGCCGCGGTCTCCCTCGCCGGACCCGGGTCCGCGAGGCTCAGCGCGAGGCAGGCCTCCAGGTAAAGCAGATAGCCGTGCTCCGGACCTTTCGGAAGACCCTGCAGCAGCCCCCGGGCACGGTTCACCCAGCCGGAAGCGATGACGACATCCCCGCGGATAAACCACAGCAGCCCCAGGTGCAGGGCCTTCATCGCCGCATCTGATGCATCGCCGTCGTCCTGGAAGCGGTGGTAGACGTCCTCGGAAATCTCAAACGATTCCTTGACGTGTCCGAGCCACCACGCGGCCCTGGCCAGAAGACTCAAGTCCTCCGTCTTCAGTTCCGATAAATCCCGGGCCTGGCTGAGCTGCCGGTAGGCGGCATGCCAGTCGCCGCGGGCGTACGCCGTCCGCGCTGTCGCCAGCAACCCGTCACGCTCGTCCATCCCAGACACCACTTCAACGGTAGCGCCGCGGATGGCAGACCGTCGAGCCGCTCTCGGGCCGCTGAGGCGGTGGCTGGGCATGGGAGGATCGGGGCATGGAAAACTCCCCCGAGGTCCTGCGTTATGCGGCCTTTTCCACGACGCCGGACGGCGGCAATCCTGCCGGGCTGGTCCTGGATGCCCGCCATCTGGATGAAGCCGGGATGCTGGCGGTGGCGGCCGCCGTCGGGTATGCCGAATCGGCCTTTGTGACGGACAAGGGCGTCGACGGCGACCCGCGTCGGAGCCGGGTTCGGTACTTCTCGCCGATCGCCGAGGTGCCATTCTGTGGCCATGCGACGATTGCGTTGGCCGTTGCGCTGAGCGTTCGCGACGGGGCTGGATCATTCACCTTCGACACCCCTGTCGGCCTGGTCGTCATCGAGACAGCAGGCGAAGGAGCCGACATCACCGCATCGTTTACCGCCGTTGAGCCGCGGCTGGCCGAATTCGACGACGCCGTCCTGGCTGAACTCCTCGGATTGCTCGGCGTCGGGCAGGGCGATCTCGATCCGGCCTATCCGCCGCGGATCGCGTATTCGGGAAACTGGCATCCGGTGCTGGTCTTCGCCGACCGTACCCTTTTCGATTCCTTTAGCTTCGATCCGGAGGCGGTGCGCCGCCTCATGGACGTTCAGGGCTGGGCCGCAACGGTGACAATCCTGCACCGTGTTGCAGAGGGTGAATTCGAGGCCCGGAATCTGTTCCCGGTGGGCGCCATCACGGAGGACCCGGCAACAGGGGCCGCCGCGGCTGCGGTCGGCGCCTACCTGCGCATCCTGGGCTTGGTCGAGCCTCCATCGAGGGTCCTAATCCAGCAGGGACGGCACGTCGGCCGGCCGGGCCTACTCACCGTGGACATTCCCGCTGCCGGCGGAATAGTGGTCGGCGGCACGGCCGTCCGGATCCCTGTCACCACGGACAACAGGTAATCCGGCTCGGGGCCGCGGCGGGGTGGTCAGCCGCGATTCCGTCCCACAGACTTGCACGGCCTCCATCGACGGATTCAAAGAATTTCCGGCCGGAGATCGTTGGAGCCACCCGCGCGACGGAAAGGCCACCCCGGGGACGGCCCAAAGCCCCGCTGCGCCGAACGCCATCGCCGCGATCCTCCTCGCCCTGCGGGACGCCACCGGTGTCCGCCCCCACGCGTACTTTGAATGGTCCGAAGGCAACCCCCTGGCCCACCTCATGCGCTACCTGCTCCTGGGCCAAGGCGACACCGCACCGGTGGTCCGCGAAATCATCCGCGAAAACTAACCCGACCCGGACCGCCGCCCGGCATCCACGTCGGGTGAGCACCAAAAGAACGGGGGTGACATCCAAACCCTGCTGCCCGGCCACCGGCACTATCGGCATCACGGCCGTGCAGGCCATCCTCCGCAACGGCCGGACCACCGGAAGCCGGAAAGATAGCGCAGTCCGCCGCGCCCTCTCCCACCCGGTCCGCTCCGTCCCTCTGGCGTTCTTGGCCGTCATCATTGTCGGCGCCGCGCTGCTGATGCTCCCATCTCACGCACCGACGCGGCCTCAGAAGCATTCATGCCGGCCCTCTTTACCTCGGTGTCCGCAGGCTGCGTCACCGGCCTGATCACTGTCGACACCACAACCTTCTGGACTCCTGTCGGCCAAGGCAGCCGTCCTCACCGCCCGGTTCTGGATCGCCTATGACCAAAACCCGGCTACCGCCCTATGGCACGCGCCGCCCCCTGCCTTGCGTCGTGTGCGCAGGGCAAGGGGCGAATCATGGCCCGGGAGAGGCCGCGGACCGTGCAGGCGTTTGGCTCCTAAGCGATTCGGCATCCGGGGGCGGCCTGTGTTGTCGGCAGCCGCCCCCACACTGCCGGGCTCAGGCTCGCTGAGCCCCGGGCTGGCCGTTCCGGACCACGAAGGAAGCGTCGACGACGGCCGGCGAAGTGGTGTCTACGGCCGACGCCACCACGAGGTAATCGCTGCGGAACTCGTCCGGGGTCACGGTGCAGCGGGTCCAGCCTCGCTTGTCGGGGTTGATGTAGTGGGTGTGAGGGTTGGCTGGAAGGCCATTCTTGATTGCCTGGGCCCAGCCGCAGCCGGAGCTGATGGAGGTTCCGACGAACTCTGCGGCGACCACCTTCGAGCCCGAGTCCGCGTGGTCGAGCAGGACATCGTTGACGAACGCGGAGTGCCAGTCGCCACTCAGGATCACGGGGTTAGCCGGGTTCTGCTGGTTGATGAAGTTGGTGAGGCGGTTGCGCGAGACGACGTAGCCGTCCCACTGGTCGTGGTTGACCGAAAGGGTCTCGGACGGGTCGTAGTCGTACTGGGCCATCATTGTCTGTTGGGCGATGACGTTCCAACGGGCGGACGATGATGCAAGTCCCTGGAAGAGCCACTGTTCCTGCGCATCACCCATGAGGGTGCGTGAGGGGTCGTAGACATCGGGGTGCTGCGGGCCGCCCGGGAAGTTATCGGTCAGCTGGTCCGAGCGGTACTGGCGCGTGTCCAGGACGTGGAATCTGGCCAGGTTTCCGTAGTCCAGTCCTCGATATAGGACCATGTCCGGGCCTGTGGGCCGTTGCGGGCGGCGAAGCGGAAGGTGCTCGTAGTAGGCCTGGAAAGCGTTGGCGCGCAGCTGGAGGAAACGCTGCGGGTCATTGGAAGCCTCGTTGTCGGCCTGGGACACACCGTCAGCCCAGTTGTTCTCGATTTCGTGGTCATCGAAGGTCACGACGAAAGGGAACCTCGCGTGCGCGGCCTGCAGGTCGGGCGAGCTCTTGTACTTGGCCTGGTTGTTGCGGAAGTCGGCCAGCGTCTCGTGATTTTTGCCCTCATAGGTGTAGTCCCCCACGTGCACGACAAGGTCGAGGTCCTCCTGCGCCATGGTGCGGTAGGCGGCGTAGCGGCCACCGGCCCACGATTGGCATGAGGCCAATCCGAACGTGATCCGCCCCGGATCCGATCCGGCCGCCGGCGCTGTGCGGGTATGCCCGACCGGGCTTTCCTCACTGCCGACGCGGAAACGGAACCAGTAGTCCGCAGACGGGCGCAGCCCGTCGACCTCGGCGTGCACGGAGTGGGCCAGTTCGGGGGTGGCGCTCTCACTGCCTGCCTTGACGACAGTGCGGAATTCCGGGTCGGCAGCAACCTGCCAGTTGACCTGGACCTTGTACGGGGGCATGCCGCCCAGTCCGTCTGCTGCCAGGGGCTCGGGTGCCAGCCGGGTCCACAACACGATGCCGTCAGGGGTGGGGTCACCCGACGCGATGCCCAGGGTGAAAGGGTTCTGCGGAAATTGCGGTTCAGCCCAGGCGGGGGCCGTAGAGAAGCCGTAGACGGCTGCAGTCGCGGCCGCGCCCCCGGACAGGGCGAGGAAACGACGGCGGGACGTGGCAAAGGTACGGGACAAGTTGTCTCCTGAGGGGGTTGGGCTGATACCCAGCCCATTCAGCCAGTGGGAACTGTGGGGACTGTGAACCCGTAGTGAACGCACTACGAACCTTGGCGGGAGTCTTGGGCAGGGCCCTCCAGGACGGGGTTGCCACACGATGCCTTGCCCCGCGTCTGCGTAACGGGGTGTTCTTTTGTGCGGCACTGCTGCGTCAGTCCTGGTTCATTTGCTCCCCGTACCGTCGGCCCGGGGCGACGCCGGTGCAACGCTCAGGCTGGTGATTCAGCCCCCATGAACAGTAAGGAATCACGAATGCGCACCCCCAAACGACCCTTTTTGACCGCTGCGGCAGCCACTTTGGCTCTTGGCGCGGCAGCTTCCGCGCTGTCCCTGTCTCCGGCCACGGCGGCCCCGGCGGCCGGCGAGGGCAAGCCTCTCTTCGAATTCGGTGTCGTCGCCGACGCCCAGTACTGCGACTGCGACACCAAAGGAACCCGCGACTACCGTGGATCGCTGCAAAAGCTTTCCGAGGCGGCCACGACATTCAACAATGAAGGCGTGGCCTTCACCATCCAGACCGGTGACCTCATCGACAAAAACAAGGAGAGCTTCGACAAGATCCTTCCTGTCTGGGAGCAGATCCAAGGTCCACGGCACCACTTGCTGGGCAACCACGACTTCCCCGTGTCCACGGACGAGGTAGAGACTATTCTGGGGATGCCAAACCGCTACTACGACTTCAGCCGGGACGGCTTCCGATTCGTTGCCCTCGACACCAACGACATCAGCACTTACGCGAACGCTCCTGAGTCCCCCAAACACGTACTGGCGGAGACCATCCTGGCCTCAAAGAAATGGGAGGGTGACAGCAATGCCCAGTCCTGGAACGGCGGAGTCGGCGAGGAGCAGATGCGCTGGTTCGAGAGCGTCCTCACTGACGCAGAAGCGAAGGGCGAAAAGACCGTTGTTCTGGGCCACATGCCGGTTGCTCCCTTGAACGAACACAATGCCTGGAACGACTCGGCCATCATCGCCACCATGGAGAAGCACCATGGCGTTGTTGCCTACCTCAACGGTCACAACCACGTGGGCAATTACGAACTGCGTAACGGCATCCACTACGTGAACCTTGAAGGCATGGTGGAACAGGGCTCCAACGCCTACTCAGTGGTCAAAGTCCACGAAGACCGTCTTGTTATCGACGGTTACGGCCGTGAGCCCGACCGCCAACTGAAGTTCGCTTCCAAGTAAGCCACGACTCCTTCGCAAAAAGCAGACATTCGAGTGGCAGCGGGGACGGGCCAGATGATCCGGCCCCGCTGGCTTCCCCGGGCTTTTCCCAGCGCTCCTAGGCACGCCATGACAAGGACGCTGCCCAAGCCGCGCGGCCACCGGCGCCGACCCCATGCCAGCACGATGAGCTCCACGGTCGCCAAGGCCCGGCTGCGATTATGTCCAGGCGCCGTGTATTCGTAGAGGCCTTTTTGCAGCCCCTAGACCACTCCCTGATCCGCCAGCCTCCGTTGCTGCCGCGCGTTGTCATCTGCAGGCTATCGGCTGGGCGCTCAACGTGGTGCACGACTCGACCCGATTTCTCGCCAGGGCAAGAGGCGTCTCGCTGTATTCGTGGCGGAGGACAGCCCGCAGCTGGGGCGTTGCGGGTGGTTACCGGGTCGTCTTGCCGACTTTGTGGTGCCGGTTGTCACGGATGCCGGCGTCGCCGGCGCCGACCATGCGGACGCGCGGTCCTGCCTGCTCGGTGGGGGCGGTGTTGCCGTGACGGTGTTTTCAGGGTGGTCATGATGGTCCTTCCAGGTTTCGGAGCAGAACGCCTGCTTCCCACCTCATGTGTGCGGCTCATGGCGAAACCGGAAACGCACCCAGTGCCCCGGGCGTTCAGCTTGCGGTCATGTGACCCGGCTATGGTGGCCGGGACCACGCCGCCAATGGGAAGGCACATAGTGCATACCAATGAAATGTCCGGAACGACCGCACAACGCAGCGCGCTTCTGACAGGTCAGCACGTCCATGTCCGCCTCGGGCCCGCTGACTTGGGCGTGGGAATAGTTGAGGACAGGACCGTCGACGGCAGCATCATCTGGATCCGTTTCGGCGGGGCGACGCCGCGGCGGATGTTCCTGGACGAGGACCCGGCGGTGTTCATTATCATGGCCGGGGCCGTTGAGGCCTGACCCCGCCATCGCATACGCCCGCTGGCGGGGCTCAGACCGTCAAGTCGAGGCCCGGGCGGCAACCCGGCGGCTGAGTTCGCCGGCGCCGATCCGGCCCGTGACCTCGTGGGCCCAGGCATCGGTTTCGCAGTCGAACACGGATCCGCCGACGTCGCGGACGGCGACTGTCAGTTCGCCGTAGCGGCTGCCGAGGACTTCTTTGCGGCCGGTGATGGCCTGCATCCCGGCCCGAAGCGTGGCGACGTCGTGGGCCTGCTGCCCTATCAGGGTGGTGCGGTCCACGTTCCGGACGTAGGTGCGCACCAGGTCTGACCCGAGCAGGTGGTTGTCCTTGGCGTAGAGGAGCCTGTCCAGGGAGATCGCGAACGCGCTTCAATCAGCTCGCCACCGTCGGATACCATCTGGTCATCGCCCGCCGGCAAGACCCTGCGCTCGAGGCCGCCGCCGGCACCGTACCCGTGCCTTGCCCCTCCCCCTGGGACGTTGCCCGCATGGACGAGGTCATCGCCTTGGTCTCGGCCGAAGGCCGGCTCCCTGACGGCCATTCGGCTGACCAGGGCGAACGGTCGATGGCGCGGTGGCTGTCCGGGCGCCGGTGCGAAGCAGCCGAAGGAAAACTGGACCCGGCCTACAGCGAAGGACTCGCCCGGGTGCCCGGGTGGGCAGAAAACCACCGCGTAGTGGCGGACGAAGCCCGCTGGCACCACCGCCGCGCCCAGCTCGTGGCCTTCCGGCAGGAAGGCAACGCCTGGCCACGACACCACGACTATGACTCAGACTCAGACTCAGACTCAGACTCAGACTCAGAGCACGAACACACCCTCGGCGTGGGGATCCACACCCAGCGGTACAAGCGCCGCCGCCGCGAACTCGACCGCGCCAAGATCAAGCTCCTGAACGCCGCAGTTCCCGGACGATAAACCGGCAGAACCGCGGCCGCCCCCGCCAGCGGTGACCGGAAGGCCGCACCGCCCGGCAGCGGTGCGGCCAGGACGTCACGACTGCGAGTACCCTGAGAGTGGTTCTCCAGTCCCCCCAGCTTGGAGAACCGGGAGCCTCCGCGCTTGAGTCCTGGACTCGCGCGGAGGCTTTCCCGATACGCCCGGTGGAACCCGGGCTGCTGGGAGCCGGCGATAAGACCGGGCGTCTGAAGGTCGGCTCTCGGATCAGGGTAACCGCGCCTCGGCGCAGAATTTGGCGTTTGGGGTAGCAGTCGCGACTCGGTGGACGCTGGGTCAGTGTGAAATGCCGGGTCAGTGAAGGTCGGGTCCACCGGCCGCGACGATTTCGTCAACCACGCTGATTACCTCATCGGCCTCGTCTGGGACGTCTTCAGGGAACGCTACGGGTGCCTCCTCGTCAGCGAGGTGCGGGTACTTTTCAAGGAGAAACCGTCGCCGGTACGCCATTTCGGCTCCTAGGCGCCATCTACCCCGATGCTACGTCGCCATCCGCCCGCGCGTGAGGCCCCCGGGAGGGCAGAATGTCCTCAGAGTGGGAGGGGCCCGGGCGAGTTCCAACGCCACACCCGGGCCCCACCGCCACGGTGCCCCGTCCCAGAACGGGCAAGCCGACCTCCGCGGCATCTCCATACCTACCTGGGTTCCACTGCGCCGGTAAGGGTCCAAGTCCCCGAAATCAACAACCCCAAGCCCGCTTCCGGCAGGGGTGGGCCGAGGATTTACTTCTCGGAGTGTGCCAGGACGTCGGCTGTTCCGGCGATCGAGGCGATCACCCATTCGCGATGTCCCTCACCTTGGTGTTGCGGGTATGGGACGCATCCTTGAGGAATGCGAATGCCTTCCTTCGTGAGCACCGGTTTGTCGCCATGATCGCCCGAAGCCGATGACGCTAACCCGGTCGCTCCGGAACCGGACAACCCGGCCCCTGTCAGGTCCCGGCCGTCCCGACGCCGCGTCACGTGTTCTTCATCGATCCGGGCCCCTGCCCGGGCTGTTTAGGTAACGTCACGTTTGCGGGGATACTGGAACGATTCCGCTACGCTCCAGTTGGCGGTGCGGCGCGTGCCTGCACCTTCCCGGAGGCAGATGATGACAGAGCACGGCCTGGTCGACACCGTCGAAGACGATCGCAGAGCGCAGCCGGCTGGCAGCCCGGTCGACGGCGATCCTGGCCGGTCCTGTGATTGTGGCTGTCGGTTTCCAGGTATCGGCCCTGCCGTCCCTTCAAGGGCTACCACTGTGTCCGGAGCCCTGCCTGGTGCTCCGGCCCGGACCTGGAGTCTGCAACGTGAATGGTCCTGGGCGTTCCTGCTGATGTTCCTCGCGGTGCTGCTCGGGGCCGCGGCGACGGTCGTCGGTGTCCGGGGAGTCATGAACGAGGTGCATTCGGCAGCCTCACGGCTCCATACCGAGTCGGACATCATCGCCGGCCTGCGGGCCGCCTTGGATGCCCACGAGCAGACGGGACTTCTTTTGCTCTCCGGTGCACCGTCGGACCGGCTTGCCTACACCCAGCGGCAGCAAGAGTTTTCAGACCTGTTCGAGAAAGCTTCCGTGGTTCTTCCAACCGAGATGACCATGCGGGCAGACGTCGTTGAGGCCCGCCTCGCATGGCAGGAGAACCTGGCGGCCCATGGCTTGTGGGCAGACCAGGTTCAGGCTGCCGAAGTGGACCGTCTCTCCGAAGTTCCTGCCTTTACCGCAGCCGGCGCCCGTATCCGTGCGCAACTGGACGGTATTGAGCGTTCGTCCCTTGAGGCGTTGGATATGGGGCTCGCTTCCAGCGCAAGGCTTGAACAGCTCGTGATCGTGGCGCGCAGTGCGCTGTTCTGCCTGACCGCGGCCGCGGTGCTGTACTTCCGCAGTCGAATGATCAGGTACCTGATCCAGCCTCTGGTGGGTCTGCGCCGGGGCGTCGCAAAGCTGCGCGCCGGCGATTACCGCCACCGCATTGAGGTGATCCGCCGCGATGAACTCGGCGAGTTGGCGCAGGCGTTCAACTCCCTGGCCGCCGCCGTCCACGACAGCCACGAGGAACTCACTCACCGGGCCAGCCACGATCCCCTCACCGGACTCGCCAACCGCACCGCGCTGACTGAACGCCTTGCCGCTACTTTCAGCCCTGGCCGGGACCGCAGGGCCCGCCACACAGGACTGTTGTTCATCGACGTCGATGATTTCAAGAATGTCAACGACTCCCTTGGTCACGACAGCGGCGATGCCCTGCTCATCCAGCTCGCTGCACGGCTCAAGAGCTGCGTGCGCCCCAACGACCTGGTCGCCCGCCTCGGCGGGGACGAGTTCGCAATACTGGTCACGGACCAGGAGGCTAGCTCCGGGACCGGCGCGGTCGCGGCACGGATCCACGAGGCCATGCGCGCACCGTTTCAGCTTGGTGAAAACCGCCTGATGGTCACAGTCAGCACGGGAGCGGCCCAAAGACGTCCCGGAACGCAGGACCCCTCCACCCTGCTGCGGCAAGCGGATTTCGCGATGTATATGGCCAAGCACGGCGGTAAAGACCGCTACCAACTCTTCGACGCCGAAGGCTATGACCACATGGCATACCGGGCCGCCCTCAAAGCCGACCTTGCCGCGGCCACGCCCGCGGGGCAGCTCCGCGTTGAATACCAGCCCGTCACCAACCTGCACACCGGGGCAATCGTCGGCGTTGAAGCACTCGTGCGTTGGCACCACCCCACCCTGGGCGTACTGCCCCCGACAGAGTTCATCACCCTGGCCGAAGAAACCGGCGACATCGACGCCATCGGCTGCTGGGTGCTGGAGACCGCAACCCAACAAGCCGCCACGTGGCGCCGAAGCCTGCCGGGCTGCTCGGACCTCTGGATCGCGATTAACCTCTCCACGTTCCAGCTCCGGGACCCCCGCAGTCTGGCTTCCATCAATCGGATCCTCTCCGACCCCGCCGCTCAAGCAGACAAAGTCGTCCTCGAAGTCACCGAAACAGCCCTGGCGAACAACGTTGACGGGGGAATCAGCGCCATCAATACACTCAAATCCTGGGGCGTCCGCATCGCTATCGACGACTTCGGAACCGGGTTCTCCTCCCTGAGCACGCTGGCTGCGCTGCCCGCGGACATCCTCAAAATCGACCGATCCTTCCTCAGCCCGCAGGAAAGCCAGACACCCGCAACAGCCATGCTCGAAGGAATCCTCGGCCTCGCCCACAAACTCTCCCTCGACGTGATCGCCGAAGGAATCGAAGAACCCGAACAACTGCACCTTCTCCGCAGCCTCGGATGCAATATGGGACAGGGATACCACTTGTCCCGGCCCGGGCCCTCCCAGATGATCGAGGCGCTGCTGACCTCTGGCACCCGGTTCCAGCCGGCGCCCGACGTCGAACTCGAAGACATGATCGGCAGCTGACACAACCACCGCACACACCGCCCGAGGACGGGGCCGGCTTTGGGACTGCCTCTGCGCGGACTCCGGCGCCCCGCGTCGGTATTTGTTGCCAGGGGCCGGGAGGTAGTTAGGACTGGTCGGGACCAGTCACCGAGAAGGTTTCGAGTCCGACGACGTTCCAGCCGTTCCAGTCTGCCCGGAGCGTGGTCGGACGACCCAGGAAATAGCCCTGCCCTGCGGTCATCCCGAGATCGGTCGCAGCTGCCAGTTCTGCACAGGTTTCGATTCCCTGGGCGATCGCTACGGCACCGATCTGTTCGGCTAACCCGACCAGCATCTCCCCGAGGGCATGGCGCAAGGTGTCACTATCTATTCCGGCAATCAGGTTGCGGTCCAATTTGATGATCTCGGGCCGGAGGTGCCTGATGTGGCGGATCGAGGCGAAATACGAGCCCGCATGGTCAACCGCGAGCCGGACCCCGTTGCGGCGCAGCGGCGCCAGCGCCGCGACAAGCGCAGCGGGCTGCTCGCATGTCAAAGCTTCGGTGAGTTCCAAGACAATGCGTTCAGGAGTAATTCCCGATCGCTCCAGGAGCCCAGCCAGGAGCGGGTCCAGACATGTGGCGGGGGACAGTTTCAGCGCCACATAAAGGCGCTCCGGGAGCTCTTTCGCAGCGGTAAGGGCGGATTCCAGCGCCGCGAATTCAAGATCACTTCCCAGCCGCGCGTCCCGGGCTCCTGCGAACCAGTCCTCCGCGGTGTCGCTCCCGGTACTGACGAACCGGGTGAGCGCCTCAGCCCCGACAACGCCGCCGATG
Organism: Pseudarthrobacter sp. HLT1-3; assembly: GCF_059383535.1. Taxonomy (NCBI): domain Bacteria; kingdom Bacillati; phylum Actinomycetota; class Actinomycetes; order Micrococcales; family Micrococcaceae; genus Pseudarthrobacter; species Pseudarthrobacter sp. HLT1-3. The sequence continues at coordinate 13,919 of NZ_JBWZCJ010000027.1, read as the reverse complement.
GCGAACTCGTGTATCGGCTGGAACGCTGTCACCAGCATCCTGCCTTTCAGGACCGCTTCTATCCTCGAGCTCACACTCTTGTCCGATTGCAGGGTTAAATCACCAGCCGGTGGCCATGCACCCGGTACGCGGACCGGCCCTGGCATCTCCGGGCTCATTGGAGGGAAGGTGGTCAGGGACCTGAGCGCGGTCAGGTGTGCCGCCAGCGCAATGTCCGGGCGTCCCGGATGGGCCGCCAGATGTTCGCGCAGCTGCTCACGGGCGGATGCCTGCTCGGGCGCAGACCCGGACAAAACGGCATCGATAATCTCGGCGGCCTGCTTCCGGATGCCCGGCACGTCATCACTCACCTGGCCGGTGGCCCCCGAGTCAGCGGGATAAACGGCGTTGGTGCGTTCCGGATTGGACGATGGGTCCATCGACATTGGCTATTCCTTTGTTCCCCTGTTCCGGCTGAGTCCGGAACGGGCCTGGCCGCTCCCCCGTTTCTCCTGACCGCGTGGTGACGGGTGCGGACCAGGAGACCTAGGAGCGTGAAACACACTGTACAACGGTGCCGTTCGGGCGGTTCCTCATGAAGGTCGTCAGGGGACTCGGAAAGAAAGATTCCATTCGGCTGTGGCGCAGGATCCTTGCCCTGATTCGGGAGCTAACGCATGTGTTCGGCAGGATGGGCGCAGTTTCTGCCCGGACCCGATGGGCGTGGGTAACTTTGATGTAGACCGTGGGGGCCTGTCGAAAGCTGGACTCTCCGTGGCAGGCCAGGCTCCTTCCTGGATATTTTCGATTCCAGCAAAGGTCCCCTGATGGCACTCCTCTCGGCGGTTCCCGCCACCGCGGCTTACAGCGCCAGCGCGGCCGCGACAGCGCACTCCCCCGGTCAGTCGGAGGGCATCGGAATACGTCTGCTGGATGTCCCTGCCAGCGCCCAGAACGATCCCAGGGCACGCACCTACATCGTTGACAGGCTCGCACCCGCCACCGAAATCAAGCGCCGGGTCCGCGTGGAGAACAACACCACGGTCGCGCAGACCATCCGTATACCCGGGGACTGCCCACGTCTAGGCCGGCGTCTTCACCGGAGATGACACCACGGTCAAGAGCGACCTCACCGCCTGGACCCAGGTCGCCCAGCCCCAGGTTGACCTTGTCCCCGGGGCCGCTACAGAAGTCTTGACCTCCATCAAGGTCCCGGCCGACGCGGCCGAAGGGGAGCAGTACGGCGCCATCTGGGCCGAAGTACGAAGCCCCGCTGACAAGGGCGGCGTCGTGCAGGTCAACCGGCTCGGCGTCCGCATCTATCTCTCCGTGGGGCCGGGTAACGGCAAGCCGACTGACTTTGCCATTGGTTCCGTCACCGCCGGTCGCCGCAAGGATGGAAACCCTGTGCTGAGTGCCGTTGTCACGAACACGGGCGGCCGCGCTTTGGACGTCACCGGCGGACTCAGCCTGACAGCTGGCCCGGGAGGTCTCTCCGCTGGCCCCTTCAACCTGCAGAAGGCGACAGCCCTCGCCCCGGGCAACGCCCAGACCGTCACCTTCACTACCCCGGCTGCACTCCCCAACGGGCCCTGGACGGCCCAGATCAAGCTAATGAGCGGCCTGCTTGAGCGGACGGCGTCCGCGACGGTCACCTTCCCGGACGTGGGCCCAGGTCAGACCGAGGCCACGGTACCCGAGGACGGTTTCCCGTGGTTGCCGCTCCGGAGCGGCAGTCGTCCTTCTCCTGGCATCGGTCCTGGCGGCTGGGTTCGTGAGGCGCCTGCGTGGACGGAACCGAGCCGCAGCCGCCGCACCCGGCACCCGACGTGCCCAGCGCGAGCACGCGCGTATCGCGGAATGACTTCAGTCGACTAAACAGGGGGTAATGGCATGACGGACAAGGAATCGGGTGCGCCTCGGGTGCGGGACGCTTTAGTGTGCGTATTGGTGGTCCAGGTCGTCTTCTCCCTGACAGCCGGTGCCGCCCTGATCCTGGATCCTGCCGGCATGCTGGAACATCCCGCAGTCCAGACGCTGGCCGGCTCGCTGATCGTGATGCCGATCGTCACGGCTACCCTCCTTGCCTTGCGGTTCCGTAGAAATCACCGCGAGGAAAGAATCAGCTCCCGCAATGACGCCCAACTTATGGAAACGGTCATGAACACCAGCCGCGAATGGGTGTGGGCGATCAATGATCAGGGAATCTTCACGTTCTCCAATCCGGCCAGCGCCACCATGCTGGGCTGGTCGCCTTCGGACCTTGTTGGCAAGCATTGCAGCACCGTCATCGAGCCTGCAGACCTCGAAAGTGCATGGCAAGCCGCGCAGGCATCGGGCATTGAATCCGGCTCCGAGTGGAGCGGAGCCATCACACTTTGCCGACACCGGGACGGCACCACGGTGTGGATGGACGTTTCCGGCACCGTCCGCCACGCCAGAGCAGGACAACGCGTCGGATTCGAAGGCACCGGCCGGCTCCTCTCACCGGAAACAGCACAGGAGGCGGCTGCCTCACGCAGCAGAGCCCGGGTCCTGGCGATGATCGATCAGAACCTGCTCCTGACCGCCTTCCAGCCCATCCATAACCTGACCACAGGACACCTCATCGGTGTCGAGGCGCTGTCGCGGTTCGTCGAGCCGGACGGGGCCGTGGCGGAATAATGGTTCGATCAGGCCGCGGTCGTCGGTCTCGTTTCCGAACTCGATTTTGCCACCCTGGAGACAGCGCTGGATGCAGCACTGGCACTGCCTCCCTCCATATACGTGGCCCTGAACATTTCACCATTGACCTGCCTGGACCCGCGGCTCCCGGAGCTTTTGAAACGTTCCGGTCTGCCGCTGAAGAGAATCGTCCTGGAACTGACGGAACGGCTGGCAGTATTGGAATATGGCCCCCTCATCTCTGCCCTGAAACCGCTCCGGCAGCGGGGGTTGCGCATTGCAGTCGACGACGCCGGCTCCGGCTTCGCCTCCATGCGCCATATTTTGCACGTCAGGCCCGACATCATCAAGCTGGACCGCAGCCTTATCGCAGGGATTGACGACGACCTGGGCCAACGCGCTCTCGGTGCCGCCCTCGCCGAGTTCGCCCGGCAGATCGGCGCCACCCTTGTCGCCGAAGGCATCGAAACACCCGAAGAGCTTGCCGCAGTCGCCGGGATCGGCATGACCGCAGGACAGGGCTATCTCATCGGCAGACCCTCCGTCCACCCGAAGGACTGGGCCGCATGGTACGAGAACTCAGGCCCGGGTCCGCGCCGCCCGAAGTGAGCGAACGCAACTCTTCCCGTCATCTCCGGCGCGAGGAGTTGCATCAGCGCATCGCGTACCTGCTGCAGGGTGCTGGCCCGCGCTTCTGCGGGCACAGCCGTATCATAGCGCCGGTGCTTTCCCTGACAGCCTCCTGCGCCGCGGCCTGGACCTGAGCCACAGGGAATTCCATTTGAACAAACATGTCATGGCAATTGACAACTACGACTCTGAGCTTAACAAATAGTGCAAGGCTTGCTGGTTCCTTGTAGTTTGGGCACTGTCGCATTGAATACCGCCTCGGTGCGGGCAGACGCGGCGTTTCGAACAAGGGGGACCATGATCGATTCAGACGTTGCTGTCGTAATCGAGGATGACGCAGACATGCGCGATCTTCTTGCGGCTGCGCTTCTACAGTCGGGATTTGTAATCCACATTGCCTCCGGCGGGCGAGAGGGCATTGAGGTGGTGCGCGATCAACGGGCCGATGTCGTGATTCTGGATGTCGGTCCTGCGGCGCATCCGGCAGTTCAGCAACGCCTACGTGGTGATGGTCACCGGACGAACAGAAGAGCCCGACCTGCTCACTGCACTTCACGCCGGAGCCGATGACTACATCACAAAACCGTTCCGACTGAGGGAAATGCGCGCAAGAATCGCCGCCATGATGCGCAGGCCCCGCCAACAGAACTCCGGGGACCACACGGCCCCCGCGCGCCATGCAACCTCGGATGCGGGCGTTCAGCGGGACGATTCGGTCTTCCGACACAATGGGTTGACGCTTAACTACAAGAGGCATACCGCTGCCGTGGACGGCGCCCCAGTTGAACTGACGCGCAGCGAGTTCGACCTTCTTCACGAGCTGCTGCAGGGAGGCGGAGAAGTTCGCTCAAGGACTCAGCTGGTCCGCGTTGTCCGGGGAGAGCACTACCCCGACGACACCTACATCAGTGAATCAGATGAGCGAGCCGTTGAGGTGCATCTCGGAAACCTCCGTCGAAAGCTCCGGGAAAATCCGCAATCGCCGCGCTGGTTACAGACCGTCCGGGGCGTGGGCTACCGGCTTGCAGCGAAAAGGTCAGAGCCGCCGGAGAACCGACGTATATAGCGGGCCCCGACAAGGCTCATACCGTCTCCCCGCCCTTCCGGATGTAGCGGCCCCGCCCCGACGATGATGAGCACAAATGCTTCTGCCAGTTGCTCAAGCCGCGCTCCTTGACGAATTTTTCTGCCGGGCGTAGACCGGTCCATATCGGTTCATTCGCGGGCCGTCCACGGTGGTCTGGATGTTGCGACCTTATGAGTCAGAAGGTGGGACCCATGCAGCTTGACGACGTCATAGACCAGTTTCATCAAGCGGTAAATCAGTTTGCTAAAGGCGACCCGGAACCCGCCAAAGCCATTTTCTCCCACAGCAGAGACGTCTCCCTTGCTAATCCCTGGGGCCCTCCGGTGGTGGGCTGGGAGCCAGTGTCAGAGGCCCTCGACGCAGCGGCTGCACGATTCAAAGAAGGACGCGTCACGGCTTTTGATGCCCTCACCAAGCACGTCACTACGAATCTCGCCTGCTTCCTGGACATCGAACACTGGCAGGCCAAGGTCGGAGGAGGCGACAAAATATCGCCGTTTGATCTGCGGGTAACGAGCATTTATCGCCTCGAAGGCGAAACCTGGGCACTCGTGCACCGCCACGCAGACCCGATCACCACCTCGCAGGCCCCGGACGCCGTCCTACGAAAATGACGCCCTCGGAATCACGCGCTCCGAGCCCAGCCAAGGGTTGCAAACGCACGTGACCGGCCGGACCAACGGCCGTGCGCTCGACGCCGAGCCCACTGTCCCAGGCGTGCCCCGGTCCACGGTGCGACATGCCAGGCCAGACATCTTGACCAAACCACCCGGGCACCCCGTTGCCACCAGCGGGCATTTTGCTGGCCGCCCGTGGGCACACAAGCTATTGGCGGCCATTGATAAGCTGCTACAGCGTTGAGACGGCAGGCGGTCGCAGCCTTCTTCCCTGGCATCTCAAATACGATCGAATAATGAGACTGGCTCTCCCCAGAGCTTCAGTATTTCGCGGCGCGACACGGACATGGGCTGTCTCGAAGGGCCGTCCAACAACAGGTGACCTCAAAACTGCAAATTGTTCAGTCCTAAAAGAGTACGGGGACGGCTGCTGTGATCAGGTACGCCAGGGTTTCCACCACGGGAGCGAACCTTCATTTGCAATCAAGTGCACTGCGGCCGCCGGCGCTGGCACTACAACACTTAAGAATCCGCAAATGTCCCGTGTGCCACCATCTTGAAGCCTGGTAGCACCTGTGGCACTCCCTAACGCAAGGACAGCGGGACACTTGAACGACGAGACTGCACACCAGAACAAGGAGTTCCATGACCAACGCAATGCCAGTAATCGTCTTCGATGTCAACGAAACTCGCTCCGACATGTCCCCCATGGGCGAACGCTTCAGCGAGATCGGTGCGCCGGCTGAACTGGCCAAACTCTGGTTCGCTACCCTGCTGCGCGACGGCTTCGCCCTCACGGCCAGCGGCGACAAGGAATTTTTCGCCGCCATCGGGGCCGAGGCACTGCGGGGACTTCTTACCGGAGTGGGACTCAACCAGCCACTTGAGACCGCGGTCGAGCATGTCATGGACGGCATGACGGGCCTGAGCTTACATCAGGACGTCCCGGATGGAATTAGGGCACTCGCCGCTGCCGGGTTCCCGCTCATCACACTCAGCAACGGCTCTTCCCAGATCGCCGGGAAGCTGCTCACCGACGCCGGAATCCGTGACGAGTTTCAGTCGCTACTCTCGGTCGAAGACGCGGCCGCATGGAAGCCTGCACGGGCATCCTACGAATATGCCGCCGCCACCTGCGAGGCCGACCCCGCTGACATGGTACTGGTCGCCGTCAATCCATGGGACATCCACGGCGCCGCACGCGCGGGCCTGCGCACGGCATGGCTGAACAGGGCGGGGGGAAGCTACCCCAGCTACTTTCAGGCTCCTGAATTCACAGTAACCGCGCTGACCGAGCTTCCCGCGGCCCTGGCAGCAGCGTACTGACATCCCTGCCTCTATCTTCGATGCCGGCCTCCGGGCGAATTGCTACTCCCCGAGCGGCCACACGGGCCTGATCTCGATCTGCCGAACCGGGCCATGGGGTGCTAGGACGCCACGTCCATACCTTCATCGAGATCGGCACAATCGATGCTGCAAGGCAAGCTCCGTGCGGCATCCGGGTCGGCAGAGCCGATCTCAAAGTAGTTCACTACGGCGGCCATGCCCGTCTCCTTTCCATAAGCGCACGCCAGCCCGCCCTCCAGACTCCTCGACGGCGGCCTCCCCGCATCGCTAGGGCATTATCTTGTACAAGTCGATGACCGTCTCTTCCGGTGGCGATTCGAATCCGCCCTCGATGCCCTGCTGCATCCGGGGAAGGAGGATATTGTCGCGGAATTTCTCCCAGCTCTCCCTCGACTCGTGGACAGCCATGATCGTCCAACCGCCGGCAGAAGTGCCTCCGGCATGGAAGATCTGACCGTCGGGCAGGCGCCCCTCCCCCGGATGAACAGCGGCAAGTGAGGCTTCGTACTGGTCCTTCGTGCCTCCCGCGAAGAAATGCACGATTCCGTAGGGCGCGGCTTCCATATCTACTCCTTGGCCGGTCTGGGTGTGTTGGACATGCCAACCAATAGACCCGGTCACGTCGGATGTCAACGAGTTTGCGTACGGGTCCGAAACCGCTGGCACTATGGGATGCTCGAGGTTCATCATGTGGCACCGGGCGGGAGCGCATCGTGGAATCCCTCGTGGAGAGACTCAACCCCATCGCAGCCTTTGGGTGATGCCCCGGCGCCGCGGCGATAGCGATAGCGGAATCTGCAACCCAGCCATTTACAGATGGCCGGGACCACGGACGGCTCCCCGGCGACGACTTAAACTCGCGTCCACCTCCACCATCACATCTCCGTCGCTCACCTGGTCGAGGGCCTCGCGGCGTCCCAGCGTTTGTGGTGCACCCCGGATTTTTCATCCCCGTGGATCTGATTGTGAAGATGCCCTCTTCACGGACTGCGGGGCATCCCTGTTGCCTCATGTCAATACCCCCGGGAACGTTGAGTCGTTGCCTCAAATGAAAACCTCCGGTTGTCGCGGCGGTTCCACTGTGCGTTTACGGCGGGTCTGGCGGGGGTGGGCTGTTTGGCGGTGGCGATGGTTTCAAGCCGGCCGGTGAGGGCAAGAATCTGCCGTGAGAGGGCTGCTGGCCTGATCTTCTTGTATTGGGCGTTCATCCGGAACACGGTCATCCGCGACAGGGCCGGGTCGGCGGCGGCGGCAGCAGCTAATTGGTGAACACCCGGTCCAGTTCCCAGATCTCGTTGAGCAGTTCCAGTTCCGCGGCGGTGTCATAGCGCAGGTAGCCGACGAGCTCGCGGACCCGGGACCAGTTCTTCTGCTCGACGTGGGCGCCGTCGTTCTTGTTCCCGGCACGGGACCGGGTGAAAGTGATCCGGTGCTGGAGGCAGAACTCGAAGAGCTCGTTGTTGATGAACTCACTACCGTTATCCGAATGGACTCCGATGACGGGAAACGGGAAGACAGCCAGGACGTGCTGCAGGGCCGCGAAGACGTGCTTCTGTGCCTTGTTCGGCACGGACCGGTTTCACCGTCCAGCCGGTCGCAATATCCGTGACCGTGAGCGTGAAGCAGAACTGGCCGGAACTGTTCGAACCGTCGTGGCCGACCAGATCGATCTCGACAAAACCCGGCACCGCGTCGTCCCACTCGGCCCAGGTTCGGACCGGGATCTGTGACTTCAGCAGCGATCCAGGCTGCGTATGGGAACGGCCATGCGGCAAAAGCTTCGCCCGCTGACCCGCCAGCCGCCGGTCGATGGTCGCCGCGCCCATGCGGGCCAGCAGCGCCGCCTGCCCATCGGTGATGTCCAGGGCCTTCTCGGCCCGCAGCATCGGCACGAGATCCGGCAGCATCGGAGCCAGCAGCTTCCCCGCCGGGGCCCGCAGCACCGCCCAGCAAAGCACGAGTCCGTCCTGCAGATCAGCCCCGTAAACCGGGGCACGACCCGGCCTGACCGGCCGCGGCCGCGGCGGATCAAGCGCATGCCGCAAGACCGCCCGGCATGATCCCGGTGCCATCCGGTCAAATCGACCAGCTCATCCAGGATCCGCCCTTTCCTGGCCCGGTCACCAGCCCGGTAGGACTCGGCCAGGTGCTTCGTGACGGCCTTGCGTTCACCCATCGTCAATCCCATCCCTCAAGGATGTCCGCGGCGACCTTCCCCGGAGCTTTTGATGTGAGGCAACGTATCCGGCTACGCGGAGGTTTTTTATGAGTCAACGCGGCATATTGACACGCTGGTTTCGCCGGAATACTGTCTGCCTTAACGGGGCATTTGTCCTATTCTAAGTTTCTCGGCGCTGACTCTGGGCCGCTTCTGCTTGGCTGGGGCGCCTGGAAGGAGTCCTCATGTCGTGGGAAATGTCCGGAAAGTATGTTGGCAACTGCAGTTGCCAGTTGATTTGTCCGTGCCCGGTCGACGGTCTGCCCACCGGGCCGAATGGCGAGTGTCGCGGCGTGAATGTGTTCCATATTGCGCGTGGAAAACTCGATGACACGGATCTGTCCGGCGTCGACTTCGTGTTCTGCAACTGGTTCCCGTCGAATCTCACCGCTGGTGGCTGGAAGGTGGGAGTAGTTATCGACGACGGCGCGTCGGAAGCACAGGCCACCGCTTTGGAAACCATCCTTCACGGTGAGGCCGGCGGACCGTTCGGGGATCTTGCGGCGTTGTATGGGGAATGGCTGGGAGTGGAGCGCGCGAGTGTCAGGTTCTCAGACGGGGACACCCCGTCCGCCTCAGTGCCGGGGCACGTGAACTTCACGTTTGAGCCGCTGCCTGGACCTGACGGCGGCGTTACCACGATCAAGAACGCGATGTTCGGCTTCGCCCCGGAATTCCTGATTGGCAAAGCGCCGGGACACTCGGACCTCTTTGGCCTTGATTTCGACGGCGTCTACGGTGAGAGCGCGGACTTTACCTTCGCAAGCGAGATGGCCGAGGACGCCCCCAAGTTGCGGGCGTGAGCGCCGTCTGCTGATGTTTCACAGGAAGCAGTTCCCCCTAGGCGGCTCGCGACCAGTTGCGCGCGCCGCCTTCTCCGCTACCTCGGCGTCGCGCTCCCCTGCCGCTGCTTCCGTTGCATCCGCAGCCCCCTCACGCGTCGATCCGCGGGAGGCGGGCCTGATCACGGTCCTGCTCGTACTCGCCGCGGCGAGCTGGGTCTTTACCGCCACCCAGCTGAACGGGATGGATATGGGCCCGTGGACCGACCCGGGACCGCTGGGATTCTTCGCCACGACGTGGGTTGTCATGCTGGCCGCCATGATGTTCCCTTCCATGGCACCAATGGTCCTCGCCTACGCCAGAATCCAGAGCCACCGACGCAAAATGGGGCGCTATGCGCCAGCGGGGTCCCCTGCCGTGTTCGTGGCCGGGTACTTGATAGTGTGGACGGCCTTCGGGGTGCTGGCCTATTCCCTCTATGGCTGGGTCGCGTCGCTGGTTCCCGGGATTTTCGGCTCGGATCAAGGCGGCCGGTACCTTGCGGCCGGGGTGATTATGATGGCAGCGGCATATCAGCTGACACCCGCCAAGAACGTCAGCCTGATGAAATGCCGTACACCCATGGACTTCATCCTGCACCGCATGCGCCCCGGATACCGTGGCGCGCTGCGCATGGGAATTGAGCACGGAGCGTGGTGCGTCGCATGCTGCTGGGCGCTGATGGTGGCGCTGTTTGCGCTCGGTGTCATGAGCATCGGCTGGATGGCGTTGGTTGGGGCGTTCATCGCAGGCGAGAAGATGCTCCCGTGGAAACGAATCGCCAATCGCTCAGTTGCGGTGGCGCTGGCTGTCATCGCGCTCGGTGTTGCCCTGTCGACTGCGGCCATGGGCGGCCCAGGGATGTAGCGGGCGAGGCCGACACGCTGGGCACAGTGCTGCGTCCAGATCCTTCAGCAGATTTGCGTACCGCTGGGCACGAGGCGTCTGGTACTCCCGTCGAATGAACATAGTAGCGGCAAGCCGCTCCAGCTTCTGCAGAAACGTGTCCAGCCACTGCTCATCATTTCAATGATGTTTAGGGCCCAAAGAACTGGAGGAACCCAGTTCTGATTGTCCAGCTGGCCGAACCGAACCAGCCACTTGTTGATCCGGTCCGCTGAACCGGCAGATTGGTAGCTTCTGTCGATCACCGTGCCGTACGCATCGGCATACGGGAGGGGGACGTCATCGATGAACGATACGGCAGTACCCTTCTTCAGATAGGGATCCAGGACTTGTTCACGGAATTCCTTGAGGAATTCCTGCCTACCGCGGACTCTCGTCACGATCATCCTGATGTGCTGAAACAGAGGCAAAGCCATCCCGGCCGAGTTCGATTTCGGCCACTTCCCATTTGTCCGCGTAATTGCCGCGTTCGTGGCCGGGAACCCGCCCGATAAGCTCGGCTTTGAAAATGTCCGCAGCCGACAGATCAAGGCCTCGGGCGTTCATTACGCTAAAGATACAGTGAGCGCTGTCCAGGTCTTCGGTCGAAACCATCATCAAGAACGTCCGCAGTGTCAGCATCAATATGAGCGCCAGGCGCTCAGCCTCGCTCAGCTTCACTAACTGATCGTGGAGGAGCGTTGCGTTGTCACGAATAGCCACTTGGGCATCGGCCTTGAGCTGGCCTTCTGACAAACCGAAAAGCTCTTGGAGCCAGCCCTGATCCTGGATATACCGGGCCTGTTGCCTCGTTGCAATACCTCCGGGAAGGGTGATTCGTTGCCTCATCTGAAAAGCTCCGGTTGAGTGCTTCGTTGCCTCATTGAAGAACCTCCGGAATTTTCAGTTGTTCCAGGCCCTGTTGATGGGTTTGACGGCGGCGGGTTGTTTTGCTCGGGAGAGTATTTCCAGCTGGCCGGTGAGTGCCATGATTTGGCGTGAGAGTGCTCCGGGTTTGATCTGTTTGAAGGCGGCGTTCATCCGGATGATTGGGCGCTTGCGCATCTTCTCGTGCCGGACCGCGCGCTGGTGGGGTGTGGCCGGTGCGTCGTGCTTCTTGGTCACTTTCGCGCCGTGCCGCTGTTTTTCGATGAGTTTTTGCTGGGGCAGCAGGTAGTTGGTGAAGATCCGGTCCAGCTCCCAGATCTCGTTGAGTTTCTCCAGTTCGGCGGCGGTGTCGTAGCGCAGGTATCCGACCAGTTCACGGACCCTGGCCCAGTTCTTCTGCTCCACGTGGGCGCCGTCATTTTTGTTCCCCGGCCGGGACCGGGTGAAGGTGATCTGGTGCGCATGGCAGTAGGCCAGCAGATGGTCGTTGATGAACTCCGAGCCGTTGTCCGAATCGATGCCGATGATCGGGAACGGGAACACAGCACTCGCGTGCTCAAGGGCCTCAAAGACCCATTTAGCCGCCTTGTTCCGCACGGACCGGTTCACCGTCCATCCGGTGGAAATATCGGTCACCGTCAGGGTGAAACAGAACTCCCCGAAGCTGTTGCCTCCCTCGTGGCCGACCAGATCGATCTCCACAAATCCCGGCACGGCGTCGTCCCACTCAGCCCACGTCCGGACCGGGATCTGGGATTTCAGCAGGGTGCCGGGCTTGGTGTGTGACCGTCCCCGCGGGAAGAGTTTCGCCCGTTCGCCGGCGAGCTTGCGGTCGATGGTCGCGGCGCTCATGCGCATCAGCAGTGCAGCCTGGTCATCGGTGACCGCAAGCTCTTTGTCCCGGCGCAGCAGCGGCACCAGGACCGGCAGCATGGGTGCCAGCAGCCTGCCGGCAGGGGCGCGCAGTACCGCCCAGCACTTGATCAGCGGCGGCAGCAGATCCGGGCCGTAGACCGGCGTCCGCCCAGGTCTGGGCTTCACGATCTTCAGTACCAGGGCTTCCCGCAGGGCCGTCCGGGCGTAGTCGCGGTGCCAACCGGTCAACTCGACCAGCTCGTTCAGGATCCGGGTTTTCCCTGCACGATCGGCGCTCTTGTAGGCGAGGGCTTTCTTCTTTGTCACCGCCTGGCGCTGGGCCATCGTTAGCTCCATGAAAACGGGCTTAACCCTCATCCGCTGCCACCGCCGTGAACCACGCCGCCACGCGGAGGTTTTCAACTGAGGCAACGTATCCGGCTACGCGGAGGTTTTCTATGAGTCAACGCGCCGGGTGAAGAACTCTCGGCCGCGGGCGTTAACATGAAGCCGGGGGTTGCTGGGGACGCCCGTCGTGATCCTTCCGCGTTCGACAAGGTACTCGCGCATTTCTGTCCGGACGTCGGGGGATTCGTCGCGCAGGCACAACCAAACCCGGCAACCGTTGTCTTCCGACTATCCTCGTCCCTGCTTCCGACCAATCCGGCGCCCCAACCGGGTCGGCCTCTACACGTGATAGCGAGATTCGGAGCAAGTTAGATCAAGGTCAAGTTGACCGGGATTGGACCAACTTGGTCCGACAAGAGCTCAACTAGCTCCGAATCTCACAAGGAGTAGGGGAACAACAACAACAACAACAACAACTGTGAGAGCGGAGGCCAGTTGGCGGAAACCGCCAGATACTACTCCCCGTGTTTTCCGTGGTTTTCTCCGTCATCTCCGACGTCGGGCCGCTGATCTTGTTGGCGACTGTGCCCGAACTCTTCGGACGTAGTTTCGCCATACCGAGGTCCGGGCCCCGGGGTTGCACAAAACCCACCGCTCTTACCCGTGGCGCCGGGATTGACCCCGCGGGCACGAAGTGCAGTCGAACTCGGGCATCGGCACGGATAGGCGTCCCTTTGACAGCACCGAACACTTGCTGATCGGCTTCGTCGCCGAGGGCGAAATGAATCGCGGCCAAGGCACTGCATAAGTCCGGGGATTCTGGCCCGGATCGCAGAGAACCGGGTGACTGCCGATCTCCACGGAAGGACAACGGCCCCGTACGTGCGGTTCACAGGAGCGCACCATCGGGTTCGCCCGGGCCGCTTGACCCGCCCCGCCTGGCCCGGTATCGCGACCTTATACGCCGCCCGCCGGCCGGAGGAGCAGCTTCCCCCGTCAACCAGACAAAAACAAACGCCGCAGCGATCCCGGCCGCGACTCCCATGTAAGTCAGTAGCGGGTTTTCCCCGGGGGGAAAAGCAGCGATCCAAGCATAGGCAACGGCCATGCCCGCGAATTTCAGCATGTTGTGAATTCCGATCCCAAACCCCGATCCCCCGGGTGGTGAGGCCACGAGGGCCTCTGCCGACGTACTCTGAACGATTGAAATTCCAAGTCCCGCAAGGGTGAGCAAAAGAGTCACTGCCACCGTGATCGCCAGCGGTGTCGGCAAGAGCAACACCAGCCCCATGCCTGCCGCCGCGACCAGATTCACGAGCAGACCGAGTTTCATCGCCATACCGGTCGGCCACAGTCGGCATAGGACGCCAGCCAAGGGACCGCCCAGGCTCATAGCGATGGCCAGGCAACACAGGATGACGCCGATGACGTCCGGGCGCGTGTTCAGGCGCGCTGACAGAAACAAAGGCGTGGCTACTAGATGAGTAATTCCTATTGGTTGGGACGGTGGGGACGCTTTTAAAGTGAGGCGGAGAGTGTTAAACCCGGTATGTGAACCCCGAACTCAACACTCTCCTGA
>NZ_JBWZCJ010000026.1:0-55934 GCF_059383535.1 Pseudarthrobacter sp. HLT1-3 | reverse complement strand
ACGGACTACACCAAAGCCGGCGCTGCCGGGCCGACCCGGCGATAATGGCCCGGTCCCGGACGGGGCTGGGGGCCCCGCACCCCTCACTTCATATCGTCTAGGCGCGTGTTGGGAACTTGCCCTCGTCCGCGATGCGCTTGTTCAGCTCGGCGAGGAACTCCTCCTCATCGAAGTCCAGCCCCACTTCGGTTCCGGTCCAGCTGGAGAGGTGGATGGCGTTGGCCAGCCGGACACCGTTGATGCCGTCCGATCCCGGAGCCAGCAGCGGGGTGCAGTCCAGGATGTTCGCGGCGAAGTTCGCCAGGACCCCGGCGTGCTGCGCCCCCCAGACGGACTCGTACTCGATGACTTCGGTGCTGTAGTAGTCCTCGGCGTTCAGTTGGCCCGTGAAGAGCTTCCGGACATCCTCCATGCCCATGGCGTCGCTGAGTTCGCGTTCCGGTTTGGCCAAGCGGGTGACCGTGGCGGTCCTGCTGTCGGTGACAACAATTTTGCCCTGGTCGCCCAGGATTTCGAAGCGGTCCGTGCCGGTCAGGTCGTGGGTGGCGGTGACGAACACGCCGGTGGCGCCGTCGCCGTAGTCCACGACGGCGGTGACCTCATCCTCGACGGCGATGTCCCGGCGGAAGCCGTAGGCCACCTTCGCGTACACCGACTTGGGCACGCCGCAGATCCACTGCCAGAGGTCCAACTGGTGCGGTGCCTGGTTGACCAGGACACCGCCGCCTTCGCCGCCCCAGGTGGCGCGCCATTCGCTGGAGTTGTAGTAACCCTGCGGACGCCACCAGGTCGTGATGATCCAGTTGCTGCGGCGGATCCTGCCGATCTCGCCTGCGTCGACGATCTCCTTCAGGCGCTGGTATAGCGGGTTGTTGCGCTGGTTGAACATGATCGCGAAAGACAGCCCGGGCTTGCTGGCGGCAAAGCCGTTGACTTCCCGGACCTGCTTCGTGTAAACGCCGGCGGGCTTCTCCAGCAGGGCGTGGACGTCGCGTTTGAGCGCCTCGATGCCCATCCCGGGGTGCAGGAGTGCGGGACGCAGGTAACGACGGCATCCACGTCCCCGCTTTCGAGCATGGTGATGTAGTCGACGTAGAAGGGTGCGTCGGGGTACTGGGACGCCGCGAGTTGCCTCTTCGCGGGGTCCACGTCACAGATGGCCCCGATTTCCATGTTCGGGACCAGCCCGTCCTGGATGAATTTGGCGTAGGCGCCGCCCTGCTGGCCCAGGCCGATGATGCCAAGGCGTACTTTTGTGCTCATGCGGTGATGCTCCCTGTTCAGAAAAGGTTGGAGTGGCCCATGGCCGCGAGGTTCTCGTACCAGGTTTGCAGGGCATCCCAGACGGTGCGGCCGTAAAGCTCGTCCTGCTCCACCAGCAGGTACCGGGCCCCTGCGGCCTGGGCGGCCGGAATGATGGAGGGGAAGTCCAGGTTGCCTTCGCCCACTTCGGCGAACTGGACCACGTCCTTGAACTCGGCCATAAAGCCGGTGAAGTCCCCGCTTTCCAGCAGGCCGAAGGAGGATTCGGGCAACTCGCCGATCCGGTAGTCCTTCAGGTGGACCATGGCGGTGCGGCCGGCGTACTTGTCCAAGGTCCGGACCGGGTCCAGGCCGCCGCGCTGCACCCAGTGGACGTCGATTTCCAGGCCCATGGACGGGGAGTTTTCGGCGATGATGTCCAGCATGTATTTGCCGCCGAACTTCGCAAATTCGATGTGGTGGTTGTGGTAGTACAAACCCAATCCGTGGCCGGCCAGGCGCTCGGCGTAGTCGTTGGCCTGCTTGGCGAAGTCAACAACGGCGTCGATCGATTTCATGGCCGGGAACGGCAGCATGCCGATCCGCAGGAGCTTCGTGTCAAGTCGCTTCGCATCGTCCACGATTTTGTCGAAATGGTCCTTGAGCGAATCGGCCGGCATGCCTTTGGGGGTTTCCATCGCGACGGACAAGGCCGCGATGTCCATGCCTAGTTCCGTCCGTGCGCGGTCCAGTTCTGCCACGTTTTCGGGGGTCATGGGGATCTGGGAAACCTCGACGGCGTTGTAGCCGATCGCGTTCACCTTTCGGAGCGTCTCGAACGCCCCGAGGTCCTTGAAGCTGTCCTTCAGCATCATGGCTTGCACGCCTATTTTGGCCACTTTTGTTTCCTTCGTTTGACCGGTCCCGCCAGGGAAGCCGGAAGCTCGTTTCAGTTGGTCGGTACCGGGCTGTCCGCGGTCATCAGGCGGGGACGCCGACCTGTTCGTTCTGCTGCCGCTGGAGTTCGAGCAGCCGGTGCCGGTCGGCCCTGCGTTGTTCCTGGCGGTCCGGGTCCGGGACCGGCGAGGCCAGCAGCAGCCGCTGGGTGTAGGGGTGTTCCGGGTCCCGGGTGACGACGTCGGCCGGCCCCTGCTCAACAATCCCGCCGTGGTACATCACGGCGACGCGGTGGCTGATGTGCCGGACAACGTCGAGGTCGTGGGAGACGAAGAGGTAGGACACGCCGGTGTCCCGCTGGATCTGCAGGAACAGGTCCAGGACGCGGGCCTGTGTCGACAGGTCCAGGGCACTCACCGGCTCGTCGCAGACGATCAGTTTCGGTGACAGTGCCAGGGCGCGGGCAATGGCCACGCGCTGCCGCTGGCCGCCGCTGAATTCCCGTCGGAGCCGGTGGATGGCGTCGGCGGGCGACTTGCCCTGGACTGCGAGGGGTTCGGCGAGGATGTCCCCGACTTCCAGGGCCGGGTTCAAGGACGTGTACGGATCCTGGAAGACCACCTGCATGTCCCGGCTCAGGGTGCGCCTGTCCTTGCGGCTGGCATGGCTGATGTCCCTTCCTTCGAAGGTGATCCTGCCCGCCGTGACCGGGGCCAGGCCCAGGACCGCCCGGCCCAGGGTGGTTTTGCCCGAGCCGGACTCCCCCACCAGGCCGAGGGTCTCCCCCCGGCCGATGGAGATATTGATGTCCGTGAGCGCCCGGAACGGCTTGGCCCGGAAGCCTTTGCCGGGATAGTCCACGATGAGCTGGTCCACGCACAGCAGTTCTGTGCGTTCCGGGGCCGCGGGAGCGGCGCCGGAGTCTACGGTTGCAGTCACGATGCCGCCCCTTGGGAGGTTGATGAAACGAGCATGGTCATGGGTTCCTTGCCTTCCAGCATCGACCCCAGCAGAGTCCGGGTGTAGGGCTCCTGCGGGTTCCTGAGGATGCTGCGCACCGGCCCTTCCTCCACGAGCCGGCCGTTCTGCATCACCACGACGCGGTCGCAGAGGTCCGCCACCACGCCGAAGTTGTCCGTCACGAGAATGACGCCGACGCCGAGGCGGCGCTGGAGGTCCCGGATGAGGTCCAGGACCTCGGCCTGGACGGTGACATCCAAGGCGGTTGTGGGCTCATCGGCAATAATCAGATCCGGTTCGCAGCTGATGGCTCCGGCGATCAGGACGCGCTGGGCCATGCCGCCGGAGACTTCATGGGGGTAAGCCTTGAAGGTCCGTTCCGGGTTGACGATTCCGACGTCGGCGAGCAGCTTCATGGCGCGGATGGTGGCTTCGCCCTTGGAGATGCCCAGCACCCGCACCATGGGGGTGACCAGCTGGTAGCCGATGGTGAAGGCCGGGTCCAGGTTGCTCATGGGTTCCTGCGGGATGTAGGAGATCCTCTTGCCGCGCAGCTTGGAGAGCCTGTCCTGGTTGACCTTTTCATCGCCCGGAGCCACGGTGTAGCTGCCATCGAACTGGATGGCGCCGCCCACGATGCGGGCGTTGTCAGGCAGCAGGCCCAGCATCGAGAACGCCGTCTGGGACTTGCCGGAGCCGGACTCCCCCACAATGCCAAGGATTTCGCCGCGGTCGACGTGGAAGGAGACGTCATCGACGACCTTCTTGACCGATCCGTCTGCCTGCGGGTAGCCGACGCCGAGGTTGGTCACCTTCACCAGGTGGTGCTCGGTTCCGGCGTCGACGGCGGCCACGGGGTTGCGTGCGGCCCGTTTGACGGCGGGGACCGGAGCCACCGCGCTGCTGTCTGGCTGTTCGTTGCGCTTGTGGCTGCTATTTGTGCTTTTGTTGGTGCGTTTGTTGGTGCCAGGGGTGGCGCGCGGCTTCCTGCGGTTTTTGATCTTTTCGCCGTCCTCGAGGGCATCGCGGATGGCATTGCCCAGCAGCACCAGCGCGCCGATGGTGAGCGCCATGGCAAACGCCGGCCAGAAGAGCAACGTCGGCGTGAGGTAGACGTTCTTGAATCCTTCGCTGAGCATCACGCCCCAGGTTGTTTTGCCGGATCGCCCAGTCCCAGGAACTCGAGTGCGGACTGGATGGCTATGGCTACACCGGCGATCGCCAACGTCTGGATAATGATCGGCGCCCGGACTACCGAGAAGATGTGCCGGGTAATGATGCGCAGGTCCGAAAGACCGGATACCCGTGCGGCGTCCACGTAGAGCTCGTTGCGGACCGACTGCACCGCGGACCGCGTCAGGCGGAAGTAGGAGGGACTGATCAGTACGCCGAACGCGATCATGGCGATCCACACGGAGGGACCGAACGCGGCGCGGATGGTCAGCAGCACGATCAGGCCGGGGAGGCTCATCAGGATGCTGACAATCCAGTTGGAGGCCGCTTCGAATTTCCCGTCACGTCCGGAGCTGTCGGTGCCCAGGAGGTTAACCGCGTCCGGGGGCGCGAGAGTCTTGGAAATGTTCGCGTAGTTCTGGTCGAACGGGGCCAGCACGTCCGCGAAGACGGCGAGCAGGGACAATCCCAGGAGGACGACGACGGCGACGATGCCAAGCGGATTCTTGAGCAGCCGCCCGAGGACCGTGGACCGGACCACGCTTCCGGTCTGGCCGGTAGTACCGGGAAGCGGCGTCAGGGCTGAGGTTTCAACGGTCTCGGTCACGAGGCACGCACCTTCGGGTTGAGCCAGCCGTTGAGCAGGTCAACAACGAGGTTGACCGAAATAACAACAGCGACGGTGTACATAACAACGCCCATCACCACTGGCTGATCGCTCTGCGCGGTGGCGGCCACGGCAAGCGGCCCCAGCCCGGGAAGGGCAAAAATCTGCTCGATGATGATCACTCCGCCCAGCATGCCGATGAGCTGCAGGCTAAGCACGGTCAGTCCTGCCGGGGCAGCGCTGCGCAGGACGTGCCGGAACAGGACCTCGCGCTCACTGATGCCGCGGCTGCCCAGCGTGCGGACATAGTCGCGTTCGAGCTGCTTAATAACCGCACTGCGGATTTGCTGCGCACCGCCGGTGACTCCGTTGATCAGCAAGGCAATCACCGGAAGTGTCAGGGACAACACCCAGGCGGACGCGGGCGCGCCCGGGGAAATGGTGCTCGTGGCGGGGAACAATCCCATCTGGACGGCCAGAATGGTCACCAGGATGATGCCGATGACGAACCCGGGGATGGAATCGCCGACGATTGCGCCAATCTGGACCACCCGGTCCACCCAGCCACGCTTGACCGCGGCGGCGGCCACGCCAATCAGCGTGGCAATAATGGCGATGAGAACCATCGCGCTGACAACCATGACCATGGTCACGGGGATGCGGGTGGCCAGGGACGGGGCCACCGGTTCCGAACTGAACCAGGACGCTCCGAGGTCACCCTGCAGGGCATTGACGACCCAGTCCCAATAGCGGGCAAGGATGGGCTGGTCCAGCCCGAGCTCGGCTTCCTTCAGCGCCACCTGCTCCGGCGTGGCCTGGTCGCCCAGGATGTTCCGGGCGATGCTTCCGCTGGCGAGGTAGAGCATAAAGAACGTGAGGATCGAGACGGCGAACTGGACGACGAGTCCACTGCCGAGGCGTCTGAGGATGAAGGTGATCATTGCTGGCTCCATTGAACTGGCATGGTGTTGAACGCCGGGTCCGGCAGCCCGCCCTGGTGATGGGTAGCTGCCGGACCTGCGCCGGTTCTTGTTGTGTCTACGGGCCCCGGTATTACGCGGCGGGTGCGTAGTTGTAGAGCGACGGAACGGCTTGCTGGACCTGCGGCACGACGGTGATCTTCGAGTTGTGGTAATACATCTGGTTCACCCGGAACAGCGGGGCGAACCACGCCTGTTCCACAACGTACTTGTTGACCCCCTGGGCCAGCTTGCCGGCATCTTTGCCGCCGTTCTGGACGGCGTCGATCTTGGCCTGCAGCTCCGCGTGGTGTTCTTGAACGGGTTGTACAGCGCCTTCGTGGAGATGATCTGGTTTCGTGGCCACCCATGGCTCGCCCTGGAAGAGCGAGAAATACATGGTGGTGAACTTCTGGGCCGCTACTTCGCTGGTAAAGGTGTTGGTGATCGCGGCGCCCACTTCGAGCGTGACCCCAATGTCGGCCAGCTGTTGCTTGACCACGGCAATCTGGGTTTCAAAGCCGGGGACGTTCGGGACCGACAAGGTAACGCCGCTTTCATACCCGGCCTCCTTCAGGAGCTGCTTGGCCTTGGCCGGATCGTACGTGTAGTAGTTCTCCAGCTCTTCGGTCCAGGCCCCGCTGGCCTTGCCGAAGGGCTGGGAGGTCGGCGTGCCCTGTCCCAGCAGGACCTGGTCCAGGATGGTCTTGCGGTCGAAGGCGTAGTTGATGGCCTGGCGGACCTTGACGTTTCCCAGTGGTGTGTTCTTGGCGCCGTCACGGTCCAGCAGCAGCAGCCCCTGCCAGTCCACCTCATTGGCGACGAGCTTCATCTTGGCGCCCTCGGCCTGCTTCCCGGTCTTCGGGTCGAGCAGCGTGGCATCAACCTGTCCCGAGACCAAGGCGTTGGTCCTTGCCGTCGGGTCGACGAGGATCTTGAAAGTGACTTTCTCGAACTTCTGAAGGTCCTTGTTCCAGTAGTCCTTGCGTGCGGTGAACACCGACTGAGAGTCCTTGATCGTGGCGGCCTTGTCCATGACATACGGGCCGCTGCCCACGGGCTCGGTCTTGATGCCGTCGGTCCCGAGCGCCTTGGGGCTGCCCATCAGCCCGGCGGCCTGGCTGAGGTAGAACTCCAGCGAGGGATCGGGCGCCGCCAGGTTGAGCTCAATGGTGTCCGCATCGACCACCTTGACGTCCGAAACCGCGGCAAGCTGGGCCATCTGCGGGCCGTTGGCCTTCTTGAAGTGATCCATGTTCGCCTTGGCCGCTTCGGCGTCGAACTTGGCGCCATCGCTGAAGGTCACGTCGGTGCGCAGGTCAACCGTGAGCTGCGTGTTTGCCTCGTTGTACTTCCACGCGGTGGCCAGCATGGGGCTGAGCTTGCCGTCCGGTTCCCGCAGGACCAGGGAATCGTAGGCCGCCTGGTAGGGCTGAAGGTAGTGGCCCACGTGCGCCTGGGCCGGGTCCCAGGAACGGATCTCCTGGGTTTAGCGGGCGCGCCGCGCAGGCAGCTCGCAATGTCGCTCCAGCGCGGTGACGCAGTTCACAATCGGTGTCCACGCCAGCTTAGTCACCGCCGGGGACGATGACAACCGATTGCCATCATTTGACAAAATGTGGCATTCTTGGCTCAACGGCTCCGTGGCGGCAGTCACAGGCTGCCTACCCGACCCGGCCGACACGGCCCGGCCACCACGTTCAGAGAGGAGCGCCGTGGCTACGACGCAACCAGCAGCAGTGGACCGCCCTGCCACCATCCATGACATCGCCGCGCTCTGCGGCGTGGCAGCCTCCACCGTTTCCCGGGCCCTCTCCACGCCGGAGCGGGTCAACATCCGGACCCGCCAGCGGATCGAGGCGGCGGCTGCCCAACTGCACTACATCCCCAACAGCCAGGCCAAGGCGCTGAGTTCCGGCCGCACCGGCGCGGTGGGAGTCCTGGTGCCGGACATTACCAACCCGTTCTACTTTGACCTGATCCGGGGCACCCAGCTCCAGCTTAAAGCGGCCGGCTACACGCAGCTGCTGGTGGACACGGAGGAATCGGACGAGGTGGAAGCGAGCAGCGTGGAACAGCTGCGGAAGAGCGCGGATGGACTCGTCGTCGCCGCGTCGCGGCTCACCGACGACGCGCTGCTGGCCGCTGCGGCGAAGATGCCTATGGTCACGATCAACCGCGACGTTCCCGGCGTCCCGGCCGTCCTCATTGACACCCCGTCCGCCACCAGCCAGGCGCTCGACCACCTCATCTCGCTGGGCCACACCCGGATTGCCTACGTGGCCGGTCCCGTTACTTCCCAATCCAGCACACGGCGCTGGTCCGCCCTGTCGGAGGCGGCAAAGGAGCGCGGCGTGGAAGTCCGCAGTTTGGGACCGTTCCCGCCCAAGAAACAGTCCGGCGCGGCAGCCGCGGACGCCGCTGTGCACAGCGGAGTGACCGCCTGCATTGCGTTCAACGATCTCATCGCCATCGGCATGCTGCAGCGGCTCCGCGAGCGCGGCATCCGCGTTCCCGAGCACATGAGCATCGTGGGCTGCGACGACATCTTCGGCGCCGACTTCTGCAACCCGCCGCTGACCACCATGGCCTCGCCGATCGAGCAGGCAGGCCGCGTGGCCGTGTCCATGCTGCTGGCACAGCTGAACCCGCTGGCGGGCGGCGGCACCCGCAGCCGATCCGTGATGCCCACCCATCTCACCGTCCGCGGCTCAACCGGGCCGGCACCGCGTTAGCGGGGCGGGGCGTCGCCGGCTCCAAACGGCCGGCCATTCAGGCCGGCCGGTTCAAGGCAGCCGCCCGGTATTCGGCCGGCGCCTGGCTTGTCGCTTCCTTGAAGAGCGCACTGAAATACGACTGGTTCTTGAAACCGTTGCGGTGGCTCAGGACACCGACGGGCACGTCGGCCAGGCGGGGATCGCGCAGATCCCGGGCGCAGCGCTCCAGCCTTCGAGTGCGCATCCAGGACCCGACAGTCTCACCCGATTCAGCAAAGATGGCGTGCAGGTATCTGACCGAGAGGAAGTTCGCCTCGGCAATGCGGCGGGGCGAGAGGTCAGGGTCGTGGAGGTGCGCATCGATAAAGGCAGCAATGCTTTCGAAACGAACCCGCTTCTGCCCCGCAGGCTCGGGGCTGACGGAGAGGGCCAGCTCATGGCGCATCATCGTCGAGGTCAGGTCCACCGCGTTGTGCAGGCTGAGCAGCTGCAGTTCGGGCGACAGGTTGTCCACCACTGAATTCAGCCCGCCCAGAAGCCCCGCCATCGCAGGGGCCAGCCCCGAGTGGCTGTCCAGCCGTTGCGCCACCAGGTCCGCAATCTGAGCGCCTGACGGCGTGACCAATGACTGGGGAAACTTCAGGAACAGAATATTGAACCCCTCGGGAACAACGATCTCAACGGGCCGCCCGGTCTGGTAAAAACCGAAGTCGCCCGGTCCCAGCTGCGCCTGCCGGCCGTCCTGGACAATGTAGCCCTCACCGCTAAGCACATGGCAGAGGACCAACGATCCCCCATCCGCCGCCACTCGTTCTGCCCCGCGCCGGGCCGCATGGCCGGAGGCCTCGATTTCCGCCAGATGGATTCCGCCCTGGATACGGTTCCGCATCCGGGCCGTGAACGACTCGGGATGATCGGTCTCCATGTCCAGCGCAAGCAGAGTGGAGGAAACCATGGCGCCCCACGACCCCGGATCCTTGGCCTGCTGGGACACAACCTTCGCTGCCGTCGACTGCTCACCCTGGGGCTTGCTCATTCAACACCCCCCTCGGCGGCCAACACCGCAACAGAGAATGTGTTCACTGTCACAACATTCATGTGCACTCCATCGTATCCAGCGTGAGCCGGATCACGCATAAATTGCAGTTACGGCAACGTAACAAGCTAGGAGCACGAAATGTCCCAGACACTTTTGGAATCAACAGGCCGCCTTCACGTCAGCGACGACGTCACCGCCCTGCTTGCCCGAATCGACGAAATCACCCCGCTGCTGAAGTCGCAGGCGGATAAGAATGAAGAACTCGGGCGCCTCACGGACAAAGTTGTCCAGGCCCTCCACGACACGGGGGTGTTCCGATTGGGAATTCCCCGCGAGCTCGGCGGCTATGAGGCATCCCCCCGCCAGGTCATCGAAGTCATCGAAAAGCTCTCCTACGCCGATGCTTCCACCGGCTGGGCGGTCATGGCCCTGCAGATGATCACCGGCACCACTGCCGCCTACCAGGGCAAGGACGCCACCGATGAGCTGTTCGCCAACGGCGGCTACCACCTGATGGCAGGCCAGGGTACCCGGATGGGTACGGCCAAGAAGGTCGACGGCGGATACCTCCTCAGCGGATCCTGGAGCTTCGCTTCCGGGCTGCCGCACGCCAGCCACATCCACACCGCCGCCGTGGTCCTTGAGACGGGCCAGCCGCTGGTGTTCACCCTCCCCAAGGAAAAGGCCAGGGTTGTCGACAACTGGGACGTAATGGGGCTGAAGGCCTCCGGCAGCATCGACTACAGCTGCGAAGACCTCTTTGTGCCGGAGTCGTACACCTACAACGTCACCACAAAGGAAAGCGTCTATGGCGGCGCCCTCTACCGGATGGGGCTGGCCAACATGTCCGGCATCAACCACGCCGGCTGGGCCCTCGGCGTCGGACGCCGGATGCTCGATGAGATGAAGGCGCTCGCCCAGAAGAAATCCGGCGCCCCGGGCGCCAGCGTCGATACCGACCAGTTCGCCGCCGAATACGCCAAGGCAGAAGCCACGCTCCGCTCGGCCCGGGCCTTCGTTTTCGGCGTCTGGACAGACAACGAAGCCACCCTGGACAGCAACGAACTGCTCACGGCCGAACAGGAAACGCTGACCCGCCTGGCCCTGAATAACGCCACCTGGTCCGCCCACGAGGTCTGCATGACGGTCTACAAGTGGGCAGCGACGGCGGCCCTGCGGCACGGCGACCTGCAGCGTTTTTTCCGCGACATGCACGCCGGCACGCAGCACATGACCTCCGGCCCGGTGGTGCTGCAGGCCTGCGGCCGCATGCTCTCCGGCCTGGCCAAAAACGCCGAATGGGTCTTTTTCTCCCTTGCTGAAAAAGCGCCGGCAGAAAAGGCAGCCGCCACGGAGGCCGGGAAATGAGCGCCGGACTGGCAGCTGTCGGCGCGTCATCCCCCACCAGGGTCGCCAGCGTCGGCACGGAGGACATGCTCTCTGCCGACGAATTCAAGGCCGCGTTCCGCAACCACCCCGCCGGCGTCGCTGTTGTTACCGCGGACGCCGGCGACGGCCCGGTCGGCCTGACGGCGACGTCCGTCATCTCCGTGTCAGCGAACCCGGCGCTGCTCGTCTTTTCCCTCTCGGCCTTCTCATCCACGGCCCCCGCCCTTGCCCGTGCCGAAACCCTGGTGGTCCATTTACTGGGCGCCGACCAAATGGCCCTGGCCAAGACATTCGCGACCAGCGGTATTGACCGCTTCGCCGACACCTCCAGTTGGTCCCGGCTGGTGACCGGAGAGCCTGTCCTGAACGGCGCCCCGACCTGGCTGCGCGGCCGGATTGTGGACCGGATGCAGGCCGGCGACTCCACGGTGGTGGCGGTCCAGGTACTGCAGGCCTCGGTCGCAGAACCGGCACCCGACGCCGACAGCAGTCCGTTGGTTTACCACAACCGCTCGTGGCACCGGCTAAGCGAACTTTCGGCGATCTGCTGACACTCCGCAACACGGCTGGCCCACTTCACGCCCACCACGCAACAAACCCTTCAACGCCCCGCCAACATCTCAACGAGGAGAACCCGATGGCACTTGACGAAGCAACTACCGCCTTTCTGGAAGGCATGGCGCAGGCCGCCGGCCCCGACGCGAAACCCCTGTGGGAGCTGACCGCGGCCGAAGCCCGGATCGCCGGCAGCGGACTGAAGGACCTCTACGGACCCGGCCCCGATGTCCACCGCACGGAAGACCACACCCTGGCCGCTTACGACGGCGGGCACATCCAGGTCAAAGTCCTCGTCCCCCGGGAGAAGCCGAACGCCGTAGTCGTTTACCTGCACGGCGGCGGCTGGGTCCTGGAGGGCATCGAGGGCTACGAAACCCTGGGCCGCCAGCTCGCCACGAAGTCCGGCGCCGCCGTCGTGCTCGTCAACTACCGCAAGGCCCCCGAGCACCCGTTCCCGACGCCCGTCGAGGACGCCTGGACGGCCCTGCAGTGGGCTGACGAGAACATGGAGCGGATCGCCGGACAGCGCGTCCCGCTGTTCGTCGGCGGCGACAGCGCCGGCGGAAACCTCGCTGCCGTGACCGCCATCCGTGCCCGGGACAACGGCGGCCCCGCCCTCGCCGGCCAGGTTCTGCTCTACCCGGCAACGGACTCGGATTTCTCCCGCGCTTCCTACCTTGAACCGGAAAACCAGTCCTTCCTCACCACAGAATTCATGCAGTGGTTCTGGAACCACTACATCCCGGAGCCGTCCCTCCGGAACCACCCCGAGGCATCACCGCTGTTGACCCATTCCCTCGCGGACCTTGCCCCGGCCCTGGTAATCACCGCGGAGCACGACATCCTCCGTGACGAAGGAGAGGCCTACGCCGCCCGCCTCGGCGAGTCCGGCGTCGACGTCGAACATCACCGCTGGCCAGGGCAGATGCACGCCTTCTTCTCCATGGTCAACGTCCTGCCGGCCAGTGCCGACGTGATGGACCTCGTCGCCGACTCGATCCGGACCCGGGCCGCCGCCACTGACAGCGTTCAGAGCTGACCATGCTTGGCAGCCTCAGGATCAGGACGTGCGCAGCGGCCGGAAATGCTGTCTGCGGCAATATCGCCTCTAAGAACACGGAGTCGGGCAATGCCGGGCAGCGCAGCACCTGGCCGCCGCGGCCGGAAGCCATCTCCGCGTCGCCGTGGGAAGGCCTCTACGACAACAGCGGTTCGGAAATCCCCGCCCACAAATAGGGCGTCCGACTCAATCAGCCCCACGTTCCCGGCCAGCAGGCCGCACCAAAGGAAAACACATGGTTATTTTCAATGACGGGGTCGCCGAAACGGCTCTCCCGGACACAAATGTCGTCCACACCGACGTCCTGATCGTCGGATCCGGTCCTGCCGGTTCCTCGGCCGCACTGTTTCTGTCCAATCTGGGCGTACCGAACATCATGATCACCAAATACCGCTGGACGGCGAACACGCCGCGGGCGCACATCACCAACCAGCGCACCATGGAAATTTTCCGTGACATGGGGATCGAGGACCAGGTCCTGGCCGATGCCACCCCGCACGAGATGATCGGCGACACCGTCTTCTGCACCTCGATTGCCGGCGAGGAGATCGGACGGATCCTCAGCTGGGGAACCCACCCGGCCCGCCATGCCGACTACGAACTGGCGTCCCCCTCACTGAACTGCGATATTCCGCAGACCTACCTTGAGCCGATTCTCGTGAAGAACGCCACGGTGCAGGGCACGCAGACACAATTCTCCACCGAATACCTCTCGCACATCCAGGACGCCGACGGCGTGAGCGTACGGGTGCTGAACCGGCTTACGGGCGCCGAATACACCATCCGGGCCAAGTACCTGATCGGCGCCGACGGTGCCCGCTCCAAGGTTGCCGCGGACATCGGGCTGCCCTACGAGGGGCAGATGGACATCGCCGGATCGATGAACATCACCTTCAAGGCAGACATCGCCGCGCTCGTGGGCCACCGGCCCTCGGTGCTGTACTGGGTGGTCCAGCCAGGATCCAACATCGGCGGGATCGGCGCCGGCCTGGTGCGCATGGTCCGGCCCTGGAACGAATGGCTGATTGTGTGGGGCTTCGACATCAACGACGAGCCACCCTCCGTGACGGACGAATCCGCGGCCCAGATCGTCCGCAACCTGATCGGCGTTCCGGACCTCGACGTCGAGATCACGGGAACCTCGCTGTGGGGGAACAACGAACAGTACGCCACACGGCTGCAGGCCGGGCGCGTGTTCTGCGCCGGGGACGCCGTCCACAAGCACCCGCCGAGCAACGGTCTCGGCTCCAACACATCCATCCAGGACTCCTACAACCTGGCCTGGAAGATCGCGGCGGTCCTCACGGGCCAGGCAGGCGAGGCACTGCTGGAAACCTACACCGCCGAGCGCGCCCCGGTAGCGAAGCAGATCGTCACCAGGGCCAACCAGTCCGGACGGGAATTCGGCCAGCTCTTCGAGGCCCTCGGGATCGACAAGGCAGAGACCGCCGAGCAAATGCACGCCCTGATCGAGTCCCGCAAAGACAACACCGCCGAGGGCGCCACCAAACGCCAGGCCATCCAGGCGGCAATGGAGGTCAAGAACTACGAATTCAATGCCCACGGCGTGGAACTCGGCCAGCACTACGACTCCTCCGCGATCGTCGGCGACGGGACCACCAGGCCGGCGCCGGCCCGGGATCCGGAGCTGTACTACGAAGCATCGACGCATCCGGGCGGCCGGCTCCCGCACGCCTGGGTGGGTGACAGCACCCGCAAGGTCTCGACCCACGACCTCGCCCCCTTCGGCCAGTTCACCCTTATTACCGGAAGCACCGGCGTGGACTGGGGCACGGCCGCACAAAAGGTCAGCGACCAGCTCGGCGTCACCGTCGGCTCCGTCGTGATCGGTCCGGGACAGGACGTCACAGATTTGTACTTCGACTGGGCGAAACTGCGCGGAGTGGCCGAAGACGGCGCCGTGCTGGTCCGTCCGGACAAGCACGTCGGCTGGCGCGCCGACCGTTTGCCAGCAGATCCGGAAGGCGCCCTGCACTCGGCCGTCTCCGCGATCCTTAGCCGGGAGAACCGGCCATGAGCCTGTCTTTTGACCACGTGACCCTGGGCCAGCGTGTCCTTTTCGGCACCGGGAAGGCCGCTGCCCACCTCGCCGCCGAGGTGGCGAGGCTGGGTGCGCAGCGCGTGATGGTGATCGCCTCGGATTTCGAGACCGAAATGGCCCGGAGCGTGGCCGCGGAGATCGAGGTGGCGCTGTGGCACCACGACGTGGTGATGCATGTGCCGATCGAGGTCGCCGAAAGGGCCCGCACTGCGGCCGCCGGGTCCGGCATCGACCTGCTGGTCTGCGTCGGCGGCGGGTCCACAACGGGCCTGGCGAAGGCCATCGCGATGACCTCCCGGATCCCGATCATTGCCGTGCCGACGACCTACGCCGGGTCGGAAGCCACCAACGTGTGGGGCCTGACCGAAGCGTCCCGGAAAACCACCGGTGTGGACGACGCCGTCCTGCCGGTCACGGTCATCTACGACGCGGCCCTGACCCTGTCCCTGCCGGTGGACATGTCCGTTGCCTCCGGCCTGAACGGCATGGCCCACTGCATCGATTCGATGTGGGCCCCGCGGGCGGACCCGATAAACGCCGCCCTCGGTGCCGAAGGCATCCGTGCCCTCAGCCGGGGACTGCCGCTCATCACGGATGACCCGGCCGGTGCCGAAGGACGCGAGCAGGCCCTCTACGGCGCGTACCTGTCCGCGGTCGCGTTCGCCTCCGCCGGGTCCGGGCTGCACCACAAGATCTGCCACGTCCTGGGCGGGACCTTCAACCTCCCGCACGCGCAGACGCACGCCACGGTGCTGCCCTACGTCCTGGCCTTCAATGCACCCTGCGCCCCCGAGGCTGAGGCCCGCATCGCCGCCGCTTTTGGGACCGCCGATGCCCTCACCGGTCTCCAGGATCTCCGCAAACGCCTGGACGCCCCCAAAGCCTTGTCCGACTACGGGTTCACCTCCGACGGGATCACTGACGCAGTCAACATCGTCCTCCCCGCCGTCCCTGGCTCCAACCCTCGCCCGGCCACCACCGAAAACCTCACCCGGCTCCTCCAGGCAGCCCTCACAGGCGAGGACCCCACGGTCCTGCTGAGTCTCTGACCCGGGCCCCAACCACACACAGATTTGAGGAGTACAGCATGTCCGAAACCACCCAGGCCGGGAACAGCATCAGCCCCGAACAGGCCGCCGTCGAACAACAGCTTGTCGACACCGTCGTCGCGTCCTTCGAGAACACCGAAGACCCGCGGCTCAAGCAGGTGATGCAGTCCCTGACGAGGCACCTGCACAACTTCCTCCGCGAGGTCCGCCTTACCGAGGCCGAATGGAACACCGGGATCGAGTTCCTCACCGCAGCCGGGCACATCACGGACGACAAACGCCAGGAATTCGTGCTCCTCTCCGACGTCCTGGGCGCCTCGATGCAGACCATCGCCATCAACAACACGTCCTACACCGGCGCCGCCACCGCCACCGAAGCCACCGTCTTCGGACCGTTCTTCGTTGCGGACGCCCCGGAAATCCCGATCGGCGGGGACATCGCCGGCGGCGCCGCCGGCCAGCCCTGCTGGGTCGAAGGCACCATCACCGACACCGACGGTGGCCCCGTCCCCGGTGCCCGGATCGAAGTCTGGGAAGCCGACGAGGACGGCTTCTACGACGTCCAGTACACCGACGACCGCGTCGCCGGACGCGCCCACCTGTTTGCCGACGAACACGGCCACTACGCGTTCTGGGGACTAACCCCCACCCCCTACCCCATCCCGCACGACGGACCCGTCGGGAAGATGCTCGAGTCGGTCGGCCGCTCCCCCGTCCGTGCCTCCCACCTGCACTTCATTGTCACCGCCCCCGGCCTGCGGACCCTTGTCACGCACATCTTTGTCGAGGGCGACCCGCAGATCGGGATCGGCGACTCCGTGTTCGGCGTCAAAGAATCCCTGATTAAGACGTTCGAACCCCAGCCCGCCGACACACCAACCCCCGACGGCCGGGACCTCGGCAACCACTCCTGGGCCCGCACACGCTTCGACGTCGTCCTCGCTCCCGCCGAAAACAAGGCCTGACGCGGCGGGGCTGCGGTGCCGCAGGATTGCGCCCGAGGGCTCTTGGTGGCTGCCAGAGTATGCAGCCACCGCGATCATCCGGACTATTGGTTCATCCGCGGGAAACCGCCTGGGCGCCGACCTCGGCGGCGAGGAAGTCGCGTACGTCGTCGAGCTCGTGCGCGTTGATGCTGTGTCCCAGCCCCGGATACACCCGCTCGATCAGCGAGGTGTGCTGCGGAAGGTACTCGCTGCTGCGGGTAATCGCCACGGGGGCGATGACACTGTCTTCGGAGCCTCGGCCCCAGAACAGGGTCGGGCGGTTGCCGCGCAGTGTCTCGTCGCCCGGCTGAGGTGCGCCCAGCACGAAGCCGCCCAGCACGACCGGGGCCAGCACCCGGCCGGGCCGCGAGCGCAGCAGCTGGCTGGCCATGAGCCCTCCCTGTGAGAAACCGATGGGAACGATTCGGGCGCCGGGGTCCACGTTTGCCTCGACCCAGGCCCAGATGGCATCAGTTGCCTCCTCCACCGGCCCGGCCTCAGGGTTTCCGGGCGTGGTGATGGAAAACCACGCCGCCCCGCCGTTGCCGAGCTCAATCGGTGCCCGCAAGGATGCCCAGGGCAGGTTCAGTCCGAGGGCCGGCGCCAGTGACCCAAGGTCGTGCTCATTTGAGCCGAAGCCATGCAGGAAAAGTGCGACGGCATCGTGAGCGGCATTGGCGGCCCAGCCATGAGAGCGCACATCGCGCAGTGCAGTGGTCATTCGAAGGATCAGCTCCTTGGTTTGGGGGATCCGGGAGCCGTGGTGTGGCCCGCGCACCCCGCGGATCGGTGCGAGTTCGGGAACGAACAGCCATTACCGACGAGAAATGCGGTAGCGGACAGAGAATCGGCTTCAACGATACCTCACTTACTTGCAGCTTCAACTATGTTCCTCTCGTCCACTCCTCATCGTCACGTCCTTGCCCATCGGCTTGGCGACACCCCTGGGCGAGGACCAGTAGACAGGCCTGAAGCGCGGCTCCGAAGTCGCCCCACCCATCGGTGACGCCCCATCACCCCGGAGATCGCATCCGCCCCGCCGTTGGTAGCGCTTTGGCCGACTATCGCTTTTCAGCCAGACTTGACTTGAGGTGTGCACCATGATGGCGACGCCACCCCCGCCAGGCACCGTCCTTCCTGCCGGAAGGAACGAGCGCCCGGGATGTCCTGACCGAGCACCGGCAGCAGAGCTGACCGCGCAGGCACCGCCGTCGCACACTGGCCCGCTTCAAACAGGCGGCTGTCTGGGGGCATCCCCACGGGCACTTTCCGGGACAAATTCACCCTCCGCGCATCCGCTCTGGCTGGGACGTCCGTTCATTGCTAGCGTGGCGGCATGAGCCCGTCGAAGGCCCCGGCCGAGATCCTCAACATTGCGGGAACCGAGGTTCGCATCTCGAGTCCGGACAAGGTGGTGTTCCCCGAGCCCGGGCTGACGAAGCTCGATCTGGTCCGCTACTACCTCGCCGTCGCGGACGGAGCGCTCCGGGGCGCCGGCGGACGGCCCATGGTGCTCAAGCGCTTTCCGAAGGGGATCGGCGCTGAGCCGTTCTTTCAGAAGCGGGTGCCGGAAAACCACCCCGGCTTCATCGACACGGCCACGCTGCACTACGCGTCGGGGACATCAGCCGAAGAGGCCGTCATCCGGGATGCTGCGGGCCTGGCGTGGGTTGTTAATCTTGGTTGCCTGGACCTCAACCCGCACCCCGTGCGCGCCGAGGACCTCGAGCACCCCGACGAGCTCCGGGTCGACCTCGACCCGATGCCGGGGGTCGACTGGAAGCAGATCGTCGACGTCGCCTATGTCGCGCGGGAGGTGCTCGACGACGTGGGACTGGTGGGGTGGCCGAAGACGAGCGGGTCGCGGGGACTCCACATCCTGGTACGCATCGCGCCCCAGTGGTCGTACCGCGACGTGCGGCTCGCCGCCGAGACTCTCGCCCGCGAGGTCGAGAACCGCGCTCCGGGTCTCGCCACGGCGCGGTGGTGGAAGGAAGAGCGCGGTGAGAGTGTGTTCGTCGACTTCAACCAGAACGCAAAGGACCGCACCGTGGCATCGGCCTACTCGATCCGGCCCCTGCCCGACGCACGGGTCTCGACTCCGCTCACCTGGGACGAAGTCACCTCCACCCGGCCCGAACAATTCACGGTGCCCACGGTGCTCGAGCGCTTCGCAGCCGTGGGCGACCCCCACGCCGGCATCGACGACGCGGTCGGGACACTCGACGGACTCCTCGCCCTGGCTGCCGAGCTCGGCCCCGCCGAAAAGCCGCCGCGCAGCGGCGACGGCTTGGGCCGCCGGCGGTCGGTGATGCCGCTTATCGAAGTGGCACGTACCAGGACCAAGGATGAGGCCCTCGTGGCGCTCGAGGCATGGAAGACCCGGCATGCAGACCTCGTCCCCGCCCTGCATCCTGCCGACATCCTCGTCGACGGAATGCGAGGATCGAGTTCGCTCTGGTACCGGGTGCGGGTGAACCTGCAGCACGTCCACGAAAATGAGCGACCGCAGCAGGAGGAGCTCATCGCTGACTATGACCCCTGGGCGGGCAAGGAGTGGCCGGGGCGCCCTGGGTAGCACTGGCCTGCCCATACATTTGTTGTATATGAGGTCAAGGCGACTTAGTTGTTTTGTATGCATCTCGCCTCT
The DNA here is from genome assembly GCF_059383535.1 of Pseudarthrobacter sp. HLT1-3. Classification (NCBI taxonomy): domain Bacteria; kingdom Bacillati; phylum Actinomycetota; class Actinomycetes; order Micrococcales; family Micrococcaceae; genus Pseudarthrobacter; species Pseudarthrobacter sp. HLT1-3. Next base: position 36,586 of record NZ_JBWZCJ010000026.1, on the reverse strand, counting down.
TACGATCACAGTGACCTGCTGCACATTGCAGCCGGGGTTCATCCCTCAGACCACTGTCATCATGGAGGAAGCAATGTCGCTCCCGACTCAGAAAACCCCGGCGCCGCGTAATGCCCTGCGCCGGGTTGCCGCTGCCAGCCTCGCCGGCAACGCGATCGAATACTACGACTTTTCGATCTATGGCCTTGCCGCGGCACTGGTGTTCCCGCAAGTCTTCTTTCCCCAGAGCGATCCGTTCGTGGCTACCTTGGCCACGTTCGGCACCCTGGCCGTCGGATACATCTCGCGCCCGCTGGGCGCCATCGTCTTCGGGCACTTCGGTGACAAGGTGGGCCGTAAGCCGATGCTCGTCATCACCTTGCTCCTGATGGGATTCGCGACGCTTGCCATCGGCGTCCTTCCCACATTCGACCAAGTGGGCGTGTGGGCGGCAGTGATGCTCACCTGCCTGCGCTTCCTCCAGGGCATCGCCTTCGGCGGTGAGTGGGGTGGCGCCATCCTGATGGCGTTCGAATATGCTCCGAAGAACCGCCGCGGACTCTTCGCTGCGATCCCCCAGGTAGGCCCGGCCACGGGGGCGCTGCTGGGCAATGCCGCGTTCCTGCTTGTCACGCTGCTTCCCAAGGAGGACCTGCTCACCTGGGGCTGGCGCATTCCCTTCCTGTTCAGCTTCGTCCTGGTCATCGTGGGAATGTTCATTCGGCTCAAGATCGCTGAATCCCCGGAATTCCAGGCCACCAAGGCCGAGGGCCGGCAGGTCAAGGTTCCGATCGCGGCAGTCCTGAAGAACAACCTGAAAGCCGTGCTCCTGGTGGCCGGCGGCTTCCTCGGATTCGGCGCCTTCTCCGTCATCGTCATGACCTACCTCGTGGGATACAGCCAAAGCGTGATGGGCATCCCAGCCTCGACCATGCTCTCGTTCACGATGCTCGCCTTTGTCATCCAGATCCCCATGATCCTGCTCTCCGGTCACCTGTCCGACCGGCACGGCCGGAGCACACTCATCATAGTTGGCTCCCTTGCCGCCGTGGCATCCATCTTCCTGATGTTCGGGGCCGTCGCCACCGCGCAGCCTTGGCTGATCGGACTGGCGTACGCACTTGGCTTCGGCTGGCTCTACACCATCTGCTACGGACTCCAGCCCGCACTCTTCGCGGACGCCTTCCCGGCCGAGGTCCGCTTCACCGGCATGTCGCTGGGTTACCAGCTGGCCAACGTCGTCGGCTCCGGGTTCACCCCAATGATCGCCGTCTGGCTGGTGCACTCCACCGGCAACTTCCACGCCGTTCCCGTGTTCGTGGCGGTAACCCTAGCGGTGTCCCTGGTCTGCCTGCTCCGTCTCGCAGCGCTCGCCCAGGCAAGGAAAGCCGCCGAGGAAACGGTATCGCAGGAGAGCCTTCCCCTGGTTGCCGCCCGCTAAGCCGGTCGTTCCCCCACCGCTTTCGAAGAAAAGGAAATCATGAAGTTCGAACACATCACCCTCGGCCAACGGGTACTCTTCGGAGCCGGCCGCGCTGCCGAGTACGTCGCCCAGGAGGCCACACGCCTCGGTGCGCGCAATATCATGTGCATCACGTCCGAGTACGAGCGGCCCTTCGCAGTGACTGCACTGTCCCTTGCCGATGTGGCCCTCTGGCACACGGATGTTGTCCAGCACGTGCCGGCGGAAACCGCGGACAAGGCAAGGAAAGCGGCGTCCGACGCCGGCATTGACCTCATCGTCTGTGTCGGCGGCGGATCGACCACCGGACTCGCGAAGGCGGTGGCGCTGTCCTCCGGCATCCCCATCGTCGCGGTGCCTACCACCTACGCCGGTTCCGAAGCGACGAATGTGTGGGGGCTGACGGAAAACGCGACCAAAACAACTGGCGTTGATGACCGCGTGCTGCCCGCCGCCGTTGTGTACGACGCCGACCTGACGCTCAGCCTGCCGGTTTCGCTCTCCGTTGCCTCCGGCCTGAACGCCCTGGCACACTGCGTGGATTCACTATGGGCGCCCCGCACCGATCCCATCAACCAGGCCCTGGCCGCGGAAGGGATCCGCGCCCTCGCCGACGGGCTGCCCCGCATCGCCGCGGACCCGTCGGACTTAGCCGGCCGCGAGACTGCCCTGTACGGGGCGTACCTCGCCGCCGTGTCCTTTGCCTCCGCGGGTTCTGGACTGCACCACAAAATCTGCCACGTCCTGGGCGGAACGTTCAACCTGCCCCACGCGGAGACGCACGCGACCGTCCTCCCCTATGTGGTGGCCTTCAACGGACCCGCGGCTCCCGGCGCGGCCGCACGGCTCGCCGGAGCCCTCCGCGCGGGACTGGCCAACGCCCCCGCCGAGGAGTCCGGCGCTGAACCAGCCCAGGATGCCCTGGCCCTGTTGAACAGCCTCCGCCGGATCCTGGGCGCCCCGACCGCGCTGCGCGATTACGGCTTCACCGAGGCCGATATCCCCGAAGCCGTGGAACGGATCCTCAAGGTGGTACCGCCGTCGAACCCTGCCAAAGCGACTGGAGCAAACATCGGCGACCTTCTTCGCGCAGCCCTGGCCGGAACCGAACCCACCACCCGGCCGGCCGTCCTGGCAGGCGGCGCCGCGACCGCATTCGAAGGAGGAACAGAGTGACTGTCACCGTGGCCACAACCGACTCCAGGATTGGCTCCCAATCCGCCCGGGAGGAAGACCTCGTGAACGAGGTGGTCCGCTCCTTCACCGGCGGCGGGGCCCGCGACCGTGAAGTCATGGCTTCGCTGGTCCGCCACCTGCATTCCTTCGTCCGGGACGTCCGGCTCACCGAGGCGGAATGGGCCAAGGGAATTGACTTCCTCACCCGCGTGGGGCGGATTACGACCGAGTCCCGTCAGGAGTTTGTGCTGCTCTCGGATGTGCTTGGCGTGTCGATGCAGACTATTGCGGTGAACAACGAGGCCTACGGCCAGGCAACCGAGGCCACGGTGTTCGGGCCGTTCTTCGTCGCCGATGCGCCGGAGATCCAGATCGGCGGCGACATCGCCGGCGCCGCAGCCGGCCAGCCCTGCTGGGTCGAAGGGACGGTGACAGACACCGAGGGAAATCCCCTGGCCGGCGCCCGGATTGAGGTGTGGGAGGCAGACGAGGACGGCTTCTACGACGTCCAGTACGACGACGATCGCACCGCTGCCCGGGCCCATCTCTTCTCCGATAGGAACGGGCGGTACGCCTTCTGGGGACTGACGCCGACGCCCTACCCCATCCCGCACGACGGCCCGGTTGGCGAGATGCTGGAGCACTTCGGGCGCTCCCCCGTCCGTGCCTCGCACCTGCACTTTATGGTGTCCGCCGCGGAGAAGCACACACTGGTGACCCACATCTTCGTGCAGGGATGCGCCCATCTGGAAAACGATTCGGTCTTCGGCGTGAAGGAGTCCCTCATAAAGGACTTCGCCGCCCAGCAGCCCGGAACGCCGACTCCTGACGGCCGTGACGTCGGCGCTCAATCGTGGACAAGGGCGCGCTTCGACGTCGTCCTGCCGCCCGAAAACCGCCGCACCACCGAAACTTTCAAGAAAGGAAGCCACCATGGAAATGAAGCACACGCATAAGGAGACCTTCGAGGACGGCCTGGCAATCCGCAAGGAGGTGCTCGGAGCCGCCCACGTAGAACGCTCCCTCGCTAATGTCAGCGAGTTCAGCCGGCCGATGCAGGAGCTCGTCACTGAGTACTGCTGGGGAGCCGTCTGGAGCCGGGAAGGCCTCGACCGCAAGACCCGCTCCATGCTCAACCTGGCCATGTTGACCGCCTTGAACCGCGGCCACGAATTGTCTGTCCATGTGAAGGGGGCCATCACTAACGGCTGCACGCCGGAAGAGATCCAGGAAGTACTGATGCAGACGGCCATTTACGTCGGCGTCCCGGCAGCACTCGAATCGTTCCGCATCGCTGAAGCAACCCTGAAGGAAATAGATGTCCCCGCTTAGGCCGCGCATTGGTTTCATTGGACTGGGCAACATGGGCACGCCCATGTCCCGCCGCCTGGTGGAGGCTGGTTACTCTGTGGCCGGCACCGACCTCGCCGCAGCCAACAGGCAGCGCCTCGCAGAGGCGGGCGGCACCGCAGTCGGGACGGCCACCGAGGTGGCAGCCGGGTGCGATGTCCTTATCCTGATGCTCCCCAACTCGGACGTTGTGGAAGCGGTCCTGCTCGACGGCGGTGTGGCCGCGGCGCTGCCCGCTGCGGCAGTGATCGTGGACATGAGTTCGTCAGAACCGCTGCGCACCCGGGCCCTTGCAGGAAAGCTCGCGGCTGACGGGATGGCCCGCCTGGTGGATGCCCCCGTGTCCGGCGGCGTGGGCGGGGCGGAAAAGGGAACGCTGACCATTATGGCCGGCGGCGATGCAGACACCCTCGCCGAACTCAGCGAAGTGCTGGCCGTGCTCGGCAGGGTCCGACACACCGGCGCGGTGGGGTCAGGGCATGCCCTCAAGGCGCTGAACAACCTGCTGTCCGCCACGCACCTGCTGGCTACGTCGGAGGCGATGGTAGCCGGGCAGGAGTTCGGGCTCGATCCATCCACCATGCTGGAGGTCTTCAACGCCTCCAGCGGACGCAGCGGTTCCACCGAGAACAAATGGCCGAACTTCGTCCTCACCGGCGGCTACGACTCCGGCTTCGGTCTGGGCCTGATGCTCAAGGACATGAAAATTGCCACGCAGCTCGCCGCCGAGATCGGCCGGCCCGGCCGCCTGGGGAGCCGCGCCGTGGACCTCTGGACTGAGGCGTACGGCCAGCTCACGCCCGGAGCCGACCACACGGAAATTGCGCGCTGGGCGGGGCACGAGTCCTGACCTGAGGCAATCGCCGTCGTAAGAAGCGTCCGGCAAAGCAACGTGCCGCCCGGCGAGCGTAAGGCTCGCCGGGCGGCACCTTTGTTTCTACGGCCCTGAGATGTACGTCAGTGGCTGTGGCTGACCACCTGGTCCAGCGCGGCCGGGCCTTTGGCTTCGAATTCGCGTGTCTGGCGTTTCGTCTCGGCCTCATAGGTGTCAGTGTCCCCCCGGTGCCGGGCAATGAGCCGCCGCCGGGCGGACGGCGCAACATGGCACAGGCCGGGGACGTCCGGGTTGTCGCGGCAATCGATTCCGCCGGCCGCCGGGGCCACCGCCTGCAGGCTGCGGCCGCTCAGGGCCAGTCCACGGCTCGTGTAGCGGCGCCGGGCCTCCCCCTCGCAGGCGGGACACACGGTGATTGCCGGGGCCGGCGTCTCCATGAAAAGTTCGACGTCGGCGCGGCAGCCGGTGCAGCGGTAATCGAAGAGGAGGCGCGCCATCAGGAGAGCTCTTTCATGGGGCCGCCGAAGTCTTCCCAGTCCCGGGGATCGTGGGCGATCCAGACCGTAGCCGATTCCTCGTCGCGGATCCGCTTAAGGGACTCAATGGAGCGCCGGGCCTCGTTGTGATCCCAGTCCGAGCCGTCCACGGCATCCCATTCCATGGCTTCGCGCAGGTGCACCGTGTCTCCGGTGAGCAGGATGTTCTGGCTGGGCAGCCGAACCAGCGCGCTGAGCTCGCCGGGGGTGTGGCCCGGGGTGTGGTGGATGATGATGGCGCCATCGCCGAACAGGTCCTGGCTGGGCGACTGAACGGTGGTCCAATCGAATTCCTTGACTTCGCCGCCGAGATCCGACGGGTTGAAGAGGTGTGCCGATTCCGGTGCCGGATTGGCGGCCCACTGGAATTCGCCGGGACCGGCGAAGAACTTGGCCTGCGGGAATAGGTACAGGCCGCCGGCATGGTCCGAGTGGGTGTGGGAGAGGACAACGTGGGTGATGTCCTCCGGGCGGTAGCCAAGTTTGGCGAGCTGGCGGTCGATCCGCTGCTCCGGGTTGGAAACGATCATCGAAGTCTCCGGGCGTTCCCCGAAGACCAGAGCCGGGTCATCGCATACGAGCGGGTTCATGCTCGTGTCGAACAGGACAAGGCCCTGCTCATGCTCAATCAGGTAGGCGGGGAGGGGAATGCGGACGGTCCCTTCGGCACCGACCACGAGGTGTGCGGCGTCGATATCCATCTTGGGGGCGTCCAGCCCCCACATCCGGATGTTGGCGGCCGGGCTTTTACCGGATCGTGCTGCCAGCTGAGTAGCCTGCGTCATTGCGTGCTCCTAGGTGATGTTGTGCTCCGCCAGCCAGTTCAGGACCGGCTCGAGGATCTCGTTGATATTGTTTTCGAAAATCAGTCCATGGCCGTTGCCGGTGATCCCCAGTTCTTCGAGCCGAAGGTGCGTGGCGCTGGCACCGGCCCGGTTCAGGAACTCGACCGTTTCGCTGTCGCCCGCGGCGCGGCCTGAAGCCTCCCCGGAGATCACGAGGACAGGCAGTCCCTCGAGTGGTGCCTGGCTGGCTGGGGATTCGGGGTGGTTGCCGGCCGCGAGCGGCACTGCTGTCAGCCCATGAGCAAGCCGTCCCCTCGGCCCCAGGCCCCTGAAGGGCGGGCCAATGGGTTCGAAGGTGACAACGCCCCGGACCCGGTGCGGGGAACGGGCCGCCGCCAGCCAGCCGCCGGCAGCACCGGCGGAATGCGTGGCCAGCACAGCCGGGCCCGTCCGTTCGAGCAAGTCCACGATGCGCCGGGCATCGAGTTCCTGGCTGAGCGCGGTGTCCGTCAGCATGCCCGATGAGGATGCCACCAGTCGGTCGAACTCCGGCGTACCCGGCCGCCGGCCCCACGGCCACGCTGAGTGTTCGGCGGTGGGTCCGGAACCGGCTCCTCCTCGCCCAGATTCTGCGGTGTGCTCCGGCGCAAAGACCGCGGCCGCACCGGTGTAGTCGGGAAACCCGGTGCGACCGCCCAGCCGTGCAGGATCGTACGGTGACCTTCCGTGACCTGGCCGGTCCAGCAGGTACACGGGGAAGCCGGCGTCCCCGACGCTCGGCGCCCAGCCGGGCACGCCGTCGTCGATCCCCAGCCAGTCCGTGGACTGGCCGCCGCCGCCGTGCACCAATACCCACGGTGTCTGCGTGGTGCCGTCAGCCGGCGCCTCCCACTGGACCCAGGCGGGTCCCAGCTGCCAGGGACCGGCGCCGGACTGTTGCAGGTCTCCCGGGAGGAAGAACCCGCCGGTCCGCACCGTCCGCGCTGTGTTGTTGAGGTGCGGCGCGCTCAGCGGCAAATCGCTTTGGGGCCGTTCGCCGGGGTGAGCGGCGCCGGGACTCGGATCCGCCGTCGTCGTTGTGGGCATCCGGTGGCCTAGGCGGATGCGGCGGGCGTCAGGCGGACGGGCACATAATCGTGTCCGAAGGCCTGGTAGTTCACGGTCTTCCGCGGTTCACCGGTCAGTTCGATCTTCTCGATCCGTTCCACCATGGCACGCAGCAGCGTCCGGGCTTCGAGCCGGGCCACCTGGTTTCCGGCGCAGGTGTGGATCCCGAACCCGAAGGACAGGTGCGCGTTCTTGAGGTCTCGGTCAACGCGGAACTCATTTGGGGCGTCGTACTGGCGGGGATCCCGTCCGGCCCCAAGCCACATGGTCAGGATCTTGGCGCCTTCCGGAATACGGACGCCTCCCAGCACGGTCTCCTTGGTGGCCCAGCGTCCGCCGTAGCGGGAGGCCGGGTAGAGGCGGATGGCTTCCTCCCAGGCGTTGTCCACCAGGTCCGGGTTCTCCCGCAGCTTCTGCCACTCCCCGGGGTTGTCGGCGAAGGCACGGATCATCGAGGCGATGGACGCCGTCGTGGTGTCAAAACCGGCGGCAAAGATGGACTTGAGGATCTGCTGGGCGGTGTGCTCGGAGATCTTGCCCTCGTCGGCCATGCCGTACAGCTGCCAGCCGATACCCCCTTCGGACTGCACGTCTCGGGCGGTGTTGGCTTCCACCCATTCCATCGCTTCGGTGCCGCTGGCGAGTTTGGCGGCCTGCAGTTCGCTGGGCGGGCCGAAGACGTTGAAGACGGCGTCGCCGAACTTCAGCAGCAGCTCGCGTCCCTCTTCCGGCAGGCCCAGGACGTCGGGGAAGACTTTGAGGACGTACTTCACGGAGAGGTCGTTGTACGCGTTGATCTCGGCCGGGCCATCCGCCAGGAGATTGTCGATGAGCCGTTCGGCTTCAGCCTTGAAGTAGGCGGACATCTTGGCGAGGTTTTCGGCGTCGAAGACCTTGAACACCGCCGATTTCGACGCCGTGTGCTCCGGCGGGTCTTCCAGGATCAGGGTGCGCGGCCGGAACGGCGACGGCGCGTAGAACGGCCGGTCTGTGGACGAAAAGGTCCTCCAGTCGCGCAGTGCTTTCTGGATTTCGGCGTATCGGGTGATGGCGTAGTAGCCGTACTTCTCCATGTAGACCACGGGAGCGATTTCACGCTGTTCGCCGTCGAAGGTGTGCACATCGTGCAGCGTTTCGAGCGAGAACGCGTCGTAGCCCGAGACCGGGGCCTCGATGGCGTCGGTGAGGGTGTTTGTGTCAGTCATGTCTGTTCCTCGTTGAACGGTAGTGGGGTTTAGGAACCGGCCTGGCGTGCCGGAGGCGGGGTGCCTGTGGACATCCAGTCCAGCCGCCGCTGCACGCCTGCCCGGGCCATGTCGGGGTGTGGCAGGACGAAGAAGCTGTTGGTGCGGATAGCGTCGAGCACCTGCCCGGCCACCTCGGCGGGTTCCATCCCCGCCTCGGCGGTGGTTGCCGCAAGCCGTTCCATGACCGCCACCCGCCCGGGCTCGGCGGCCAGGGGCACGTCTGCCGGGCGGTTCCGCTCGGCGTCGACCATCCGCGTCTTGACCGGGCCCGGCGCCAGCAGCGAAATACCCACGGGGCTGCCGGCGGTCCGCAGTTCCACCTCGAGGGATTCGCTCATGCCCAGGACGGCGAACTTGGAGGCACAGTACGGCGTCATGGTGGCGGTGCCTGAACTGAAGGCGGCCACCGAGGCGGTGTTGACGATGTGTCCGCCGCCTCCGGCCTCAAGGAGGGGCAGGAACACCCGGCAGCCGTTGAGGACGCCGAAGAAGTTCACATCCATCACCCAGCGCCAGGCCTCCTCTGTGATGTTCAGGAAGCTGCCGCCGGTTTCGACGCCGGCGTTGTTGCAAACGACGTCGATGCGGCCGTAGGTTTCCAGCACCGCTTCGGCGAGCGCCTCGAGGTCCTTGACGCTGCGCACGTCTGTGCGTTTGCCCATCACGTCGCCGATGGTCGAGAGTTCCCGCACTGCGGTGTCCAGCGCGGCCTGTTCGATGTCGGCAATGGCCACCCGCATGCCTTCTTCCAGGAAGCGCCGCGCCATGGCGAAGCCGATGCCGCTTGCGCCGCCGGTGACCACCGCCGTCTTTCCGCTGAAGTCGGTGATGCCCGCCATCGTCACCACGCCCCGATCAGCGAACGGGTCTCAAGGCTCTTGGGGAACATCAGGCGTTGGACCACGGCATCCTCGTCCACGGGCAGCCGCCGCAGAACGGCCAGGTCTTCCTCAAGCCGGGCCTCATCCGAGGAGTGGTACACGAGCCGCTTGTTGTTGCTCGCGGCCGGGCTGACGATGTCGACGAAGACGCGGCGGCGCTCCGTGGCGTACTCGTCCAGCACCGTTTCGGGCGCTCCACCCTTGACGACGGCGGCGAGCGCCTCGGAAAGGACGTAAGTGTCGAACAGCCCGCTGGTCAGGCCGAGCCCGCCGGTCGGATTGGTAGCGTGCGCGGCGTCACCGGCCAGCAGCACCCGGCCGGAACGGAACGTTGCTGCCGCCCGCTGGTGCATGCTGTACGGCGAATAGGCGTCCACCACCACTTTTTCGGGATCGCGCACAATCGAGGCGAAGAACTCCGGCATGCGCGCTTCGATGCCTTCGACCGGCAGAGCCGCATCCTCGCAGTAGGTGTAGCGCCACAACCCGGTGTCGCCGCTGTTGTCGATCTTGGTGATGATTGCGCCGAAACGGTCATCGATCAGCATGGTGGTCTGGCTGTAGCCGGCCGCTTCGAAAGGGTAGCGGATGTTCGTGGCAACAAAGCGTTCAGGCCAGGTGATGCCCTCGAAGGCAATCTCCTGGCTTTCGCGGACCCCGCTGCGCGCCCCGTCGGCGCCGATCAGCCATGAACCTTCGGCGGTGATGGTTCCCTGCGGGGTGGCGAAGCTTGCCGTGACGGAGTCCGGGCCCTGCTCCACACCGATGAACTTGTGGTCCCAGAGCACTTCGGCGTGGGGGTGGCGTGCCAGGTGCTCAAGGGCTATTTCCACCAGGGCGTTCTGGCCGAGGTGCAGGTTGTACGGGTGTTTGACCCGCCCTTCAAGCGACTTGAGCCCGTAATTGATCTCTTCGCCGGTCTTGTGCACTTTGTAGGTGTAGTCCTGCTTGAGGAAACCGCGGGCAACGGCGTCCTCGAAAAGCCCGAGGCGCTCCAACCCGTCCAGGACGGACCAGTGGTACACCATGGCGCGGGGCGAGTTGGCTACGGTGCCAGCGCGTTCAAAGACGCGGACGGGGACCCCGGCCCGGGCCAGGCCCAGGGCATTGAGGATGCCCACGGGTCCGGCCCCCACAATTACGACCGGTTGAGGCTGTTCGGGTTTCTGCTGTTCGGGTTTCTGCAGTTCTAGCTTCTGCTGTGCGGTGCTCACAGTGCGTCTCCGGGGTTTCTAGAGTTCGAGTTCAAGGACGTCGGACTTGGACCGCGAGACGCAGATCATCATCATCTCGTTGGCCGCCTTCTCCTCGTCGCTGAGGATGGAGTCGCGGTGGTCGGCCTCGCCGCACAGGATGCGGGTCTCGCACGTGCCGCAGGTGCCTTCCATGCAGGAGAAGATGACGGGCGCGCCGGCTTCCTCGGCCACTTCCACGATGCTGCGGCCGGCGGGGACTTCGAGTTCCAGGCCGCTGAGGGCGAGTTTGACCCTGAACGAGATGGCCGGGGCGTTGGACGCCCCCGGGTCCTTGGGGGCGAAACGCTCAAGGTGCAGGCTTCCTGCGGGCCATTCGGCGCAGATTCCTTCGAGGGCGCGCAGCAGGCCTTCCGGGCCGCAGGCGTAGATCTTGACGCCGTCGCGCGGGTTCCCCAGCAGGGCGCCGAGGTCGGGAAAGCCGAACTCGTCGTCTGGGCGGATGTCGATCCTGCCGGGGTACTTGCTCGCGAGTTCCTGCCAAAAGGCCATGGAGGAGCGCGAGCGTCCCATGTAGGTCAGCTTCCAGCGGGCTCCGCGCCGCTCGGCCTCTTCGAGCATGGGCATCATTGGGGTGACTCCGATGCCGGCGGCGAGGAAGTGGTACTCCTGGGAGTCCACCAGCTCGAAGTTGTTGCGCGGTCCGGAGACCTCCAGGATGTCCTCCTCGGTCAGGCCGGCGTGCACGTAGCTGGATCCACCGCGGCTCCCCGGGGCGTTCAAGATCCCGAGCCGGTAGCTGGAGTTGTCGGCCGGGCTCCCGCACAGGGAATACTGGCGGGACAGTCCTGACGGCAGATGCAATTCCACGTGGGCGCCCGGCTGCCAGCTCGGGAGGGTTGCCCCCTCCGGGTGCACCAGCTGCAGTTCCACCACTCCGTCCGACGCGGACCGCTTGCGCCGGACCTGGAGCGGCTGCCGGGTGAACGTGGCAGTCGTCCTGAGCATGGTTTCGGATGTCATCGTCGATTCCTTACTTCTCGAAGCGGATACGCACGTGGGTCCAGCCGGTGCGCAGCGGGCGGCCGTTGGACACCGGCGGACCGGACAGTTCAAAATTGCTGGTCTTGGCCAGGATCTGCCGGAGCATCGCCTGGAGTTCGGCGCGCGCAATCGGTGAACCCATGCACTGGTGCGGGCCATGCCCGAACGTCAGATGAGGGTTGGGTGAGCGGTCTGCAATGTAATCGTTGCCGCGGACGAACTTTTCTTCGTCCCGGTTGGCGGAGAACACGTTGAGTCCAACCTTGGCGCCCTGGGGAATGACAGCGCCGAAGGCCTCAACCTCCCTTGTGGCTTTCCGCCCCGTGTGATGCAGGGGCGGCGCCAGGCGCAGGATTTCCTCGATCGCGGTGTCCACCAGGTCCGGCCTCCGGCGAAGTTCGGCCTGGTCCTCGGGGTGGCTGCCGAGGTAGGAGAGGATGGAACCTATGGCCGCTGTCGTGGTGTCCGCACCTGCGGAGAAGATCTGCACACCGATGGCAACGGCTTCCTCCTGCGTGACCGGCCGGCCCTCAGGCGTCAGTTCCAGCACTCCGGACATGATGTCGATGGCCGGATCCTGCGGGTTGGCCCTCCGGTCCTGGATGAGCGCCTCGACCGTGGGGTTCCAGAGGTTCTTGTTGACTTCCCGCATGGCTTCGAGGTCATGGCGGACAGCGTCGGCCTTGGCGAGGCTGTCGGCCATTGTTTCCCACGCATCGTCCGGGAGCAGCAGGAACCTGGCGAGGACCTGCTGCGGAACAATGATGCCAAACTGTTCGATCATGTCCGCTTCGCCGGCTTCGATCAGCGGGTCCAGGTTCCTGGCCACGAGATCTTCAATGTCCGGGACCAGCATGGCCACGCGTTCCGGGGTGAAGTACTGCGAGAGGAACTTCCGGAAGTACGTGTGGGTGGGAGGGTTCTCCTGGATGGGGATGGACCGCATGAATTCGGGAAATTCAAGGAACGGCTGGCCGCTGGTGTACGTGCGCCAGTCCCGGGACCCTTTTTGGACCTCTGCATAACGCATAAATCCGTAGAATCCCTCGTAGTCGCTGGTGAAGGCCAGTGGCCGTTCGGCGCGCAGCCTGTCGTACTCGGCCGGGTAGTCGGTCACCTTAATGGGGTTCCAGTCATCGCTGGGGATCCGGGTATCGGCATCAACGCTCACGATGCAGCCTCCTTGCTTTCGTCGTGTGATTGGTATCACTGCTTGTTCACCACCGTAGGGCGACCGAAGCACCGTAGCCATATGTTTCAGTGAACTCACGCCTCCGAGATATACACTTTGAATATGGACATTAGGCACATCCGATATTTTCGCGAGATCACCCGGCAGGGCTCCATCTCCAAAGCAGCCAAGGTCCTCCAGATGACCCAGCCGCCGCTCAGCGCGGCACTGAAGAACCTTGAGGAAGAACTCGGCGTCAGGCTCCTCGAACGCACGGCCCGCGGCATTGTGCCCACCAACGCCGGGGAACTGCTGGTGCAGAAGGGTGCCAGGCTGGTCGACGAGACCGATCAGCTCGCACGAGAACTCAGCCGGCAGGGAAAAGGACTCAGCGGCACCCTGCATCTTGCAGTCATCCTGCCCTTCGCGTGGGCGTATTTGCCCCGCGTCCTGGCGCGCTTCCGCGAGCTTTCGCCCCACGCGGACGTCACCCTGACCGACGTCGAGCCCGGCACGGTAATTGAGGGCATCCGATCCGGCGCCCTGGATGTGGCAATCGTTGCGACCGGTGCGCCCGACAGGCTGCGCACCATGTACCAGGACGACGTGGTCATTGAACCGATCTCGAAGATGTCGTTGTCCTCGGTGCTGCCCACCCGTTTCAAAGATGCGCCCAAGCCCGTGCCGCTGGCTGAACTGATGGATGAGACGTGGCTTTTACCGTCGCCGAACATCCGCGTCCCGGGCATCACCGAACTGCTGGTGGACTACTGGCTGGCGAACGGCCTCTCCATGCCGAGGCTGAAGACCGTCACCAGCCTGCAGACCACGCTGCCCCTCATAGCGGCCGACATGGGCATCAGCATCATGCCCCCGGAAATCCAGCAGATCGCCAAGACCACCGTGGTGACCCGCGAGCTGGACCCGCCACTCCCGCCGCTGCACGCCGTTGCGGTGTGGAGTGCGCAGCGCGAGCTAACCGAGGTTGCCGCGACCTTCGCGGACGTGCTCCTGGGTCCCCGCGCCAGGGGCGCACGCATGAGGACGGGCCCGGACACCCTCTGACGTCACTCCCCCGGCACCGCGGGGCCCAGGAACACGGGATCCATTGCCTCCCCGGCCTCGTATTGGCCGTTGAAGAGCTCGACGGCGGCCGGTGCCAGCCGTGCCGGCAGCTCCGTCCAGTCCGCCCTGGCCGCGTCGGGCCCGGCCGCTTCGGGCCAGACCGGCTCGGCCAGCCGGAGGAGTTCCAGCCGGCGGCCACTGCTGGCCGCCTGCTGCGGGTCAGCGACACTCAGCACGGCGCCGGCGGCACCGAATTCGAGCCACGGGTCCGCCACAAACAGGCTCATCATGCCGTGATGGCCGCTGAGCCGGATCTGGCCACGGAACTTGCGGATCTCAGCCGGCGCCCCGGCACCCGATGCCGGGCCGCCGCCGTCGGGCTCAAACTGGAAGTAACTCCCGCTGACGATGGACGCCCCCGCCTCGGCAGACACGCTGCCGTCCGGCAGGCGGGACAGATACGTGATGAAGCTCCGTTTGATGCCCCAGCGAAGTGCCGGTGCATCGTGCCGGATCTGCTCCATTCCCACGGCTCAGAGCCCGAGCTTCAGCGCGCATCCACCCTTGGAGCGGGAGACGCAGATGAACATGCTGTCGCAGCTGGCCTTTTCGTCGTCCGTCAGGATGGAGTCACGGTGGTCGGGGGTGCCCGAGATGACCGGCGTTTCGCAGGTGCCGCAGGTCCCCTCGCTGCAGGAGGACAAGGCGGGCAGCCCGGCCGCCTGGGCAACTTCGAGGATGGACTTGTCCGCGGGGATGGTCAGCGTAACGCCGCTGTCCACGAACTCGACGTCGAAGGCGACGTCACCTCTGGCGTCGATCTGCTTTGGCACGAAGCGTTCCACGTGCAGGCTGCCGGCGGGCCAGTGCGCCGAGGCGCCTTCGACGGCGTTCAGCAGGGGCTCGGGCCCGCAGCAGTAGATCAGTGTTTCAGGCTTGACGTCCTTCAGGTGGGCAGCGAAGTCCACCCGGCCGTCGGTATCTTCCGGGACAAACCGGACACGGTCGCCGAAATCCTCCAGCTCCTCACGGAAGGCCATGGTTGCAAGTGAGCGGCCACCATAGGCGAGGCTCCAGTTGGCGCCTTCGCGTTCGGCCTTTTCCACCATGGCCAGGATCGGGGTGATGCCGATTCCGCCGGCGATGAAGAGGTAGTTGGCTGAGGGCTGGAGGACAAAGTTGTTGCGGGGCTGGCTGACTTTCAGCAAGCTCCCTTCCGCCACCGTGTCGTGGATGGCCAGCGATCCACCGCGGCCGGCAGCTTCCTTGAGCACGCCGATTCGCCACGTGGACTGGTTGCCGCCAGGAGAACAAAGTGAGTACTGCCGGACCCATTCGCCGACATGGACATCGATGTGGGCACCCGGGTGCCAGGCCGGGAGCGAATCCCCAGCCGGGTCCACGAGCGTCAGGGATACGACGCCGTCGGATTCCTCCCGCCGCTCCTGCACCAGCAGTTCACGCGTCGCGGTGGGGTCTTCGGGAAGCTCGATAGCGTGGTGCGCCGCCTTGGGTGCCACGTCCCACTGCACGTCCAGGCTCCGGCGGACCGGCAGCAGAGCCATGCGGATGAAGTCCAGGCCCCAATCATTGGCCGGACGCAGGCTTGGGAGCCGTTCGAAGAGCACCTTCAGGCCAGTGGCTCCCTGGACACGGGCGAGCGGCTGCCCCAGGCACGTGTGCCGTCCCTTGGTGAAGGCCAGGTGATCCCGGGAGTCCTCGCGGTGGATGTCGAATTCAAAGGGCCGGTCGTAGTATTCGGGGTCCGTGTTCACGCTGGCCAGAGCGATCCAGATCATGTCCCCGGACTTGATCTCGGCATCGCCGATGGTGACATCGACGTTGGCCCGCCGGGAAGCAAAGGTCGACGACGGGCGGCGCCGGACCGTCTCGTCAAAGACCCGCTGCCAAAGTGCAGGCTCGTCCAGGGCATCGGAAAGAGCGGCGGGCGTCTCGTTGAGGAAGATCACGGCGTTGGCCATCGCCTGCGCGGTGGTGTCGGTGCCGGCAGCGGCAAATTCACTCAGATGCAGGGCGATCTGTTCCTCCGAAAGGGACCAGTTGCCGTCCCGGTCCTTGTCCCGGGCCATCACGGAGATGAGGTCGTCGGCCTGGCTGTCACGCCGTTCGCGGACGATTTGCCGCAGGGTCAGCTGAGCCGAGACGTAGCTGCCCCACACTGCCGACCGGCGCGGCTCTTCGAGCTTTTCCTGGGCGCTGGCGAGCACCTGGAAGAAGTCGTCACGGAGGCCGCGCATCATGGAATCGAATTCCGGACCGAGCCCCATCAGCGCAAGGAGCGTCTGCGTAGTGAGCTCCAGGCAGTAGGCGTCCATCAGATTGCCATGCCCATCCGCCTCGAACCTGCCGATGATGCGGTGCGCACGGTCTTCGATCTCCGGCCGCAGCGCTTCCATCCGGTCCTGCAGGAAGGCTTTCTGCGCCACGCGCCGGGCAATCGTGTGCCCGGCAGGATCAGACCCTACGAGGATCCGGGAGATCAGCTCGGCCGGCATGATCTCCTGGTAAGCCTCGGGTACCGGGATCAGTCCGCCGTTGCTGGCACTGGAGAACTTCTGCCAGTCGGGCAGGATGGTTTCAGCATCGGCGCGCCGGGTGATGATCCAGGCGTTGAGGTAGGGATAGAAGAAGGCTGGCCGGCCCTCGCGGACGTCGGCGAAATGCCGGGCGGGGTCGCGGTAGTAGTCGTCGCCCATGGCGTCGAAGCCGGGGGCAAGGGGGCCGCGGTGGGCAGGAGTGATGGTGTTGATGGACATGGTGTGCTCCAGGAGGAAGAAGTGTCAGAGGACCGCGGAGGCGGCGATGGTGGAGAGCTTCTGGAAGCGCAGGACGTTGTCGCCCTCGTCCATGACGCCGGCGGTCAGGCAGACAAACGTCATGTCCCGTTCCGGGTCGATCCAGAACAGCGTGGATCCGGCACCGTAGTTTCCGTGGGTCCGCGGGCTGGTGAAGGGGCCGAAGAAGGACGGGTGCATGCCGGTTCCGCTCAGCGAGAAGCCCAGGCCGAAGTTTCCCGGGGGCTCTTCCCAGCCGCGCATCCGGGCAATCATGGCGTACAGGTCATTGGTCATGTCCCCGGTCTGCAGCGTGGTGGCCGCGTCCAGCACTGCGGGCGCGACCAGCTGGCGGCCTTCATGGGCGCCGTTGCGGCGGATCATTTCAGCGAAGGTGAACACGTCGGCAGCGCTGCTGGCGGAGCCCACCCACGGCATCTCCGCATCCTCGTTGATGACCTCGTCGAGGACCTCAATGTCCTTGGCCGAGAGCCAGCCGGAGTCGGGGATGTAGGCCTTGAGCGGGACCATCCGTTCCTTCCAGTCGGCCAGGGGGCCGAACCGTGTGTCCTTGAGGCCGAGCGGCCCAAAGAGGTTCTTCTCGGCCAGGTCCCGGAAGGAGTCGGCGCCGTAGACCCTGCGGAGCATCTCGCCCATCAGGGCATGGTTGACGGCGGGTGAGTACGTGAGGTTGGTGCCGGGCTCGTGGACTACGTCGAGTTCGCAGATGGCGGCGATGACGGCGGCGAGGTTGCCCAGCTGCGCGTTCGGGAGCGGTTCCGGGGTGGCAGGCATCCCGGAACGGTGGGTCAGCAGGTGTGCCAGGTTGACGCGGTCCTTGCGTCCGGCACGGAACCGGTCACTGCCATAGAACTCGGGAATAATGTCCACCACGCGGGTGCTCAGGGCGAGCCGCCCTTCGCCGATGGCCTGGTACACCAGGGCGTTGGTGAAGGCCTTGGTCAGCGACAACACACGGAAAATGCTGTCCGGTTCCATGGCGCGGCCGGCAGCGCGGTCCGCCCAGCCAAGCGTGGCATCGAGTGCGACTTCGCCGTGACGCGCCACAATGATGCGGGCGCCGTCATAGTCGCCGGCGCTGATGTCGTTCCGGATGGTCTGCTCTAGAAGGTCGATGGTCTCGGCGTTGAGTCCGTGGGTCATGGTCCTGCTCCTGTGTGCCTGGCGTAAAGGGGGATAAAGGGGGGTGGCGGCAGCCCGTCGTCGTGCGTCCGACGACGGCGGGAGGCTGCTGCCGTGGGAGTGGCGGCCCTACATGTGGAGGCCGCCGGACGGCGAGAGGGTCTGCCCGGTGTAGTAGGCGCCTGCTTCGCCGGCTAGGAACAGCATCGTGGCGGCGATCTCTTCCGGAGTGGCGGGGCGTTTGATGGGCTGCATGCCGATCAGCATCCCGGTGATTTCCTCGGGCTGCTGGCGGAACAGCGGGGTGTCCACCGCGCCGGGCGCGATCGCGTTGACCCGGATGTTGAAGGGGGCCAGTTCGGCGGCCGCTGCCCGGGTCATGCCAAGGACGCCGGCCTTGGACGCGGGGTAGTACAGCGGCATCGGCACGCCGAGCAGGGCAGCCGAGCTGGAAACGTTGACGATGGAGCCTCCGCCGGTGCGCTTGAGCAGCGGGGCGGCTGCCCGCATGACGTAGAACGGCCCGAACAGGTTGACTTCCAGGACCCGGCGGAAATCGTCATCAGTGATGTCACCGAGGAAGTCGGGAAAGAAGTCCTCGCCTGCCCGTGCTGCCCGGAAGGCGCGGA
This sequence comes from Pseudarthrobacter sp. HLT1-3, assembly GCF_059383535.1. NCBI lineage: Bacteria > Bacillati > Actinomycetota > Actinomycetes > Micrococcales > Micrococcaceae > Pseudarthrobacter > Pseudarthrobacter sp. HLT1-3. The sequence continues at coordinate 18,188 of NZ_JBWZCJ010000026.1, read as the reverse complement.
CGTTGGTGTCAACGAGCTTGTCGTTCGCGGCCTTGGACGGCGCATTAATGCCGGCCGCGTTGATGACCACGTCGAGGCGGCCGAATTCTGCGTCGAGTTTGCCAAAGGCATCGTTGACGGCCGCGCTGCTCGTGACGTCCAGGGGAATCGACAGCGAGCCGGGAATGGCAGAGAACTCGCGGGCCAGGGCCGCCTCGGACACGTCCGCACCAACCACCGCGGCGCCTGCGTCGGCAAAAGCCTTTGCGGTGGACAGCCCGATTCCGGAGGCGGCTCCGGTGATGAATGCAACTTTTCCTTCTAGGGTCACGACGTTGTGCCTTTCTGCTGTCCGCCAGCGAGGCGGCCATAAATTGTGATGTCGGACACCAGTGTGGCAGTTCACTGGACACATGTCCAGCGAATTTCTGGGCGCATACCTAAAAAATATACGTACGTTGATTGAGTAGACAAGCGTCCAGTGAATGTGGTCTGCTTCATTCATTCCCGTGAGCACGGTCACATATCCGATCCACTTCCCGGCGCGTAGCGCTGGAGTCCGCCGGCTGCGGGGAATCCCACCAGAGACAGAACTTCGAGGCCTCCGGGCCTCTCTTCAAAGGAGAAGCATGACAGTTCCAATGACGGGCTCCCCAACCGCCCAGCTGGCCCCGGCAGAGCTGCCGGATGCGCAGCGAAAGCTCCCCTGGAAGCGCGCCGGCATGCTGATGGCCGTAACGTTCTCCGGCCTGCAAATGCTCAACGAAGTGGGCGCCATGATGGCTATCCCGCTCTACCAGTCCATGAGTATGGACCTCGGCCTCACGCCCTCCCAGGTCTCCTGGGCCCTCCTCGCCACGCTCCTGATGGGGGCCGCCTCCATCGCTCTCCTGTCGAAGGCCGGCGACGTTTTCGGCCACCGCAAGGTGATGATCATCTGCATTGTGGGCATCTTCGTGGGCTACGTAATGTCAGCACTCGCCACCGATTTCACCGTTCTGGTGATTGGCCGCGCACTTACCGGCATCATGGCCGGACAGGCCCTAGTCGTCGGCATCATGAACGACCGGCTCAGCAACTTCGACCGCAAAAAGGCCATCGGCATCATCGCCGGCGGCCAGGCCGTCGGTGTCACGCTGGGCTTTGGCGTGGGCGGCCTCATGGTGGTCATCGGCGCAACGTGGCGTCATGCATTCTGGATCGGCGCCGCCCTGACGGTCCTGAGTATGGTCGGAATGCTGCTGTGGGGCTCGGACTCTGACGCCACCCTGCGGAACCGGGGCAAGAGCAAGCGCATCGACGTCGTCGGCGTCACTCTGCTCGGCCTCTCCCTGACCGCGATCTGCATCGGCCTGAGCCAGAGCCCGGCCTGGGGTTTCACATCCCCTGTCACTCTGACCTGGGTGATCGGCGGCGTCGTCGGCCTTGGCCTGGCGCTGGTCGCCGAGTCCCGCAGCAAGCAGCCGCTGGTTGATATCTCGCTGCTGCTCAGCACGCGTCTGATGCCCGCGTACGCCGTTTTTGTCACGCTTGGCATCGCCGGAATCATGATGTTCAACTTCGTGATGGGCTGGGCCCTGACCCCTGCAGAGTTGGCGGGTTATGGCTTCGGACTCAATCCCCTGACGGCCGGATTTCTCTTCATTCCGATGACGGTGGCCGGCATCGTTGTCTCCACGGTGATCCCGCGCGTGCTCCACCGCATTCCGCCGCGCGGCCCCCTTGCTGCCGGTGCATTCCTCCTAATGCTGTCGTTCGTCTGGCTGTACTTCATGCACACCCAGCTCTGGGCTGTCGTGGTCGGCATCCTCTTCTACGGCGTCGCGTACACGACGGTGCTGACCATTGCCGTCTCGATCATCGCCGCCGAGGCGCCGGCCGGGAAGGGCGCCGGCACTGCCTCCATTTACGTGGGGATCGCGCTGTCCGCATCAGCGATCGGAACAGCGGTCTACGCCGCCATCATCGGCCTGAACACGACGCCCGCGGCCCCCCTGCCGCCGGCCGAAAACTACGCCACCGGCTTCCTGACCGCGGCAATTGTCTCGGTAGTGGCGATCATTGCAGCGTTCGCGCTCTCCAAGCGTGTCCACTTGACCGAGGTGGCCAGCCACTGAGGCAGCCGCTCTCACTGTCATGAGTCATCGCCGCTAACCCCGCAGTTGAGCCAATGCAGAGGCGCCGGACACTATGGTCCGGCGCCTCTGCACGTGTTCCGTTGCTTAGCCTGCAGCGGCGTCACCGCGGACGAAAGCCAGCCACTGCATGGCCAGCACGTCCTTAAGCAGCGCCATATCCAACGGCCTGCCGCGAAGAATCGTAAAGAACATGGTCCGGTCCAACGCCATCTGGAGTGTCAGCAAATGCAGCCGCGCGCGTTCGTGCTGCACGGGATCCGTGTACCGGGCAAAGGTCTTCGGCATGACTTTGTAGGTGTCGCCGAGGATGTTCAACCATGTCTCGGTCACCAGGTCATCGTTTGCCAGCGCCTGCTCCATGGTGTTGAAATCGCTGGAGCGCTCCCGCCACAGCATGATGGTTTCGTCCAGCCAGTCGAGGATGCTCGCCTGGTCCGGATCTTCCATGTCGTCCAACCGGCGGTAGGCCGCCATCACGTCGGACTGGCTGCGCCTCATCAGCTCGGCAACGATTTCCGCCTTGGTCCTGAAGTAGACATAGAACGTTGCGCGGCTGGCTCCAGCTGAACTCGCGATGTTCTCCGCAGTCGTCTCATTGAAGCCGCGGCTCCGGAATTCCTCAGCAGCCGACTCGATCAGCCGCTCGCGGGTCACCTGTTTTTGCACCTCACGCAGGGACTGCCCTTGGGCTCGCGTGCGCGGGGGGATAGGCACTTGATGGCGAGGCTCAGCCCATTCTTCATTCTCCGCAGTGGTCACGCTTCCCAATTTATCACCGAGAACGAATCGCACTCGGAAGCCCGTGTGCGCCTTGACTACCTGTCTAACGTGAAACCGCTGATTTCGAATAGCTCAATTGGCTGCTGCGGCGCAGGCCTGGCCACGGACAAACGTCAGAGGGCCGATCAGGTCGACACGGTAAAGCAAAACCCGCCACTCCGCCGAAAGCATCCCTAATCCGACCCAGTCCGGAACCGGTACGATCCGATCCCAAGCCCCTGGGTGTTAACAGTGTGCTCACCCCATATTTACCGCTCCAGAGCGCCGCACCCGAACGGATTCAGCGTTTGAAAAGCCTGGCCGATCCACTCGCTGCAGCACGGTCGAATCCCGTACGCGACTGAACCGGGTGTGGAGGCCTGGCTCACAGGCCGGATCACGCTACTGGCTTGAAGGACTTTCACGGCGTCCACCTCCCGCCAGTTATCAATACGAGTCGACGGAAGCCTGTCCACCGAAGGCCCAGCGACGGGACGCCGAGAAAATTCTGGGCCGGGCAGGCCCCCGGGAGGCCACATAGTTTCGGGTGGTGTTGCAGCCACGGATCGATCATTACGATGTGGACATGGAGCGACGGATCAACGACGTCCTAATTCATTACGTTGAGCACGGTTGCGGCGTGCCTCTTATTGCCCTTCACGGCGCCGGTGTTGATCACCGCGAGATCGAGGCGGCGATCGAGGCCGTCGTCCCCGGCCCGGGATACCGGCGGATCTATCCGGATCTGCCAGGAATGGGCCGCTCCACGACCGGCGATCTGGGTTGCAACGACGATGTGGTCGCGGTAATCGCTGAGTTCATTGATCGGCTAGAGGCCGGACCGGTGATGTTGCTTGGGCATTCCTACGGCGCATATCTTGCGCGCGGCGTGGCTGCACAGCGGCCCGACATCGTGGGCGCCCTGGCCCTGCTATGCCCCGTCGCCGAGCACTCACAAAATGTGCCCGACCATCAGGTGATTTGTCAGGACGCAAACGCGTACGACGAACTCGAACCTGAGCAACGGCACGGTTTCGATGAATACTTCGTCGTGCGCACGTCGGCCACCGCCCGCCGCTACCGCAGCCATGTCGTGCCGGGCACGACGCTCGTTGACGCGACTGGGCTAGGCCGAATCTTCGCCGAATGGACGGTCGACGTCGGGTCGAGTACCTTCCCGGCGCAGACCCTGATCGTGGCCGGACGACTTGATTCGATCGTTGGGTACACCGACGCAATGGACTTACTGGAGCGCTATCCGCGCGCCACCCTGGCAGTAGTCGACGGCGCGGGCCATGCACTCATGCACGAGCGGCCGGAGCTCCTCGCCGCGTTGCTCGGAGATTGGCTTGACCGGGCTCGCCCAGGCGGCAAGTGACGACCATCCCCCGAGGCCCGGTCCGATCACAGAACAGGGTTTGGAGGGTACTCGGTTCGCTTCCTCTGCCGGTTGACCGGCGCCCGATGGTTCTGCCGGCCCGCCGTCGCTATCCGGGTGACGACGCCGCGGCCAACATGAGTGTCTGAACAGTACGTCTCACCACGCCCTAGTTGCCCTCTGCGCGGCTCCTGATCCCGTGGAGCATCCGCCGGGACATGATGAAACTGGCAATCTCCACCGCCTCGACCAGGCACCGGGCCCACCCCTGCCGGTAGGCATAACGCTCCCGTACCAGAAGCCGGGTGTTGCCGTCGGAATGTGGCTTCAGGACAAATGCCAGGTCTGCGGTAGCAGCCGGGGCAAGGTGAAAGCGATCGTCTACCTTGATGTCCTGCCACTCCGGGTGGATACGGTCAGCACTGCGGATGTCCAGGCCGGCGAGGTTTTCAAGGAAGTCGTAGCTGTAGAGTCCGCCGCGCCCCTGACCCATCTGCGCCAACCATGGCCACACTGCGTTCGCCGGAGCCTTGATGGTGATCGCCCGCGTTGACTGCAGATCGGCAATGGACAGGAAGTCGTCGCCCGGAAGCCCGCCGTCGGCTTCGGCGGCGGTGGCACCCCAGCGCAATTGAAAGCGCCGGAACAGGAAACCCGATGCCACCAGCCCAGCGACCACTGCGGCGGGGGTGGAAGGCTGTTTCATGGTTTGTGGCTTCGCCATCGGGCAATTCTCCAGACTGCCGATTCCGCTGTCACGGGCCATAAGCCCCGGGGCCGGCCCATTCCGGGATGCACGTCCGAGGCCACCGCGGGACTTTCATCCTTGCCCCTGATGCGCGGACCCGCATTCTTGATGTGGGCATTTCACGCCGTACCACTGCGCGGCCTGGCACTCAACACGTTCCGGACTTCCGGTTGAAACGGAGCTGACCGGTCGCGCTGACATGAAAATTGCGGTGACCCCGTCCCGGTGACCGGAGGATCCGGTGGGTTGGCGTCGTAGCCGGTCGTTATCCGGTTTGTTGCAGGGGTTCGAGGATGACCTGGTAGCCCAGGGATTCGAGCTGACCAATCGCGCGGGCCTTGGCCTTGGCCGGTGCCTGGCGGGTGAAGTAGTCGGCTCCGGGGTCCTTGTAGAGTTCGCCGGTGGTGAGCATGTGCCAGGCCGCGGTGAGCATGGAGTGTTCAACCGCGACGAGTGCCTTGGAGGGTCCCCGCCGGGAGGTGGTGCGCCGGTATTTAGCGGAGAAGTAGGTGTTCTTCGATCGTGCTGCCGCGAGGGCAGCGATGCCGAGGGCTCCTTTGAGGTAGCGGTTGCCGGGGCGTGTTTTGGCGGACTTGACCCGTCCGGCGGATTCGTTGGAGCCCGGGGCCGCGCCGGCCCAGGATGCCAGGTGCCCCGCGGTGGGGAACACGGTCATGTCGGCGCCGGTTTCGGCGATGAAGACCTCGGCGATGGTGGTGCTGAATCCCGGGATGCTGATCAGGAGTTCCTGGGCGAGGCGAAAGGGCGCGATCGCCTCCTCAATCCTGGCGCTCAGGGCCTCGATGTCGGCGGTGTGGGCGTCGATCCGGTGCAGATACAGTTGCGCCATGTAGCGGTGGTGGCTGCTGAACCGGCCGGTCAGCGCATTGGTGAGCTCGGGGATCTTTGAACGCATCCGTCCGTGGGCCAGGTCTGCCAGGGTCGCCGGATCGTCTTGGCCTTTGATCAGTGCCTGCAGCATGAGCCGTCCGGAGACGCCGGTGATGTCCGAGGCCACCGAGGAAAGTTTGATGCAGGCGTCCTCAAGCAGTTTCTCCAGCCGCTGGATTTCCCGGGTCCGTTCACGGGTGATGATGGTCCTGGCCCGGGTCAGGTCCCGCAGTTCCCGGATTGGGGGCGGGGGCACGAAGGAGGCCCGCACCAGCCCGTGGGCGCCGAGGTCGGCCAGCCAGGCGGCGTCTGAGACGTCGGTTTTGCGGCCCGGCACGTTCCTGGCGTCACGGGCGTTGACCAGGACCACGTCAAGCCCGTCGTCTTCGAGCAGGTAGTAGAAGGGACGCCAGTAGTCACTGGTCGCTTCCATGACAACCAGGCTCACATGTTCGTTCAGGAGGTGCTCTTTCAGATCCAGGATCTGTTCGGTCATCGCACCCCAGGTGGTGACCATCGACGTGGTGGGCCTGGACCCGCGGCCCTGCACGCGGACGCAGACCTTCGCGTCCTTCTTCGAGATATCAATGCCCGCGCACCGCGGGTGGATCACTTCCATGGCGGAGTGTCAGATGGTTTGTGTAGGGGGTTTCGGTCCAGCGATTGATTGGAGAACACTGTGACCATGATTGATTCCAACGAAGAGCTCAGTGCCGAGCTCGCCGCCAAGGTCGCTGCCGCCGGAGGCATGGAGCAGCTGAAGGACTCGGGCGCCTTCGACGAGCTGATGGAACAGATCGACTCCGGCGAGCTGCAGATCGACGGCAAACACGGGTTCCTGAACCAGATGATCAAGGCCGTGCTGGAACGCGGGCTGCAGGCCGAGCTGGCAGGTCATCTGGGCTATGAGAAGGGAGATCGGGCGGCGCGGCTGCTGCCGAACTCACGCAACGGCTCTTACCCGAAGACTCTGGCCAGCCAGGTCGGCGACGTTGAGCTGGCCGTGCCGCGGGACCGTAACGGTTCGTTCACGCCGCAACTGGTGCCCAAGGGCTCCCGCCGTACCGGCGGGCTGGATGAGATGATCATCAGCCTTTACGCCGGCGGGATGACGGTCCGCGACATCCAATATCACCTGGAGTCCACGATCGGCACCGAACTCTCGCGCGAGACGATCTCGAAGATCACCGACGAGGTCCTGGAGGAAGTGCTGGTCTGGCAGCGCCGGCCGCTGGATCCGCTCTATCCGATCCTGTATCTGGATGCGATCGTGGTGAAGATCCGCGAGGGCGCCCAAGTGCGCAACAAGGCCGCGCACATCGCCGTGGGCGTGGACATGGCCGGCATCAAGCACGTTTTGGGCATCTGGGTCGAGGCCACCGAAGGCGCGAAGTTCTGGGCCGGGGTCTGCGCAGAGCTGGCCAACCGCGGCGTGAAGGACGTGCTCATCGTCTGTTGCGACGGGCTGACAGGGTTCCCCGAAGCCGTTGCGGCCACCTGGCCGCTGGCAACCGTGCAGACCTGCGTGGTGCACCTGATCCGGGCCTCGATGCGCTTCATCGGTTACCAGGACCGGAAGAAGGTAGCCGCGGCGCTGAAGCCTATCTATACGGCCCCGAGCATCGAGGCGGCAGAAGCGGCGCTGGAGGACTTCGCGGCCTCACCGCTGGGCGGCAAATACCCGGCCACCGTGAACACCTGGCGCAACAGCTGGGAGAAATTCGTTCCCTTCCTGGCGTTCCCGCCGCCGCTGCGCAAAATCATCTACACCACCAACGCCATCGAGTCGCTGAACTACCAGCTCCGCAAGATCATCAAGAACCGCGGCCATTTCCCCAACGACATCGCCGCAGTGAAGCTGCTCTGGCTGGCGATCTGCAACATCGAAGACAAACGCGCCCTTGAACGGGTCAAACTCCACGGAAGGGCCCGCGAGAACAGGCATAAGTCGAACAACATCCTCGTCGAAGGCGCCTTCACTCAGGGCTGGAACGAAGCGCTCGGCGTCCTCGCCCTGACCTATCCCGACCGAATAGAACCACACCTGAATTAGAAAACTACCGGCGCCACTTACACAAAAAACTTGACAAGCTCCCATGCCCGCGCACCGCGGGTGGATCACTTCCATGGCGGATCACCCTTCCCAGTCATGCCAGCAGGAAGGGATCACCCTTCCCAGTCATGCCAGCAGGAATCAAGGTGTCTGTGTTCCGGGGAGGACGGATAAAACGACAAATCTGACATTCGTGCTCAAAGGCAACAATCCACGGTCCCGCGGACAACAAAGCTGTGCCCTCCACCACCAAACTAACCCACAGGCTCACCGGCACCATAGAGCGACCGGGGTCGACCGGAACACACTCCTTAAGTGTGTCCCCGCACCCCGGACAAGCACCAGAGAGCCACGGGTTTCAGGCTTTGCACAGATTTTCCATGCCCACGGCGGAGCGCAGCGCCCCTCAGGAACTAACCCCGGTTTGGGTAACCGAGGTGGCGCTTGATTTCATCGAGTTCCGCGCTGAGCTCGTCGACCTGCAGGCTGAATCTCGCAAAGACGGCCTTACGGCGCTGGGCGTCCCGGTAGCTCACCATGAGCGCCGCCACGCCCAGGGGCACGGCAACAGCCAGGGCCCAGCCGGATGCTGCCAGGAATTCCACCGCGACCGGAAGCGAGGCCCGGAAATCGGTAAATTCATTGACACCGTCCACCACACCATTCAGGACCGCGTCCAGGGGTCCCAGGAACTGCCCAACAACAGGGGTATCTGCCAGCGAGGGGGCTTCGAGCCGCTCTTGCCCGCCGCCGCCCCAGCGTGAATCTCCGAGATGGGACAGGACGTAGATGCCTGCTGCGATGTTGGCCACCGCAAAGACCAGTACGGAGCCGAGCGCAGCCCAGTGAACGCGGCGAGGCCGCCAGAAACAGAGCAACAGCCCTGTGGCAATGGCCGAGAGCCAGGTCAGGGCCCGCAACCACTCGCCGCTTACGCCGCTCAGAATGTCCACAGCACCGCCCCTTCCTGGACTCCCTTGGCAGGTTATCGCGTTCACCCCCGTCCCCGGGTGCGACACGTCTGGCCCTGCGCGGTCGATGGGATTGGCACGGTGACCATCTCTGATTCCCTGCTCCAGCCCGTCGCTGTCTCCGTTGCCCGCATTGCCAGCTCGGCCGGACACATCAGGCCGGGGCTGGGCGCAATTGCTCTATTCGTCCTCCCCGCCCAGTTTGCTGGCTACCTGAGGCTGGCCGGGGTTACACGGGTCTGCCCTCATCAAGGTGGTGGAGCGACGGCTTCTGGTCTCCACCCTCGCCTCCCTCGCCGTGGAGGTGGGCGATGCCGGGCGCCGGACTTAAGATAAACCGGCCTTGGGCCCTCAACCAAGAGCGACTAGTGCGGGGCTGAAAGACGGGTAGTGCCAGCCAATATACAAGTACCGGGAAGCCCTTGCCACGCTGGTCGGCCTCTTATCCCGGGCATACACTGGCCAGGTCTCGTTGGGCCCTAATATCTTCGAAACACCTCACGGTTCGGCGCTGGGACGCCCGCGCCTGGCAGAACGAAGGGAGCGATGTCTGTGCGCAGTCTCCCGAATCGACATAGTCCGCGCGGTCCGGGAACGGACTCCGGAAGGCGCCGGGCCTCAATGGACCCGGCCATCATCCGTCCGGGCATGGGCCGGCAGCCTCACTGGGTCGCACCCCGGATTGCCGCACATGCCTCAGCCGGACTGAAGGCGAAGGCGGCCGATGTGCAGCCTGTTGATCCGCGTCGTTTCTCGTCGGTTGCCCGGAACTGTCGGCATCAAACTTTGGGAGGCCAGGGGTGACACTCAAATCGAAGTTTGCTGCCATGCTGACGGTGGCTGGACTACTCGCTGGACTACATGTGGGGCTCGCCGCTCCGGTCGCGAGTGCGGCCGTGGCGCAGGTGAGCGCAACGGTCGAAACGGCCCCGATACACGGATCAGGGGATGCCGCGGACGACCCGGCCATCTGGATCCACCCCACCGACCCGTCGAAGAGCACCATCATCGGCACGGACAAGAGCACGGATGGGCGCGGTCTTGTCGTCTACGACCTGTCTGGACGGGAGTTGTTCTACTACCCCGACGGACGGATGAACAATGTTGATGTCCGCTACAACTTTCCCCTCGGCAGCAGCCGCGTCGGCTTGGTTGGTGTCTCGAACCGAGTAAGGAGCCTTGACTTCTACAAGGTCAACGAGTCGGACCGCTCGCTGACGAAGGTCGGCAGCTTCGCTCCCACCGCCAACATCGGCACGCCCCGCGGGTTCTCCTTCTACCACTCCCCGGACACCGGTAAGTATTTCGCTTATGTCACCGATATCGGCAAGGTCGAGCAGTGGGAACTTGATGGCTCCACCGGATCAGTTACGGGACGGCTCGTGCGCAGCTGGAAGGTGAGCGGTCCCGCCCACACCGAGGGCCTGGTCGCCGATGATGAGATGAAGCGGCTCTACATCGCGCAGGAGGACATCGGCGGGATCTGGCGCTACGGCGCCGAGCCCGGGGACTCGACCGCCGGGACGAAAGTTGTCAGCACCACCGAGAATGGCGGCGACATCGTCCAGGACATCAAGGGCATCAGCATCTACTACGGTAGCGGTGGCGCCGGTTACCTGCTGGCCGCGAGCCAGGGCTCCAACCGATTCCACGCCTACGCCCGCGACGACAACCGGCCGCTGGGAGCCTTCGCCATCCCTGCCGGGAACGGGATAGACGCCGTGACCGGCATGGACGGGATAGACGTCACCAACTTCGGGGTCGGCGGGCCCTTCCCCCAGGGCTTCTTCGTCACACAGGACACCGGCAACGACAACGGGCAGCGCCAGAACTTCAAGGCGGTGCCATGGCAGTCCATCGCTGCCGCCTACACGCCGGCTCTACTCGTCGATGCTGCCTATGACCCGCGCAAAATCGGAGCTGGGACCCCCACCCCCCAACCGCCGGACACGACGATCACAAGCAAGCCAGCCAACCCGACGAGCTCCACATCGGCTCAGTTCAGCGTCACCTCGACATCGACCAGCGCGACCTTCGCCTGCTCGCTCGACTCGGCGGCATTCGCCAACTGCATCAGTCCGGTGTCGTACACAGGACTGTCCGACGGCGCGCATACCTTCCAGGTTCGTGCCTCTGACCAGAACGGCGCCGACCCGACTCCCGCCAGCTATACGTGGACCGTGGACACGACGCCTCCGACAGGGGACACTACGCCCCCGGAGACGACGATCACGTCGGGACCACCTGCGACTTCGACGTCGACCGGTGCCTCCTTCGCATTCACCTCAAGTGAAGCCAATTCGACGTTCCAGTGCAGCCTGGACGGTGTGTCGCGCGTCGCGTGCACCTCGCCCCAGACCTACACCGGGTTGTCGACCGGGTCCCACACATTCGGTGTCTGGGCCACCGACGCAGCCGGCAACACCGATGCGACAGCAGCGACGCAGACCTGGAGCGTCAGCCCCACCGACCCGGGCGGCGGCAGCGGCATCGTCCGCGAGTCGGTGAGCCAAGCCACGAACACCGCAGCGAGCACCACGCTTTCGATCCCCAAGCCGGCCAACGTCGCCCAGGGGGATCTCCTGGTCAGCTGTCTCTCCCTGAACGGCGGCAGCATCACCGCGACAGGTGTCCCGGCCGGGTGGACACGGCTGGCCGCCGTGACCACCATCGCAAACCCGAAAGTCTACGGCTACTACAAGGTGGCCACTGCGTCCGAGTCGGCGAGCTATTCCTGGACGACAACTTCGACGACAAGCGGAGGGGGTATCGCGAGGTATTCCGGCGCCTCAGGGCTTGACACCGCCGCCACGACCGCGTCCGGCGCGGCAACATCCTCGGGAACCGTCCCAGCAGTGACGAGCACGACCGCGAACGCGATGCTCGTCGGATGCATGAGCGTCAACTCCGGCTCGGTCACCCTCACTACGCCGACCGGGATGGCCCAGGCAGTCGAGACCGGCGCACGCCGCTTCGAGGTTGCCGACGGCATTCAGGCGATCGCGGGACCAAGCGGGACGAAGACGTGGACGTTCAGCGCCGCCCGCGAGTGGGCCGGTTGGCTGGTTGCGCTTCGACCAAAGACGCCGTAACTCCCCTCGCACCGGCTCTCAGGGCCAAGAAAGAACGAGCGGCACTGCGAGCATGATTGAGCGGGGCTCATGCTCGCAGGGCAGGCTTGGCAGCGTTCTCAAGCCTGTGAAGCCGTGCGCGTCCCTCAATCACCCCAGATCCCAGCAGGCGGAAGGTTAACCACGGCCCTGAACCTGCCACCCACATGAGTTCATAAGCGATCGCGGCACCAAGCACCGACCGCGGCCAGCATCAGAGAGACCTACAGAGGGGCAATGTGCACACATGAAATGCAAAAGACCCCTCTGACGAGGGCCATGCTGTGCCCGAGGTGGGACTCGAACCGGGTACCAAACCCTTGAAAATCCGCCACTCCCGCGAGAACCTCCGCAATCCGGCCCAGTCCGGCACCAGAACGACCCGATCCGAAGCCCAAGGTGTGCATATTGTGCACACCCCCATTTTTACCATTTTGTTGCCGGCCCAGAATTCTGCCGTGGCAGTGCGGGCCACGACAGTTTCACGCTGTGCGTGATGTGCCTCCGCTCTGGCCTAATGTTCTCCGTAGCGTAAGTAACAACTTCTATCAGACACACGCAGAGGTGGCATTGCACAGTTTGGGAGTCGAAATGGGTCATAGCTGTTCGTTCCTCTTTTCCGAACATCTCATAGGCAAACGGGTACGTAGCGGCATGACTGACACTCACTGGCCGGCCTTGCAGAAGTTTGGCACCCAAGGCTCTGCGTTGCGCCGTTGCCTATGCTTGGGTTGACCCATCCGGGTGTTCGACCCGCGCCACTCTGCATGCCCAGTTAGTGCCCGGAAGCGTCGCGGCCAGCCTGCAGAGCCTGGCAGCCGGGTTTCCAGGCGTGACGTCATGGACAGCCGCACCTCTGAGGCGCAAGCTGCCGCGGCCGGCCGCGACCCCTGCTGTGAATGGCAGGCTGGCCTTTGTGGCCTGTGGCTCACGATGGTCGGCCCAGGAGCGGCGCTATGCCCGGATCGATCACCGGCGCACAGTCGCCGGGGCAAGTGTGAGGACTCTCTATTCCGTCAGCAAGACGGTGAAAACCACACCAGGGGGCGGCACGGCCCGCGGAACGTCAGCTGATCAATACTCGCCCTTGATCACGAAGTAGGAGCCGCGGATAACGCCTGCCAGCTTTGATTTCTGGCGGGCGAATCTGAAACGTGATGCCAGTTCCTCTGGAATCTCCATACCTTCGGCCAGTTTGAATCCGACCGCTCGTTTCCCGCCGTCCTCAATGCTGTACATGACGTTGATCGACAGCCCCGACTCGTAGAACACGTAATCCATCCGCAAACCGTCGACTTCGAAGGCAGTTGCTTCGAGCGGGCGGGAGTCGATGACGATGTCGCGTTCGTCCTTTAGGATCCGGCTGACCCGGTCGACCACCTCCGGAACCTCGATTGCCGGGCTAACGGTGAAGACGTGGTCGTACTTGTTGCGGTAGTAGCGCCCCTCATTGGCGCGCAAGCCAGCAAGCGCCGCGGCGACCGGAGACGATTCCAAGCCGACAGTCGAAACGTTCGTGAAGTCAACAACGTATGGCATGCGCCCTCCGGATTCGACGTGTTGGACCAACGATATCGCGACAACATGCATCCGCCCACGTTCGAACGCCTGCATGCTGCCCGGCCCCCAGCGACCTGACCAGCACGGCCGTACGTGACCAGCCGCGAACCTCCACCGCCAACCGCCAACCGCTGGACATGGCTACGGCTTGGCAAAATGATCGGCAGTCGTCCCACGCAGAGACCGGTGAGCCGTCATCCTGCGCCGGTGACGAGCGCGACGCGCGGCCTGTTGACGTCCATAATGGTTTTCCTTGTGTCTTTGAGGCTCCAACAGTCGTCATGGCCTTTCCGACACGCCGATTTCCCGCATGGCCTCCCTCATTGACCCCTCCCAGGTTCCACCCCTGCGGAGGCGGTGCTGGCCCAGCCGGGCAGTACCGGGGGCATCCCGCCCGAAAACTCCAAGAGGCGGCCGGCCATACACACCGTCCGACATCCCCCTTCATCAGCTATTGCGCTGACCACACCGGAATCCACCAGTCATTCGGTGGGACCGAACTCAGCATCCCGCTGGCCGAGCCAGTGGGGCGTGGCAGCGTGGACAGCAACGCCCGGCTGTCGGTGGTGCCATGACGCGGCTCGGAGCAGGTGGGAGGATGGGCGCATGGAACTGCACATCACTGGCGACCCTGCCGCCGACCGGCTGCTCAGCAATGACGCGTTTGCACTTCTAATCGGCATGCTGCTTGACCAGCAAGTGACCATGGAGTCTGCGTTCGCCGGACCCGAAAAGATCCGGACGCGGCTCGGGTCCATGTCCCCCGCCGCAATCGCCGAATATGAACCGGCCGGCTTCGTTGAGATCTTCAAGGAGCGTCCCTCCGTTCACCGCTTCCCCGGCTCAATGGCCAGCCGCGTCCAGAATCTCGCAGCAACCGTACAGCGCGATTGGAATGGGGACGCAACGGCCATCTGGAACCAGGACGACCCTGACGGCCAGGAAGTGCTGCGCAGGCTGAAGGGATTGCCCGGCTTCGGAGAGCAGAAGGCAAAGATCTTCCTCGCACTACTCGGCAAGCAGTGCGGACTCCAGGCACAAGGCTGGCGTGAGGCTGCTGACCCCTATGGCCAGGAGAGCGCATTTCTTTCTGTCGCCGACATCGTGGACTCCGAGTCACTGAAAAGGGTGCGCGCCAGCAAGCAGGCTGCCAAGGCCGCCATCAAAGCCGCGAAGGCATCCGAGCACTGAAAAGGATGGAATGAATTAAGGGGTTCCAATACGTTTGTTGTCCTGCTGGGCGGCCCCGGCAATGAATCAGACATTGCCCACACGTTCAGGTCCCGGTGGAACGCTCCGGTCCTGCACGACGCCCTGCAGCAGCCGCTTCTGACACGGTCCACACAATCCATGGCGGGCGTACGGGGCGCGCATTCCGATAGGTGCCCGACAGTGCCCCGCAACGAAAAGGCGAATGAACCGGCAGGAACGTCATGTCCGGCAGAACTCGTCCCGGCATGAACTCGCGTAGCAGAAATAGGCAAGGCGGGAGCCACCAAGTCAACGGCATGACACACACCCGGGTGTGGACAATTTCCACACACCCTGGGCCCGACAAGGCGGCACCCACCTCTCCCCCAGGCTCTAAGTGAATAGGGAATCCGGAGAAGGGATCTTATGGAACCGCCGCAGGACATATTGCCAACAGAACCCGGCGGCATGAATGGGTACTAGACCCGCAACGGGCACCAGAACAAGCCACAAATGAGGCCAATGACCCCACATCCCAACAGACGGAGGGCTCACAGCCATGGCCTCTGACCCCGCCGCCTACAAAACTTCACAGGCCACCGCGGCAGCCAGGCTACAGGCCGCACCAAGCGTCAGAGACCCGACCAGGTACACACTTTAAAGCAAGAAACCCCTCAGAGGTAGTACAACCCTGACGTGTATCCCGCCCTGGATGTTCCTGGCCTAATCCGGCCTGATCGCTCCCCGCCACGCGACCGCGTCGCCGCCGGCTGGCACTGAAAATGCAGTTGCGGGGCCAAAACGAGTCCATGGATCCAGAACTGGTCGGAGTCGGCCGAGGCAGCCCGCGAAAATTGGACACTGCACTTTGAATAGGTCAGCTCGACGCCACTCCGCGGTCACGGTGCCCCAAACTAGCCAGCGCGGCTGGCGTGCGTCCCCGCGCACGCACGCCACTCCCAGTCAACGGGGTGCCCGCCACCGTATAATCTGAGCATGCCGACCACACGCCTCAACCGAGGCCTCCATGCCCTGCAGTCCCCCCTCGAGCAGTGCGGGAGCGGTCTGTGAGCGGCGGTCTCGTCGCCCTGCTGGATGACGTCGCAGCCTTGGTCCGCATAGCGGCCGCCTCGGTGGACGACGTCGCTGCCGGGGCGGCGAAGGCGGGAGCCAAGGCCGCCGGCGTGGTGATCGACGACGCCGCCGTTACCCCGCAGTACGTTTCGGGGGCGGACCCGTCCCGCGAACTGCCGATGATCAAGCGGATCTTCTGGGGCTCGCTTCGGAACAAGCTGCTGATTATCCTGCCGGCCCTGCTGCTCGTCAGTGCCTTCGTACCAGGAGCCATCCCGTTCATCCTCATGCTGGGCGGCACCTACCTCTGCTACGAGGGCGCCGAGAAGGTCTGGCACAAGTTCCGCGGCGACCACGCGGACGAAGAGGTGCCGGCGGTCGAACGGGGTCCGGAGGCGGAGGCTAAGGTCACCAAGGGCGCCATCACCACCGACTTCATCCTGTCCTGCGAGATCATGGTCATCTCGATGAACGAGGTGGCAGATGAGTCCTTGTGGGTCCGGGCGCTCATCCTGGTCGTCGTAGCGCTCCTGATCACGGTGCTCGTTTACGGTGCCGTCGCACTGATTGTCAAGATGGACGACATCGGGCTGCACCTGACCTCGAAGGACTCCGCGGGCTCCCAGCGCTTTGGCCAGCTGCTCGTCAAGGGGATGCCCGCCGTGCTGGCCGGAATAACCCTCGTCGGGACCATCGCCATGCTTTGGGTTGGTGGTCACATCATGCTGCAGGGACTATACGACCTCGGCTGGCACGTGCCCTACGACTTCGTCCATGTCCTCGAAGCCCCTTTCGCCGGGATCCCGGCGGTGGGCGGCTTCCTGGCCTGGCTCGTCAACACCCTGTGCTCGGCCGTCCTCGGACTCGCTTGGGGCCTCATCGTCATGACGATCTTGCACCCGCTACTAAAAATGTTGCCGTTCGGCAGGGAGAAGAGCGTGCACGAAGAGGGCGACGTCCGCGCCGCACTCGCCGGCTATCGGCCGACGAAACGCAGCGTCGATCCCGCCTCTTAGCTCGGCCGTGTAGCAGCGTCGCCGGCCGGGCTGCCGGTGCAGCCAGCGAGAGCGATAGCGATCACGACGAGCGCAGGCGCCACGACGCCTGGCCGCAAGGCTTTTCCCGGTGAAAAACGGTTGCGAGTGTTCATGGAGGTTCCTTTCCGGGAACTGTGGGAGGGCAAGGTCTTATGAGGCCTGCCGGTGTTTCTAGGGGAGACTTGGACGAAGAGTCTGCACACCACAAGGAGAATTCATGACCGATGCCATGCCAGTAATCGTCTTCGATGTCAACGAAACTCTCTCCGACATGTCCCCCATGGGCGAACGCTTCAGCGAGATCGGTGCGCCGGCTGAACTGGCCAAACTTTGGTTCGCTACCCTGCTGCGCGACGGCTTCGCCCTCACGGCCAGCGGCGACAAGGGATTTTTCGCCGCCATCGGGGCCGAGGCACTCCGGGGACTTCTTACTGGGGTGGGACTCAACCAGCCACTTGAGACCGCGGTCGAGCATGTCATGGGCGGCATGACGGGCCTGAGCTTACATCAGGACGTCCCGAATGGAATTAGGGCACTCACCGCTGCCGGGTTCCGGCTCATCACACTGAGCAACGGTTCTGCCCAGATCGCCGGGAAGCTGCTCACCGACGCCGGAATCCGTGACGAGTTTCAGGCGCTACTCTCGGTCGAAGACGCGGCCGCATGGAAGCCTGCACGGGCATCCTACGAATATGCCGCCGCCACCTGCGAGGCCGACCCCGCTGACATGGTGCTGGTCGCCGTCCATCCATGGGACATCCACGGCGCCGCCCGCGCGGGCCTGCGCACGGCATGGCTGAACAGGGCCGGGGAAAGCTACCCCAGCTACTTTCAGGCTCCTGAATTCACAGTCACCGCGCTGACCGAGCTTCCCGCGGCCCTGGCAGCAACGTACTGACGAGGTCCGTTGATCCACCGGACGGTTCGGGTACGGATGATCGCTGCGCCCAGGACATGCATAATCACCCGGATCAGATCCGTCGACCCACAGCCTGGTCAGGCCTTCCTTCCCCAACCCAGTCTTGGCCATCCGGGCGGCACCCGAGCTGTTCCCCCGGCGGACATCGGCCTACCGGACATGACCGGGCCGTCTCGCTCAAAAGTGATGCCGCGGTTTTTGTCAGAGCTCCCTGACGTTCGTGGCCCCGTGAGTACTGGCTCAGAGACTCAGTCCTCCGGAGCCAGAGGAAGAACTCCCCTAGGAGCGTGGGGCGGTAGTGGTTTTACGTGATCCACGAGAAGCCCTGCTTGCTGACTGGTAGCGCGTTGTCATCTTGATGGCCGGCTGTCAGCAGCGGT